>CANGTC010000030.1 GCA_947456505.1 Beijerinckiaceae bacterium
GATTCGCGGGCGAGCTGCGCGCCCATGTTCTTGCGCACTTCATAGACGTGGCGACCGTGGACGATGGACTCGGGCCGGGAGAAATAGATATATTCGAAGATGCAGGGTCGCATGGGCTGGGGCGGGAAGGGCTTGTGAGATTCGATCCCGCTCTCGGAGATCACCACCACCTCGCCATTCTCCACATCACGAATGAAGCGCGCGCCGATGATGTCCAGCGCGCAGGTTTCGGAGGCGAAGATATAGTGCCCGTCGAGTTCGCCCAGAACGAGGGGGCGAATGCCCAGAGGATCGCGCACGCCGATCAGCTTCTTGTTGGTGATCGCCACCAGAGAATAGGCGCCCTCGAGCTGACGCAGGCCTTCGATGAAACGGTCGAGGATGCGGCCCTTGCGGCTGCGCGCCACCAGGTGAAGGATCACCTCTGTGTCAGAGGTCGATTGATAGATGGCGCCCTGTTTGATGAGGTCGCGGCGCAGGGTGATGCCGTTGGTCAGGTTACCGTTGTGCGCCACGGCGAAGCCGCCGCTATCGAGTTCGGCGAAGAGGGGCTGCACATTGCGCAGGATCGTCTCGCCGGTGGTGGAATAGCGCACATGGCCGACGGCGGCGTTGCCGGGCAGGCGTTCGATCGTGCCGCGGGAGGAGAAATGGTCGCCCACCAGGCCAAGGCGTCGCTCCGAGCTGAAGCGCTTGCCGTCAAAGGTCACGATGCCCGCCGCCTCCTGGCCGCGATGCTGGAGCGCATGCAGGCCCAGCGCCGTGATGGCGGCGGCCTCGGGATGACCGAAAATGCCGAATACGCCGCATTCCTCGCGTAGCCGGTCGCCGTCGAGGTCGAGAGGGTCGTCAAGGTGGGGGGGATAGGCTTCGCTGAGCGTGTCGGAACCAGAAGTCTGGGTATGCCGATCCGAATGGCTCATCGCAGGTCCTTTGGCGTGTCCGTGGAGCGATCGTCCGATTGCGACTTTAAAGCATTCGGTCCAACCTTGGAACAATCATGACATAAGGCTCGCCGCGCCAATTGTCAGCAGTGTCATAGCCGCAATCAACGTTTTGTTCCAGCGGCTCCCGCGCCCAGCAGGGCGTCGATGCTTTGCGGCGAATTGTCGGGACGCGCCTGGCTGCGCTGGCCTGGGCGAGCCGGTGGGGGAGCGGCTGCCGGCGCCTTGTCATCGGGCTCGGCCGGGGGCTCGTCACCGCCGGTTTTGGGTTCTTTTTTCAGGACCTTCGAAAGTGACTGGTCCAGGTTCTCGGGAAGCAGGGCTTCCAGCGAAGCGCCGGTCGCCTCCAGCCAGCTGCGGGTTTTCGAGTTCTGCACCCAGGTGGGATAGGACTTCTCAGGCACGAGGAAGGCGAAGAAAATGAAGGCGATGGCGCAGAGCAGGAAGCCCCGGCCCGCGCCGAACAGAAAGCCGAGCGAGCGGTCCAGCGCCCCAATCCGCGAATCGAGGATCAGATCGGAAATCTTCACGGTCACCATGGAGACGATCACCAGTGTGACGAGGAAGACGCTTGCCGCCGAGACGGCCAGCGCTCCCTTTTCGTTGCTGACATATTGCTTGACCGTTGGCAGCAACAAGGGATGGAAAGCATAAGCCGCCGCCGCCGCCGCCGCCCATGAGGCGATCGCCAGCACCTCGCGCGTGAAACCACGCAACATCGAAAGCAGGGCGGAGATAAGGACGACGACGATCAATCCGAGATCGAGGTAGGATGGCATCAGCTGGGCCTCGTGTGAGCGACGTTTCGCCTGGTCCAGCGGTCGCGACTCGCCAATTCATATATCCGAGCGAAGGGCCTGCGTCACGCATGGGTGAACGAATTGCAGTGTGCATTTCGCCAGAGGGGGCCGGTTTCGGCTTGGGCTTCACTTTTTCTTCAGGGGCGCCCGGGCGTCTTGCATCTGGCGGCGAAACGTGTAGAAGCACGCTACAGCTTCGGCCGGAGGCTGAACGGAAGGTGGGCGCAAGCCCGCAGGGTTCAAGAACCCGTCTTCCCGTGTCTCCGCCTTCGATATGTAATCCGTCGGGCCTTTCTCCGGGCTCGAAGGGCTCCGCGCCGAGGCTGCAACAGGCAGAGAAAGGTCCAACATGGCTCTCTATGAGCACATCTACCTTGCTCGTCAGGACGTTACGGCCCAGCAGGTCGAAGCGATGACAGAGCAGATGAAGGCCGTCATTGAATCCAAGGGCGGCAAAATCGGCAAGGTCGAATACTGGGGCGTCAAGTCCCTCGCCTTCCGGATCAAGAAGAACCGCAAGGCGCACTTCACCCTCATCAACATTGACGCCCCCCCGGCCGCCATCGCCGAGATGGAGCGCCAGATGGGCATCAATGAAGACATTCTGCGTCTGCTGACCCTGCGCGTGGAGGCCCATGAAGAGGGTCCTTCGGCCATGATGCGCAAGCGTGAAGACAGCGACCGCGACGAGCGTGGCGAGCGCGGCGACCGTGGTGATCGTGGCGACCGCCGCGGCCCGCGCCCTGATCGTCCCCGCCGCCCTCGTGAGGATGGCGCCGTTGAAGGAGGAGCTTTCTGATGACCACTGCAGCCGCTCCCCGTCGTCCCTTCTTCCGTCGTCGCAAGTCCTGCCCCTTCACGGGCCCGGGCGCTCCGAAGATCGATTACAAGGACGTTCGCCTCCTGTCCCGCTACATCTCCGAGCGTGGCAAGATCGTCCCCTCGCGCATCACGGCGGTTTCCGCCAAGAAGCAGCGCGAACTGGGTCAGGCCATCAAGCGCGCGCGCTTCCTGGGTCTGCTCCCCTACGTGATCAAGTAAGACCTTGAACTTCCCCTCTCCGGGTCGCCGGGGAGGGGTCTCGTCGGCCGCGCGGAATGGTCCGTGGCGGCTTGGTTGGGCGGTCTGATCCGCTCTAACCGCTTTTCAGCGGGACAGCTCGGCGCATGACGAACCGGTATCTCATAGCCCTTGGGGCGGGCCTGGCTGCAGGCGTGCTCTTCGTCCTGCCCGCCAAAGGCATGATGGCGGGCGTGTGGCTGAGCATCCTTGCGCCCATGCCTCTCATGATCGCTGTGCTTGGCTATGGTCCGCTGGCGGGCCTCTTCGCCGCTGTGGTTGGCGCCACGACCTGCGCGGTCATGCAGCCCGCGCTCAGCTTCGTCTTTGTCATCTCCACCGCAGTTCCGGCGCTCTTGCTCGGCTGGCTCGCGAGCCATGCCTTCGCGGGCGAGCGTCGTCTTGGACCCGGGCCTTTGCTGGCGACTGTCGCGGCGCTGGCCATAGCCGCTGTCTGGGGCATGATCGCCTTTGTCGCCATCATCTATGGAGACCTTGAGGCCGCCGCCACCGAAATCGGCTCTGGCCTGCGCGAAATGCTGCAGCGGATGAAGGGCGTTGAAGAAGGCGCCGCCATTATGCCCGTCGATGAGTTCGTCCCGTGGCTTGTGGCCAGCGTCCCTGCGATCATGGCCTTCTGGAGCGTTCTCACCATGTCGCTCAACCTCTGGCTTGCTGCGCGGGTGGCGCTTATCTCCGGACTGCTGAACCGGGATTGGCCGGATTTGCCCACCAGTCTCGACCTGCCGCGCCTCGCGCTTGGCGCTTTCGCCCTTGCGACGCTGGCTTGCGCTCTGCCAGGCGGCGCCCGTGTCTTCGCCTCGAGCGCCGCCGTCGCCCTTGGCGTCGCTTTCGCGTTTCAGGGCCTGGCGGCGATCCATCGCCTCACCCGGGGCCGCTCGTCCCGCAGCGGGCTTCTCTCAGCGCTCTATGCGGTCATCTTTGTCCTTTTCCCCCTGCCGCTGTTTGTGGCGGCGGGCGTCGGCGTCGCCGACAACGTCAAGCCGCTCCGGCGGTCCCTTCCCAATCCCTCATCCAGCAACCCCTAAGGAGTCACATCATGCAGGTCATTCTTCTCGAGCGCGTCGCCAAGCTTGGTCAGATGGGCGAAGTCGTCCGCGTCAAGGACGGTTACGCCCGTAACTTCCTTCTGCCCAAGGGCAAGGCCCTGCGCGCCAATGAGGCCAACCGCAAGCGCTTCGAATCCCAGCGCGTGCAGCTCGAAGCCCGCAACCTCGAACTGAAGAACGAGGCCCATGCGGTGGCCGAGAAGCTCGATGGTAAGAGCTTTGTCGTTCTGCGCCAGGCCGGCGAGACTGGTCAGCTCTATGGCTCCGTGTCGACCCGTGACATCGCCGACACCATCACCGCTGGCGGCTTCAACGTCGGCCGCAATCAGGTCGCGATCTTCACCCCGATCAAGACCCTCGGCCTGCATGTGATCCCGATCCACCTGCACCCGGAAGTGGAAGCCAAGATCACCATCAACGTCGCGCGTTCCGCTGGCGAAGCCGAGCGTCAGGCCAAGGGCGAAGAGCTCACCATCCGCGAAGAGACCTCCATGGACGATCTGGGCCTCGAAGTCGGCGCGGCTCTGGCCGAAGCTGGCGACGACCGCTGATTGCACTGATTTTTTCAGACTTCAAGGAAGCGCCCGGGTCTGTGCCCGGGCGTTTTCGTTTCGGGCTCGCAGCCATAGTCAAGGCTGCGTTTTGATTTTTTCTCCCCCTGTGGATGGTGGGAACACGCGCCCGCAGGCCCCTCGCCCCGCCCCTTCCCGCATGCGACAAGTCTGGCGAGGCGCGGGCTGATCGGCTAGATTGATCCGTGCTTCGGCAGCGTTGTGTCAGACTCCTCCATCGCAAGTGAGATCATGTCAGCCGTCGAAGATCTGGCGGGCCGTTTTGGCCTCGTGTCCAGCCCCCAGCCCGGGGCCCAAACCTATCGCACGCCGCCCCATAACGTGGAGGCGGAGCAGGCTTTGTTGGGCGCAATTCTCGTCAACAACGACGCCTTTGACCGCGTGTCCGATTTTCTGCGTCCCGAGCATTTTTCGGAGGAGCTCCACCGTCGCATCTTCGAGATCGCCTCCCAGCTGATTCGCGCGGGCAAGGTGGCGACCCCCGTGACCATGAAGACCTTTCTGGGCGACCATGATCTGGGCGGGGTGACGATCCCCCAATATCTCGCGCGCCTCGCGGCGGAAGCCACCACCATCATCAACGCCGAGGACTATGGTCGCAGCATCTACGATCTGGCGACCCGTCGCAGGCTGATCGTGATTGGCGAGGAGGTGGTCAACACCGCCTATGACGCGCCTGTGGATCTGTCCCCGCGCGAGCAGATCGAGGAGGCCGAACGTCGCCTCTACGAGATCGCCGAACAGGGCCGCTATGACGGCGGGTTCCAGAGCTTCTCCACCGCCCTCACCCATGCGGTGAGCATGGCGGCCAAGGCCTATGAACGCGAAGGCAAGCTCTCGGGCATTTCGACGGGGATGCGGGATCTCGATTACAAGCTGGGCGGTTTGCAATCTTCCGATCTTGTCATCGTCGCCGGTCGTCCCGGCATGGGCAAGACGGCGCTGGCGACGAACATCGCCTTCAACATCGCGCAGGCCTATCAGTCGCAGATGCGGCCTGATGGTTCGCTCGAGACCCTCAATGGCGGCATCATCGGTTTCTTCTCGCTCGAAATGTCTTCCGAGCAGCTCGCCACTCGTATCATCGCCGAACAGTCGGGCGTGCCTTCCTATAAAATCCGGCGTGGCGACATCACGGATCTGGAGTTTCAGCGCATCTCCGAAGCTGCGCGGCAGATGCAGTCGGTCCCCTTTTATATCGATCACACCGGCGGCATCTCCATCGCCCAGTTGACCGCGCGGGCAAGGCGTCTCAAGCGCCAGCGCGGTCTCGACATGCTGGTGGTCGACTACCTGCAGCTCCTCTCGGGCTCCAAGTCCAAGGGTGACAACCGCGTGCAGGAATTGACGGAAATCACCACGGGCCTGAAGGCGCTCGCCAAGGAGCTGAATGTGCCGATCATGGCCCTCTCACAGCTCTCCCGTCAGGTGGAAAGCCGCGACGACAAGCGCCCGCAGCTTTCCGACCTTCGTGAGTCCGGCTCCATCGAGCAGGACGCGGACGTGGTGCTCTTCGTGTATCGCGAGGAGTATTACCTTAAGAACCGCGAACCGCGCCCCGGCAGCGAGGAGCATCTGGCCTGGATGTCCGAGATGGAGCGCGCCCACGGCAAGGCGGAAGTCATCATCGGCAAGCAGCGCCATGGTCCTACCGGCACGGTGGAGCTGGCCTTCGAGGGCGAGTTCACGCGCTTCAGCGATCTGGCGGACGAAGACAAGATGCCGGAGCGTCTGGAGTGAGCGGACTGAACCCGGTCGCAGCGGCTGAATCCCAGGCCGAGTTGATCATTGATCTGGCCGCGCTGGTCGCCAATTGGCGCAGTCTCGCCGCCCGCATCGCCCCCGCCGCCTGCGCCGCCGTGGTCAAGGCGGACGCTTATGGGGTTGGCGCCGAGCAGGCTTCCAAAGCGCTCTATGACGCTGGCTGCCGTGTGTTCTTTGTGGCCCAGGCCAGCGAGGGCGTCAGGGTGCGCGCCGTCGTGGGCGCCGAACCCGCCATCTATGTGCTGAATGGATTGATCGCCGGGGCGGGGCGGCTTGATCCCTACGTCGCCCATGATCTGCGCCCGGTGCTGGGTTCGCTGGAAGATCTGCGCATCTGGAGCGCCAGCGGGCTGGGGCGAAGCATCAAGGCGGCGCTCCATGTGGATAGCGGCATGAACCGTCTGGGCCTCCCCCATGGGGAATCGCTGACGCTGGCGGGGCAGGTTGGGGCGCTGGGGATCGATCTGGTGATGAGCCATTTCGTCTCGTCGGAGGTATCAGCTGATCCGCTCAACGCCCAGCAGATCGCGGGTTTCGATGCTGTTCGTGCGGCCTTTCCCGGCCTGCAGGCCAGCATGGCCAATTCCGCCGGGCTCTTTTTGCCCCAGCGGCCCTTCTACGACCTCGTGCGCCCCGGCTACGCGCTCTATGGCGGCAACCCCACTCCGGATGCGCCCAACCCCATGCGCGCGGTGGTGACCCTGCGCGCGCCCATCATTCAGACCCGCGAGATCGGAGCCGGGGAGAGCGTGGGCTACAACGCCCAATGGACCGCCAGGCGCGTCAGCCGACTAGCGACCATCGGGGTCGGCTATGCGGATGGCCTGCTGCGGGCGCTCATGGGCACGGATGCGCGTATCGGCGGCGAGGCCGTTGTGGCGGGCGTCCACTGTCCCTTCGCGGGGCGCGTGTCCATGGACCTGACGGTGATCGATGTGACCGATGTGCCCGGCGGCGTGCGGGCAGGGGACATGGTGGAGCTGCTGGGGCCCACCATCACGGTCGATGACATGGCGGCGCGTGCCGGCACCATCGGATACGAGATCCTGACGAACCTTGGACGGCGTTATGCGCGTACCTATCGCAGGTGATGGCGAGGCCTCTCGCCAAATTAACTTTGTTCCTGTATTGTTCTTATGTTGATTCTCGTGAGACCCAGCCATGCCCCTGAATTGCGCCTCCGAACCCGTTCTTGACCTCTCCCGCCGCCTCGGCCCCGCGCCGAGCTTTCAGGAGGCCTCCGCCAGCGTCGAGCAGGCGCTCGATGAGCTTCGCGCCGCCGAGGTTTCGCTGGAGCGCCAGCTCTCCGCCCTGCGCCGTTATATGCGGACCGCTCCAAAACCTGCCGCTGAAGCCCCCGCGCAAGCCGCGCCGGCCCGCGCGGCCTGATATGGCCAAGGTCCGCTCCAATTTCGTCTGCCAGAACTGCGGCGCCATATCCCAGCGCTGGCTGGGCAAGTGCGAGGCCTGCAACGGCTGGAATTGCATCGTCGAGGAGCAGGTGGGCTCCGGCATCGGGGCGCAGGCGGCGCGCGGGGCGCGCAAGGGCCGCGTCTTTCCCCTGGAGGGCCTGACCGGCGAGACCAAGAGCCCCCCGCGCATCGTCTCGGGCATGGGGGAGCTCGACCGGGTGACGGGCGGTGGTTTCGTGCCCGGCTCGGTGATCCTGCTGGGCGGCGAGCCCGGCATCGGAAAATCGACGCTCCTGATCCAGGCCTGCGCCATCCTCGCGCGCAAGGGCCATCGGGTCGCCTATATCTCGGGCGAAGAGGCGGTGGCGCAGGTGCGTCTGCGCGCCGAGCGGCTGGGGCTGGCGGATGCGCCAGTGGAGCTGGCGGCGGAGACCAGCGTCGAGGACATCGTCGCCACCCTGCAGCAGGGCCGCCCGCCCGCCCTCGTCATCATCGATTCCATCCAGACCATGTGGACCGAAGCGGTGGAATCCACTCCCGGCACGGTCACCCAGGTGCGCGGCGCGGCGCAGGCGCTGATCCGCTACGCCAAGACCAGCGGCGCGGCGGTGATCCTCGTGGGCCATGTGACCAAGGACGGACAGATCGCCGGTCCCCGCGTGGTCGAACATATGGTCGATGCGGTCGTCTCCTTCGAGGGGGATGGCGGCCGTCACTTCCGCATCCTGCGCTCGGTGAAGAACCGCTTCGGCGCCACCGACGAGATCGGCGTTTTCGAAATGACGGGGCAGGGACTCTCCGAGGTCACCAATCCCTCCGCCCTGTTCTTGTCGGGGCGCGACGCCTCCGCCCCAGGCGCCGCCGTTTTCGCGGGCATGGAGGGGACGCGGCCCGTGCTTGTCGAGGTGCAGGCTCTCGTGGCTCCCACGGCGCTCGGCACGCCCCGGCGAGCGGTTGTTGGCTGGGATCCCGCGCGGCTCTCCATGGTCATCGCGGTGCTGGAGGCCCATGGGGGCCTCAAGCTGGGGCAGCACGATATCTATCTGAATGTGGCGGGCGGTCTGCGCGTGGGCGAGCCTGCGGCGGACCTTGCGGCGGCTGCGGCGCTGGTGTCATCGCTCACGGGCGCAATCCTCCCTGCGGACACTGTCTATTTCGGGGAAATGGCTCTCTCGGGCTCCGTGCGCCCTGTGGTTCATGCGGGCTTGCGGCTCAAGGAGGCGGCCAAGCTCGGCTTTCGCGCCGCCGTCGCGCCCCCCACCCAGAAAGAGGGCGAGCCCCAGGCGCTGGCGACCCAGTCCTGCGGCCATATCAGCGCGCTGGTGGCGGAGATCGCCGCCGCCGGGGCGCAGTTGCGGCGCGCTGCGGGGCGTGGGGGCTAGACCTATTCGGCCAGCAGCTTGTCCACGAACCCCGTGATGGCGGTTTGCGCGCGGGCGCGGCGCAGGCGCTCGGCGTTCAGGATCGTGAGCACCTGCCGATAGGTGCGCTGCAGGTCGTCGTTCACCAGCACATAGTCATAGTCCGTCCAGCGCTGGATCTCGTGGCGCGCATTGGTGATGCGCTTGGCGATGGTCTCCGCCGAATCCTCGGCCCGCCGCTCGAGCCTTGCGCGCAGCTCCTTCATGGTCGGCGGCAGAATGAAGATCGTCACCACATCGTCCGGCGCCTTGCGCCGCACCTGCTGGGTGCCCTGATAGTCGATATCGAAGAGCACATCGCGGCCCTGGCCCAGCACCGCCTCCACCGGCGCGCGGGGAGAGCCGTAGAAATTGCCGTGGACCTCCGCCCATTCCAGAAACTCGTCGGCGCCGCGCATGCGGTCGAACTGGTCGCGCAGGATGAAATGATAGTGGATGCCATCCACTTCAGACGAGCGCCGCTCGCGGGTGGTCGAGGAGACCGAGAGGGTCAGGTCGATGGACTTGTCCTGCAGCAGCATGCGGGTCAGCGTGGTCTTGCCCGCGCCCGAGGGCGAGGACAGGATCAGCATCAGGCCACGGCGGCCGGTCTCGATGGGCGTGAGGCCCTGGTGGGTTGTGGTCGCGTTCATTCGATGTTCTGCACCTGCTCGCGAAACTGTTCGATCTCGACGCGCAGCTCCATGCCAATGGAAGTCAGCGCCGCATCGTTGGACTTGGAGCACAGGGTATTCGCCTCGCGTGCGAATTCCTGCGCGAGAAAATCGAGTTTGCGACCTGCGGGGGCATCGCTGGCCAGCAGCGCGCGGGCCGCGGTCACATGGGTCTTCAGCCGATCCAGCTCCTCGCGCACATCGGCCTTGGCGGCCATGAGCAGGGCCTCCTGATGGAGGCGCGCTGGATCCAGCGCGGGGCTTGTGTCGGTGAGCAAAGCGATGGCCTGGGCGAGCCGAGCCTTCACGGCCTCCACCTTGCGGCCGGGGCAATCTTCAGCCGATTGAGTCAAGGATGCGATGCGCTCCACCCGCGCGCTCAGCACCGCCTGAAGGGCGGCGCCTTCGGTCTTGCGGGCCTGCACCAGATCCTTCAGCGCGCCCTCAAGCCCACCAAGGGCGGCGGCCGCCGCCTCGGCGAGCACGCTTTCGTCATCGACGGCGTCCGTGACCTCCACCACGCCGCGCACGCCCAGCAAGCCATCGAGAGAGGCGAGGCGCATGTTGGGGTTCGAGGGCATATTTCCCACGGCCTCCGCCAGAGCGCTGAGAATTTCGGTGTTGATGCGCACCTGCGGGGTCGTGGCCTCGCGCTGGGCGGTGAGAGTGGCGTAGACTGTGCCGCGCGCCAGCCCGCCCGTCAGCTTCGCGCGGGCCTCCGCCTCGATCCGGTCAAAGCCTGGGGGCAGGCGCAGGCGCACATCGAGCCCCTTGGCGTTGACCGCCTTGATCTCCCACGCCCAGGCCCACGGCGGGCGATGGCCCGACGTGCGCGCGAAACCTGTCATGCTCTTGAGGCTCATGGAACCGCCGGGTTCTGAAAACGGATGCGCACCATAGTGGCGCCGCCCCCTCCGCTCAAGCGGACTTAATTGGTCGCGTTCTCGTCGTCAGCGTCAGTAGCGGGTTTGGTCCCCGATTTCGCCCTGGGCTTGACGGGTTTGGGCGCAGGCTTCGAGGCGACCTTTGGCTGTGTCTTCCCGTCCGCTGGCTCGCTGGCTGTCTGTGCGCCATCTTGCGGCTCAGGCTCTGCGGCGGCGCGGGGCGAGGCGGCCGGTTTGGGCGTCGTCGTCGCCTGAGGGGCGGAGGGCTTGGGCTTTCTGGCGGCGGCTGGCGCTTTCTCCGGCCCGTCTTCGGGCTTTAACGCCGGTACTGTTTTGGGCGAGTTGAGATCCCAGGTCTTGTTTTTCAGAGGATCGAGCGGAGTTCCTTCCGAAGCGTCGTAGATGCGCACCACGCGGGTGGCGGGCTCTGCGGGCGTGCGGCTTGGCTCCAGAGAAGCTTGTGTCTCAGAGGGAATTTCATCGGACCCTGTGGGCATGCCAAGCCGCGCCGAACGGGCGCGCTGTTCCGACCGGCGATCCGGATTGACCGGGTAGAGGGTGGGATCGATCTGCTCGCGCTGGTCATCCATCGGTCCGTCAAGAATGCTGCGCGAAGCGGGGAAGTTGGCGCCCAGCGTTTTGTCCAGCTTGGGGTCGAGGCCGAACTGCCCACTGGGAGCGGATGTCGTTTTGCCAGCGGGCGTTTTCGCAGGTGGGGGAGCGTTATTTGGCGTATTGACGGTGGCGTTGGCCGTGGTGATCGCGGCGGGTGTAGGCTCCGGCTCGGGCGCAGTCGTCGGACGCGGGGCGAGGCCCCCAAAGATCGGCACAACCGTCGAGGGCCCTTCGCCGCGCTGCTCACGGGCTGGTGGGACGGGTTCAGGTTGCACGCGATCCACGGGCGCTGCGCCGCCATTCTGCTGGTTCTTCATGTCGCGCTCGATCTGGCGCCAGCGCGTCACGTTGCGCTGATGCTGTTCGAGCGTCTCGGCGAACACATGGCCGCCTGTGCCGTCAGCCACGAAATAGAGATCCCGGGTCCGCGAGGGGTTGGCGACCGCTTCTAGCGCAGCGCGGCCGGGGTTGGCGATGGGCCCTGGCGGCAGGCCATCGATCTGGTAGGTGTTGTAGGGGGTTGGCCTGTCGACTTCGCTGCGCAGGATGCCGCGTCCCAGGGTGCCCTTGCCGCCCACGAGGCCATAAACGATCGTGGGGTCCGACTGGAGGCGCATGCGCTTGGTCAGACGATTGATGAACACGCCCGCAACGCGTGGCCTCTCGTCCGCCTTGCCTGTCTCTTTCTCCACGATGGAGGCCAGCGTCAGAAGTTCGAAAGAGGAGCGCAGGGGTATGTCCGACGCGCGGCGCGCCCAGACCTGTTCCAGGACCCTCTTCTGGTCCTCCTGCATCTTGCGGATGAGATCGCTGCGCGACATGCCGCGGGCCACCCGGTAGGTGTCAGGCAATAGCGCGCCTTCCTTGGGGATTTCCCGTACGTCGCCGGTGAGCAAGTCATTTTCCTTCAATCGCTGAAGGATTTGCTCCGAGGTCAGGCCTTCGGGAATCGAGATGGAATGCAGGATCTCGCGACCCGAAATCAGGGTGTCGATGACTTCGCGCAGGCTGGCGTTCTGCTTGAACAGATATTCGCCCGCCTTGACCTTGCTGCGATTGCCCTCAAGCACCAGCGCTGCGTTCAGCAGCAGGCTGTTGCTGATGATGCCATCACGTTCAAGCTGACTGATGATTTCATAGACTTCCGTGCGCGGGGCGATGAGCACCACCTTGTCGACCGTCAGCGGTCCGGGGGCCCGCATTTGCTCCTGCGACCAAACGAAGACGCCCGCGCCAGCCACGGCGAGGATCAAAAGAAACGACAAAAACCCGCTGAAGGCGGAAAGCGCCGGACGACGCCGGCTTGGTTTTGGGGGGGGCGGCGGCGCGTCATCGGGCTGCAAAGCTTCACGTGGCGTGCGCAAGTGCCGTCTGCCAAGCAAGCCGCCGGAGGCGGCCGGTGGCGTCGGCGTCCCTTGCTCAGGGTCTGTCGGAGTGGGGCCGCTCATCGTTCAGACCAGTACTCTCTAGTTACACTGCATTCACACTGTGAGTTTAATCACATTCGTCGGGAAAAAACAGGCCTAGATAAGCCATTGAAACACAATGGTGATAATCGGAACTGTCGAGTCGTTGCGAATCAGCTCGCACGCCTCAGGATGATGGAGGCGTTCGTTCCGCCAAATCCGAACGAGTTGGACAGGACAACGTCAATGTTGCGTTTGCGGGCGACATGCGGAACGAGGTCGATGCTGGTCTCAACCGAGGGATTGTTCAGATTCAGGGTCGGCGGCGCAACGCCGTCCCGGATCGCCAGGGTCGAGAAAATCGCCTCGACCGCTCCGGCCGCGCCGAGCAGATGGCCGATGGAGGATTTCGTCGAGGACATGGATATGGTCGCCGCCGCGTTGCCAACGACACGCGTGACCGCGCCCAGTTCGATCTCATCGCCCAGCGGCGTAGAGGTGCCATGGGCGTTCACATAGTCGATGTCGGAAGCCGCAATGCCCGCGCGCTTGATCGCCATGCTCATGCAGCGGTAGGCGCCATCGCCATCCTCAGCGGGGGCGGTGATATGATGGGCGTCGCCTGACAGACCATAGCCGATCAGCTCCGCATAGATCTTCGCGCCGCGCGCCTTGGCGTGCTCATATTCTTCCAGCACCACACAGCCCGCGCCTTCGCCCATCACGAAGCCGTCGCGATCCTTGTCATAGGGACGGGAGCCCTCGGTGGGCCGGTCGTTGAAATTCGTCGAGAGCGCGCGGCAGGCGGCGAAACCTGCGAGACCGATTCGGTTGACGGCGGACTCCGCGCCGCCAGCCACCATCACATCCGCATCGCCCAGCGCAATCAGCCGACCAGCGTCGCCAATGGCGTGCGCCCCGGTTGAGCAGGCGGTGACCACCGAATGATTGGGCCCCTTGAGGCCATGCATGATCGAGACATAGCCCGAGCATAGATTGATGAGACGCCCCGGAATGAAGAAGGGCGACACGCGGCGCGGCCCCTTTTCTTGCAGCAGAAGCGATGTTTCATAGATGCCGCCAAGGCCGCCGATGCCAGAGCCGATCAGCACGCCTGTCGCGCATTGATCATCATAGCTTTCGGGATGCCAGCCCGCATCGTTGAGGGCTTGAGTCGCCGCCGAGATCGCGAAGATGATGTAGTCATCTACCTTGCGTTGCTCTTTCGGCTCCATCCATTGATCGGGATTGAAGGTGCCGTTGGTTCCGTCGCCGCGCGGAACCACGCAGGCGATTTGGCAGGCGATGTCAGATACATCAAAGGTTTCGATACGCCGAGCGCCGCTTTTTCCTTCCAGCAGGCGTGTCCAGGTTTCCTCGACGCCACAGGCCAGCGGCGAGACCATCCCGAGACCGGTGATGACGACCCTTCTCATGCGTTTATCCGATGCATTCACGTGCTTTAGGCGCAAAAGGCCGGATTGTCCGGCCTGGTTTTGGTTTCGCGATGGGTTCTTGTCAGCGCTTCCAGGAAGCAGCCGCTGAAGGTGGACGGGCCCGCGAAGGGCGGGCCCAACCCTATCAGGACGCCTTCGCCTTTTCGACGAACTTCACCGCATCGCCAACAGTCACGATGGACTCGGCGGCGTCATCGGGAATCTCGACGCTGAACTCTTCTTCGAAGGCCATCACGAGTTCAACGCGATCGAGCGAGTCGGCGCCGAGATCATCAATGAAGTCAGCATTTTCGACCACCTTCTCGGCGTCGACGCCGAGGTGCTGGATCACGATCTTTTTTACGCGCTCGGCGACATCGCTCATTTTATCCTCGTTTTAGCTATGTGATCCGTGAACCTGTTGGCCCGATCAACTTTTGAACAAACGACTGCGGACGATAGGGCCACAGCGTTTCAACCTTAATTTTCCGCCGCCCTTGAAAGCTTACTCTCAAGCGAATGGCAAGCCCCTGTTCAGGACGAGGCTAGGTAACACACTTAAAAGCGCAAGGCGAGAGCGCCTGTGTCTTCATCTTGACCATCAAATCATGGCCATTCCGCCGTTCACATGCAAGGTCTGGCCCGTCACATAGCCCGCCTCGCGGCTCGCCAGATAGACCAGCGCAGCGGCGATATCGTCGCCTGAACCCAGCTTGGCCGCTGGAATTGTGGTGAGAATCGCCTCTTTCTGCTTTTCGTTCAAAGCGTCCGTCATGGGGCTGGCGATAAAGCCCGGCGCAATGCAGTTGACGGTTATGTTTCGAGTGGCCACTTCCGCCGCCAGGGATTTCGACATGCCGATCATGCCGGCCTTGGACGCCGCGTAGTTGCCCTGGCCCGGATTGCCGGTCACGCCCACCACGGAGGTGATGCCGATGATGCGGCCAAAGCGACGTTTCATCATGCCTTTGAGGGCCGCGCGGGAGAGGCGGAAGGCGGAGGTCAGGTTGATGGCGAGCACCGCGTCCCAATCATCGTCCTTCATGCGCATGAACAGGCCATCCTTGGTGACGCCCGCGTTATTCACGAGGATGTCGAGTTGCCCCATGGCGCTTTCTGCTGCGGGAACAAGGGCTTCCACTTCGGTCTTGTCGGCGAGGTCGCAGGGAAGCACATGCACCCGGTCGCCAAGCTCGGCGGCCAGCGCCTCAAGCGCCTCGCGCCGTGTGCCGGAAATTGCGACTGTGGCGCCCTGGGCGTGCAGGGCGCGCGCCATGGCGCCGCCAAGGCCGCCGGTTGCGCCCGTGACGAGGGCTGTCAGACCATTGAGTTCAAACATTATGGGGTCTCCTGATCCGGCTCAGCCCTGACGGGCGGTCTTGAAGGCGGCGATGTCGGCGGGGGTTCCCACAGAGACGCCCGTGGCGCTCTCCGCGATGCGTTTCACAAGCCCTGACAAGACCTTGCCAGCGCCGATCTCATAAAAGGTCGCGACGCCCTCAGCCGCCATGAAGGCGATGGATTCGCGCCAGCGCACGGTTCCCGTCACTTGTTCGACGAGGCGTTGGCGGATGTCGGCGGGGTCGGTGATGGGCGCGGCCAGCACATTGGCCACCAGGGGAACGCGGGGCGCGCTGATCTGCACATCCGCCAGAGCCGCCGCCATGGCCTCCGCCGCAGGCTGCATCAGGGCGCAATGGAAGGGGGCGGATACGGGCAAAAGCAGGGTGCGTTTGGCGCCGGCGGCCTTGGCCAATTCCATGGCTTTTTCCACAGCTGATTTCGTTCCGGAGATCACGACCTGCCCGCCACCATTGTCATTCGCCGCCTGGCAGACGGCCGCCTCAAGGTGAAGTTGCCGCGCGGCTTCCGTCGCGACCGCCGCCACGGGGCCGAATTCGAGGCCGATGATAGCCGCCATGGCGCCCTCGCCAACGGGTACGGCCTTCTGCATGGCCTCGCCGCGCAGGCGCAGCAGCCGCGCCGTATCGGCGAGCGTGAAGGCGCCCGCCGCCGCAAGCGCCGAATATTCCCCGAGGGAATGGCCAGCCACAAATTTCGCGTCGCTCCCCAGATCGAGGCCTGCCTCCGCTTCCAGAACCCGCATCACGGCCATGCTCACGGCCATGAGAGCGGGCTGGGCGTTTGCGGTCAGGGTCAGGTCGGCCTCTGGCCCCTCGAACATGAGTGCGGAAAGCTTCTGGCTCAACGCATCGTCCACTTCCGCAAAGACGGCGGCGGCCTGCGGAAACTCCGCCGAGAGCATTTTGCCCATGCCGACGGATTGAGAGCCCTGTCCGGGAAAGATGAAGGCGTTTGTCATGGGAACCTGAAGAGTTTGGGATGCGGTTCGCAGGAACATGCTCCAAACCGGCGAGTCAAGTCGATGGATGCGCTGGCGCGGGTGTGAACAATCGGGCGGCCCGGGTATTTCTCGCTCTACAACGGGCGCGCGATTGGATACGCGATACTTCAGCTTCTGTTCGAATCGCCCGCGAGGTTCCATGCCCGCCGCCCTTGGACGTTCCTGCGGACCCTGCACCCTGTGTTGTCAGGTGCTGGAAATCGACGAGTTCGACAAGCCAGCAGGCATGCTGTGCTCGAACTGCAAGTTGGGGGGCGGTTGCAAGATCTATAAAAAGCGCCCCGAGGTCTGCCGCGACTTCGAATGTGAATGGCTTACCGAGCGCGACGTTTCGGTGGTGCTCTATCCCAACCGCACCGGCGTCCTGTTCATGGTCGATGCGGATTCTGAGGAATATCTGGCGGTTTGCGATCCGAAGAAGCCCCATGTTTGGCGCACGCCGCTGGTCTTCAGGCATTTGCTGGCCAAGGCCAAGGAGGGCCATGTGGTCGTCGCCAAGGCCGGAACCTTCGCCTGGCGGGTCTACGCCAATGGCGAAACGGCGCCCTGGACCTGAGCGGACCTAAATCGTGGCCGCCGCCTGGGCCAGCCGCACGAAGCGCTCCACATCCACCTCTTCCGCCCGTTTCGTAGGCTCGATGCCTGCGGCTTCCAGCAACGCCTGGGCATCAAGGGTGCGCCCGCGCAGGGCGAAGCCCTTGAGGGATTGGCGCAACATCTTTCGCCTTTGCCCGAAGGCGGCCTGGGTGAGGGCGGAGAGGATCCGCCCGTCGCAGGGCAGGGGCTCCGCGCGGGGGATCAGCTCCACGACCGAGGAGGTGACCTTGGGCGGGGGCGTGAAGGCCGAGGGCGGCACATCGAAGAGGATGCGCGCACGGCTGCGCCAGCCGCTGAGCACCGAGAGGCGCCCATAATCCACGCGCTGGGCGGGCGTGGCGACGATGCGCTCGGCCACCTCGCGCTGGAACATGAGGGTCAGCCGGTCGAACCAGGGCGGCCAGGGGTCCGCCTCCAGCCAGCGCACCAGCAGTGCGGTGCCGATGTTATAGGGCAGGTTGGCGCAGATGCGGGCGGGGCGGCCGCCGTGCTGAGCCACCAGCGCGCCAAGGTCGGTCTCCAACGCATCGCCGTTCACCACATGAAGGCGGCCGGGATAGCGATCCGCGATCTGCGCCAGCGCGGGCAGGCAGCGCTCGTCCCGCTCCACGGCGATGACCTGTTTCGCGCCCTCCGCCAGCAGCGCCCGGGTGAGGCCGCCCGGACCCGGCCCGATCTCGACGACCGTCACGCCCTCCAGCGGTCCCGCAGCACGGGCGATGCGTCCGGTCAGGTTGAGATCGTAGAGAAAGTTCTGGCCCAGCGATTTCTTCGCCAGCAGCCCATGGGCTTCGACCACGTCGCGTAGGGGCGGCAGATCGTCGATGGCGCTCACTGTGTTGAACTCGCAACCAGCCGTGCGGCGAGGGCGATGGCGGCGATGAGGCTGGATTCATTCGCGACGCCTTTGCCCGCGATGTCGAAGGCGGTGCCGTGGTCAGGCGAGGTGCGGATGAACGGTAGGCCGAGGGTGGTGTTCACCCCGCTGTCGAAGGCCAGCGTCTTGGCGGGGATGAGGCCCTGATCGTGATACATGCAGATGGCCACGTCATAGCGCGCGCGCGCCGCCGCATGAAACATGGTGTCGGGGGGCAGGGGCCCAAAGGCGTCGATGCCCTGCGCCTGCAACTGCGCCACGGCGGGCGCGACGATCTCGATGTCCTCGCGTCCCATCGTTCCATTCTCTCCCGCATGGGGATTGAGGCCTGCGATGGCGAGGCGGGGGGAGGCGATCCCGAAGCGGGTGCGATAGTCATGGGCGGTGATCGCTGCGGTCTCCACGATGGCCTCTGTCGTTAGTTCCGCAATGGCGCGCGTCAGCGCCAGATGGATCGTCACGGGCACGACCGCCAGCAATTCCGACCAGATCAGCATCACCGGGCGCAGGGGTCCCGTCTTCCACTCGCGCTCCGCCAGTTCGCCTAGCCATTCCGTATGGCCGGGATGTCGAAAGCCCGCCTTGTAGAGCACATCCTTGGCGATGGGATTGGTGACAAGGCCGCTCGCCTCACCGCTGCGCACCAGCATGACGCCGCGCTCGATGGCCTCCAGAGTGGCGGGCGCATCCTGCGGGTCCGGGCGCCCCGGCGCGCCGATGACGGACGCCTTGAGCGGCACCACGGGCAGCGCCGTCGCGAAGGCCTCACGGGCCTGCGCCGGGGTTGCTTCGATGACCGTGACGTCAAGGTCCAGCGCTTTCGCCGTGCGTGCGACATGCTGCGGGTCCGCCAAAAGAAACCAGGGGGCGGTTGTCGCCTCGCGCGCGCGCCAGGCCTTGATGGCGATCTCGACGCCAATGCCCGAGGGGTCGCCTTGCGTCACTGCGAGCGGCGCCATGAAGCCTTTCCTGGATACGCCCTGCGGCGCGGGGTCGGACATGGACCACCTGTAGCCCGTTCGATCAATAAAAGGGTAAGCTGGAACGCGGCTGATGAACGCGAATTCGGAGCCGATCTAGCGTTTCACGATCACCGCTTTGGAGCGGACTTCAGCGTAGCGCTTGTCCGATTCTCCTTGCAGCTTTTTGAAAAGCATGTCGTTGCGCAAATTCTCCGCCGCCGCCGTGTCCTGCCGGTCGCTCTTGTTGCAGACTGCGAGCATTTCGATCCCCTGCGCGCTCCGTGAGGGGGGCGTGAGCCGGCCAATGGGAGTTGTGTCGAGGATTTTGCGCAGGCCTTCATTGAGCGTCGATGCGGAGCGCGTGACGGGCTCCTTCACGGCTGTGTCGCGGAAGGCGGCGGCCATGGGAACGCCGGTGGCGCAGTCGGTGAAACGTGTCCGCAACTGGTTTGCTTCCGCCAGGCGGCCCTCCGGGTTGCCGCCATTGGGGATCACGAGAATGATCTGCCGCACGGTATATTCAGCTGACTTGTTCTGGCCTGATTTCGCCAGTTCCGCACGAACTTCGGTCTCGCTGACTTCAAGGGTCCGGTTCAGCGCGCGAATGAGCTGCATCCAGCCTGCTTCGGCCTTCCATTTCTGTTTCCACTGGTCTTCTGTGACGCCTGCCCGTTGCAGGCCGCCCACCAGAGCCTGGGGCTCCGTCTTCAGGCGGCGCGCGGTGATTCCGAGCGCCCAGCCGATGTCCTGATCGCCCGGGTTCACCTTATATTTGGACATTTCCATCAGCTTCAGGCGCGTCTCGTAGATCGATTCAAGCGCAGCGTCATGGGTGGCGTTCTTCTGGAGAACGCGCAGAATCTTCATGTGCTGTTCGATGTCGACGTTCGTGACGGGATCGTCGTTGACCGAGGCGACCACGGCTTGCGCATGCGAGGGTGTGCTGGCCAGCGCGCCAAGACTTAGCGCCGCTGCAATCACAACAGCAAATCGAACGACGCGCTGGGCGAAGCTGGTCCGTGACATGAATATTCCTTCTTCCGTGGGGGCCCTGCGGCGTTCGAACCAGGATCAATGGCCGCTCAGGCCGCCCAGACCGTCCTGCACTTTAGTATATCCGATGTCGGATTGCCAACGCGTCTCGCCGAGCGTGCGCAATTGCAATTGGACGAGAACGGTCTGGTTTCTGACAGGCCCAATTCCAGTCTTTTCCATGTATACAGAAGTATAATTTACACGAAGGATTGTGCAGTCATCCGAATAGCCTGCGCCAATGCCCACGCCCGCCAACGAAAATAGCCCCGCGTGGCCACCGATGTCCGGCACGGAATTATAGAGGTGACGGGACAGATCGAAAATCACATTTCCGGAGACAAAATAATTCTGGTTTATCTTGTATTGCAGGCTGCTGGAGACGCCTTCGCGGCGCTTGTCATAACCGATCAGGGGCTGGGCTTCGTAGCGCGCATATTGCAGCGATCCCGTCAACGGTCCGATGGTGGCGTTCGCCATCATGTCGAAACGCCTCAAGTTGAAGCTATCGGGATCAAAGCGGCCCTTGGCGATGAAGGAGAAGGTGGAGTTTGGCGCAATCGCAAAGCGCGAAACCAGGTCCGAGCGGCGGGTGTCTAGGCCAGAGGACAGCCCGATATTGGCCATGTCAGGGGTCGCGTAGGAATTGCGCCCGGCGAGCTGGAAGGATTGGCCAACCATCAAATTCGTGTAGCCGCCGTTGCGGAAGGTCATGGTGTATTGACCGCCATAGTTCAGGCGCGTCCCGCCCTCCAGCCGGTCATAGCCTGAGAACTTGTTCCACATGAACATGTTGGTGTCGTCGAAGACGAGGCTCTGGGAATCTTCGTTCACCAGCGAGGCGCTGGTCGACTCGTTGGGGCGCACGATCATCTGTGCGATCGGCTCAAACACATGGGTCGCCCAGTCCGTGCTCAGCATGAAGGGATAGCGATAATCGACGCCCATGCCCGGGCTGAGTTGGCCAGAGAAAGAGGCCGCATCCTGTCCGAAGAAGTTTGTTTGCGACGCGTTCTGGATGACGGAGGTTCCTGAAGCTGTGCTGAACGTCGCCGAATTGGTCTGGTTCAGGTTCAGCGCCACGCCGTTCACACGGGCGAAGACAAATGGCGTCCAGACTTGCCCGATGGGGTCGATATATTGCCGTTTCCAGGTCGCGCTCGCCGTTGTGCGCGTATAGTCGCCGCCTATGCCGCGAACCATGCAATTGTTGCGGCTGTAAAGACTGTATGGATTGGCCGGCGTGCTTGGGGTGCAAACGTCATAGAGGTGATAAGCATTATCAAGCGTGCGGGC
The DNA here is from genome assembly GCA_947456505.1 of Beijerinckiaceae bacterium. Classification (GTDB taxonomy): domain Bacteria; phylum Pseudomonadota; class Alphaproteobacteria; order Rhizobiales; family Beijerinckiaceae; genus Terripilifer. Next base: position 21,166 of record CANGTC010000030.1, read on the forward strand.
GCCGGTGGACTGATAGGACGCCAGTTCGCGCGTGATGTTGGTGAAGTTGGCGTCAATCTCCAGTTCGCCGCCGATGCCCGCCGTGCGCGCTGGCGAGAGGTTGATCGTTTTATTGTAATCAAAGACAGGCGCGACCACAGGCTGCTGTATTTGGAGATCGTAGCTGCTGAGGGTTTGAAAATAATAGCTGCGCAGGTCGAAGAAGCTGCGCTCACCCTGGCCGGTCAGGTAGAGGGTCGAGGTGGCTTCAGCAAAGTAGTTCGAGGACAGGGCCACCACAGGCAAGTGGTAGTCCTTCATGTACCATCGGTCGCTCAGATAGGTGCCGTCCCAGCCGATCTTCCAGTGATCGTTCAACAGAAACTGTCCGGCGCTGGTGGCCATGCCGCGAAACTTGGTCGAGCCGGGCCCGTTGGGTTCGGGCAGGAAAACGCTGGGATCTTTCTGGAAGATGCCGGAAACCCGCACATTGTAGGCGCCGTTCACAAGGCGATGCCGCCACTCGGCGTCGAGCAGAATGCCTTGCGTGGTGTAAAAAGTGGGCGACAGGGTCAGGTCGTAGTTCGGCGCGATGGCCCAGAAAAACGGCGTCTTGAGGCCCGCTCCCAGCTTTTCCGTCACCGAATAGGAGGGCAGCAGAAAGCCGGTTTTCCGCTTCTGGCTCGGATCGGGCATCGAAAGGTAGGGCAGATAGATGATGGGGACGCCAGCAAGCTCAAAAGTGGCGTCTTCGTAATAGATTGTCTGCTCATCTTTATTATGGATGATCCGCTTCGCGCGGACTTGCCAGAGCGGCGGCTTGGTCGGGTCCTCTTCGCAGGCGGGGCAGGCGGTATAGGTGGCGCGGTCAAGCACCATCACATTGCCCTGCGCCCGTTCCGCCCGCGCGCCGGTCATGAAGGTCTTGTCGCTCGAATCCGTCTTGATGGAGTCGACAAATCCTTCCTTGAAGTCGTCGGTCAGCTCAAAGCGGTCCCCATAGGATACGGAGCCGTCCTTCTCCGTCAGCTTGGCGTTGCCTTGCGCCAGGACCCTTTTGGTCACCTGGTCATAAATGACCCGATCCGCCTGAAGCACCCGGCCTTGATAGTAGATCTGGACCTTGCCGCGCGCCTCGATGGTGCTCTTGTCGCGGTCATAGACCATTTCATCCGCTTGCAGCAGGAGGCGGTCCTTGGCGTTTTGCGTTTGGTTGGAAGGGGCGGTGCGGTCGTCAGGGGAGGCCGCCGCCGCCGGGGCCGAGCCCCAAGCCAGACTCAGGCCTAGAAGGCAAAGGAGTAGCGATCCCCGGATCGAGCCCGTGGATGGGTCATCAAGCTTTTCGGGGCCGATACGCCGCCCCATTTAGCCATCCTCTTGGTTTAACAAGACAAGAGCACCAAGGAGAGTCCCCAGAAACGCAGGAGTCCAGGCGGCCGCCGGAGCGCTCAGGAGCCCTGCGCCGCCCAGATCGCCGACCAGTTTCGTTGTAACATAAAGCACGAACCCGGCCATAACGCCACCGGCAACCGTCCGGGCGATTCCCCCAAATCGAAAGAACCTTAATGAAAAGGCAGCGGCGATGAGCAACATCGCCAGAAGCATCAGGGGGCGGGCGAGCAGGGTCTGGTGGCGTAAACGGTAGCGGGTGGCGTCCAGCCCCGCCTGTTCGGTCCTCCAACTGATGTCTGGCAAGCGCCAGAAGGAGACTGCGTCAGGGGCTACGAAGGATTGGGTGACCTGTTCCGGGGTCAGATAGGTGGCCAGTAGGTAGGTCTCATGAAATTGCGGCTCCTCATCCAGAGAGACGATCCGGGCGTCCTTTAGCTCCCAAAAGCCGGGCTTAAGTGTGGCGAAGGCGGCGTCGACGCGCTCCTGAAAGGACCCGTCTGGATTGTAGACGATGACCGAGACCGTCGAGAGGCGGTTGCCGTTGTCGCTGGACTGTTCAGCGCGAAGGATGGCCTGGCCGTCGATGCTGCGTTGACGGATCCACATACTTGTATTTGTTACGCTTTTTCCGCCGCGAAAAATATCGGTCTCGATCCGGTCGGCCTGTTCCTTGGCCCAGGCGGAGATCGGATTGTAGACAGTGATGGAAAAAACGCCGATCGCCAGCACGATCATGGCGGGGGGCGTCAAAAATTGCCAGACTGATACGCCTGCGGCGCGCGCCACCACCAGCTCCAGCCGACGAGACAGGTTAACGAAGGCGAACATGCAGCCGGCCAGCACGGCGAAGGGGAGCACCTGCTCCGAAATCGCCGGCACGCGCAGAATGCAAAGATAAGCGATCAGCGACGCCGAGGCGTTGGGCGAGCCGCTGGAACGCCTCAACATTTCAACAAAATCAACAAGATAGATGAGTGTAAAAATGGAGGCGAAGACCGCCAGAATGGTGAGCGCGAAACGGATGGCGAGGTAGCGCGTGAGGGTCCAGCCGACCATGATCATCCCGCCATGGTCAGCCCGCCCCTTTGGGCAGGTCGCTTGAAACGGCGGAATGGTGGCTTGATTTCGAAAGCGTAGGCCGCCGCCAGCCCCATGGCGAGGAGGGGGACGGCGTAGAGCGCGGGGACAGCCCAGCCGTGCCGCGCCGCCAGAGCGGCGACGCCAAAGCCAAGGCCGCGCAGGCCGATGACCATGAGTACGGCGCCTATGATGGCGATCCCGCGCCCTTGTCTTGTCGTGCGCGCCTGCGCGAGGGCGCCGAAGGCGATCATGCCGAAGGCAAGCGCATAGAGAGGGTTCACGAGCCGATCATGCAGCTCGGACCGCATGGGGCCGAGGTTGGCTCTGACATAGGGGTCAGCCAGATTGGGTTCGAGCAGCGCCTTGGTGCTGCGCTCCCGCGGCTTAAGCGGCGCTCCCTCGCCCTCTTCTCCAAATTGTGAAAGATCGATGGCGTAGCGCTCGAAGGCCACGATCACCGGATCGCGGTCGCTGGCCGTCTGGCGCTGCATGCTGCCTTTTTCCAGGATGAGGTAATTGTCCTTGTTGTTGGAGACCGTCAGGCCGCTTTCCGCGATATAGGTGTTGATGCGGCCGGCGTCGCGGCGGTCCTGCATGAAGATGCCCAGCAGCGCTCCGCCTGGTCCGCGCTCCCGGTAATGGAAAACGAAGCCCTGATCGAGGGTGGTGAATTGTCCTTCGCGCACCACACGGGTGAGAAAATCGGAGCGGATCTGGGAGAGCAGATTACGCAGCAGCGCAAAGCTGGAGGGCATAAGCCATAGTGACATGCCACCCACCAGAAGCGCGACAAGCACCATCAGGACCGCGAAGGGGCGCAGCAGCCGACCCGGCGAAACGCCCGCCGCGCTCATGACCACCAGTTCGCTGTCGCCATTCAGCTTGTTCAGGGTGAAAAGAATCGCCGCGAAAAGCGCGATGGGCGCGATGATCATCACCAGGGAGGGAAGGATGAGGCTGGTGGCGGCGAAAAAAATCAGCATCGATTGACCCTTGGAGGTCAAAAGATCGAAGTCCTTCAGGGCCTGGGTGACCCAGATCACCCCGGTGAGGCCGCCAAGCGCCGCCAGAAAAGAGAGGCTCGCCGTGCGAAAAATATATCTTTCAACCAAAGACATAGTGTTTTCTGTATCCAGACCGGTCTGGCGACCCGCTAGAAGGAGCCTCATACGCGAAGACGTCCATGCAATCGCTACTGCGCGCGCCACCGCGCTGCAAGACATGTTAATCTGTTCCCGGTCCCGCTTCACCCTCTTGGTGACGGTGCGTGACTGGAATGACACTTTCATCCCCCGCTCACGGCGTTTTCATGGCTGAATCGCCGCTAATGGATGTTGCGCCGGGAATTGAACCTTCCCATGATGCGCGAGACGCCATGGGCGACCAGCCTCAGCCTTCCTGAAAGGATCATCATGTCCCAGACCATCGAAGTGACCTTCGCCGCAATCGCAGACATCAAGGCGGAAGGCGGCGCTGAGACGCTGATTGTCTTCGCTGGCGAGGAGCTCGCTCTTTCCGCCGCCACGCAGAAATTACTCGGACCCGCCGCTGACCTGGTCAAACGGGCCGCGGCCACGGCCAAGTTCAAGGGGAAGACCTCGTCCTCCATGGACCTGCTCGCACCCGCAGGCCTCGGCGTCGGCCGTCTTGTGGTGGCGGGCGCGGCCCCCGCCAAGAAGCCCTCGCCGGGCGCTCCGGAGCTCGATTATGTGGCCATGGGCGGGCACGCCATGGGCAAGGCCAACGGCGCGGCTTCGGTGGCGATCCTGTTTGATTTGCCCGAATGGCGCGGCGATCCCGTTGTTGCGGCGGCCGAATTCGCCATGGGCGTGCAACTGCGCGCCTATCAGTTTGATCTCTACAAGACCAAGAAGAAGGATGAGGACGACAAGCCGAAGGCCGTGAAGGTGACCATTGGCGTGGCCGATCTCAAGGCCGTCCGCCGGGCCATGGGTCACGCCAACGCCCTGGCCGATGGGGTGAAGCTCGCCCGCAGCCTCGTCAACGAGCCGCCGAATGTCCTTTTCCCCGCCGAGTTCGCCAAACGCGCGAGCGAATTGTCGAAACTTGGCGTCGAGATCGAGGTGCTCGACGTCAAGGCCATGACCAAGCTGGGCATGAATGCGCTGCTCGGCGTGGGGCAGGGCTCCATGCATGAGAGCCGCCTCGTCATCATGCGCTGGAACGGTGGCAAGAAGGGCGCGGCCCCCGTGGCCTTCATCGGCAAGGGCGTCACCTTCGACTCTGGCGGCATCTCGCTCAAGCCCGGCGGCGGCATGGAGGACATGAAGGGCGACATGGCGGGAGCCGCTTGCGTTACCGGACTCATGCATGCGCTGGCCGCCCGCAAGGCCAAGGTCAACGCCATCGGCGCCATCGGCCTCGTCGAGAATATGCCGAGCGGCACGGCCCAACGCCCTGGCGACATCGTCAAGACCATGTCGGGCCAGACCATCGAGATCATTAACACCGATGCGGAAGGCCGCCTCGTGCTGGCCGATGTGCTCTGGCATGTTCAGGACAAGTTCAAGCCGAAGTTCATGATCAATCTGGCGACCCTGACGGGCGCGATTCTGGTCGCGCTCGGCAATGAATATGCGGGCCTCTTCTCCAACAGCGACGAGCTCTCGGAGCGGCTGACACAGGTGGGCCTCGCCACCGGCGAGAAGGTCTGGCGCATGCCTTTGGGCCCAGCTTACGACAAATTGATCGACTCCAAATTCGCCGACATGAAGAATGTGGGCGGGCGCCATGCAGGCTCGATCACCGCCGCGCAATTGCTCCAGCGGTTCGTCAATGATGTGCCCTGGGCCCATCTCGACATCGCGGGCACCGGCATGGCCTCGCCGCAAAACGACATCAACCAGAGCTGGGGCTCGGGTTGGGGCGTGCGCCTGCTCGACAGACTCGTGGCGGAGCATTACGAAGGGTGAGCTTTCGTCCGGATGGCCGCCATGTCTTGGATTCGCAACTTGATTCCGGTTCTTGTGCTCGCGGCTGGCGCGGCGGCGCCCGCCTGTGCGCAGACGGCTGGCTGCGCCGGTTTCAAGGAGGCCATGGTTCGGGCGGCTGGCGATCTCAAGCCCGAGTTCATCAAGCCGCTGGTGGTCTCGCGCGGCGCTGGGGCGGGTCTCGATAATTTCGACCTTGTGACGCGGGCCCGCATCGACGGGGTGCTTCGCTGCAAGGCCGACGCCTTTGTCGGCTTCGAGGCAAAGATCACCATGCCCGCCGATGGGCCGCTGCTCGCCAACTTCGACCGAGTGCAGGAAGCTGCGCTCGTCTCGGCGCTCAAATGGGCCCCCTCGCGCGCCGAGGCGACCACCCGCCGGATGGCGAGCGATGCGGCGGAATATCTGCGCGGCTCTCAGGAGCGTGGCGATGTCTTCGTCTCCGGCAAGGTCGAAGAACATGCGGGTGGCGGCGTGGACATTGGCCTTCTTTGGACGCTGACCGAGCGCAATTTCATTATTCTGACGGGGCAATGATGGAAGTCTGGTTCTACCACCTCACCCGTCAGCCCCTGGAAAAGACGCTGCCGATCCTGCTGGAGCGCTCCCTTGAGAAGGACTGGACCGCCGTGGTTCAGATGTCCACGCAAGAGCGGGTCGCGACCCTCGACGAGTTGCTATGGAATTACGGGGAAGAGAGCTTCCTGCCCCACGGCACGGCGGCCGAAGAGGATGCGGAGTTGCAACCTGTTTATCTGACCACGGGGCCGGAAAATCCCAATGGGGCCGCAGTCCGCTTCTTCATCGAGGGGGCCAGGGTCGTCCCGGTGCTGGAGGCGGGAGATGCGGATTATGAGCGCATCATGGTCATGTTCGACGGCAACAATGACGAGGAACTGCAGGCCGCGCGCCAGCAGTGGAAGGAGCTGAAGGCCAAGGGGCTTGAGCTTTCCTACTGGCAGCAGAATGAAAACGGCGGCTGGAAGAAGCAGGCTTGAGGGCGGCCCACTCCCCAGGAATGGCCGTCATCAGCGAATTCGGGTTTACGGCGGCGCCCCGACCTGATTAACCCGACACCATGGCTTCTGAAAAACTGCTTAGCGCCGATTCCCGCGCCCAGGACGACGGCTTCCTTGATCAGACCTCGCAACGCGAATTCTGGATCATTTCCCTCGCGAGCCTGCTCTTCTCCATCACTGTGGCGCACTCGACCTTGGTGGCCTTGGCCTTTGGGCGTCTTGGCTATTCGCTGGAGAAGATCGGCCTTCTGCTCTCCATCATGGCGATCCCTGTCCTGGCTTCGACCTTTTTCTCGGGCCTTGTCATCGGCCGCCTGGGCGCCCTGTGGGCTACGCGCCTGTCTATGCTGTTTGCGGCGATTGGCGTCGGCGCCATGGCGCTGGCCAGCAGCTCCTTCTGGCCATCTCTCGTCGTGCGACTTGTTTGGGGCGCGGGCGTCGGCCTCTTTCTGCCGCCCACCATGGTCTATGTGCAGAGCAGGCTCTCGCAGAAGCGGTTCGTCTATCTGGTCAGCGCCTTCTCGGCGACGGTGCCTCTGGGCCTCGCCTTCGCCCCCGCCATTGGCGAGTTCACGCTCAACTAATTTGGCGTCGGCGCCATGTTCCTGGTCGGCGCCGTTCCAGCGACCATCGCCTTCGCACTCACCTTCGCCCTGCGCCCACTCGAAAAGCCCAGGGCGGGCGGAGGTCTTGGCGTCAGGGCCGCCACCCAGCGCTGGCATCTGTTTCCCTTGCTGGCGCTGTTCATCGGCGGCGCACATTTTGGCTATGCGGCCTCCTATCTGTCGCCCGCCCTCGAACATGCGGGCACGCCGCTGGGGTGGTTCTTCATTCCCGTCACCTTCGCCATGGTCTTCTGCCGTGTGGGCGCCATGCGCAAGCTCTCCGCCTATCATCCGCGCTATCTGGCGGGCGGCGGGCTTTTCATGACCAGCGTGTCGCTGGCGATGGCCGCCTGGAGCATGAGCCCCGCCCTCGCGGTGGCGGCGGGGTTGTTGCTGGGGGCTGGCAACAGCATGATGTATCCGGTCATTTCAGCGTGGATGGGGCGTCTGTGCACGCCCGCCCATCGCGGCGGCGTGCAGGCCATAGCGGGGACGGCCTTCTATGCCGGCATCTATGCGACGCCATGGCCGGAGACCTATCTGGTCGCCGCTTTCGGTTATTCCGGCACGCAAGCTGTTCTGGGCGTGATTGGCGTCGCGATGGCGGCGATGATCGCCTGGTCGAGCGCGGACGGCGCCTAGCTCAGGCGCTCGCCGCCTCAAGCTCTTCCGACAGGGCCAACCATTCCTCCTCCGCCCCTGCCAGCGCGCGAACGAGCTCGGCGCGTTGCTGGGCCAGTTGCGCTGCTTTTGAAGGGTCTTTCGCATAGGCGTCGGGATGGGCGAGCATGTCGTCCACCTTGGTGATGAGGCCTGAGAACTTCGCCATGCGCGCCTCCACCGCCTCGATCTTCTTGCGCAGGGGCGCGGTCTCGCGGCGGGTCTTCGCATTGATCTGACGCTGGGCGGCGAGGGTGTCTTTCGGTTCGTCCTCATCGCCGTTCTTGCTGTTCTTGCGGCTTTCCGCCCGCGCCTGCTCCAGCACGAAGCGGCGATAGTCGTCCATGTCGCCATCGAAGGTCTTGACCGTCCCATCGGCCACCAGCCACAGCCGGTCGGCGCAGGCTTCCAGCAGATAGCGATCATGGGACACGAGGATCACCGCGCCCTGATAGTCATTGAGCGCCTCGATCAGCGCGGCGCGGCTGTCGATGTCCAGATGGTTGGTGGGCTCGTCGAGGATCAGCAGATGTGGGCCGGTGAAGGTGGCGAGGCCCATCAGCAGGCGGGCCTTTTCGCCGCCGGACAATTCGCTGACCCGCGTGTCGGCCTTCACGTTGGGAAAGCCCATCTGGGCGCAGCGGGCGCGGATCTTCGCCTCGGTTCCGTCGCGCATGAGTTCAGC
>CANGTC010000031.1 GCA_947456505.1 Beijerinckiaceae bacterium
CCGGCTTCCTCGTGGTCATCACCGAATACTACACCGCCACCGGCAAGCGTCCCGTGGTCTCCATCGCGCAGGCTTCGGTCACCGGTCACGGCACCAACGTGATCCAGGGCCTCGCCATCTCGCTTGAGTCCACTGCGCTTCCGGCCATGGTCATCGTGGGTGGCATCCTGTCGACCTACCAGCTGGCGGGCCTCTATGGCACGGCCATCGCGGTGACGACCATGCTCGGCCTCGCCGGCATCATCGTCGCCCTCGACGCCTTCGGTCCGGTGACGGATAACGCGGGCGGCATCGCGGAAATGGCTGGCCTGCCGAAGGAAGTGCGCCAGTCGACCGACGCGCTTGACGCGGTTGGCAACACGACGAAGGCCGTCACCAAGGGCTACGCTATCGGCTCGGCCGGTCTCGGCGCCCTCGTGCTCTTCGCCGCCTACACCAACGATCTGCAAGCCTTCGTGGATGCGGGCCGTCCCTACTTCAAGGACGTCGGCAAGGTCTCCTTCGACCTCGCCAACCCCTATGTGGTCGCGGGCCTGATCTTCGGCGGTCTTATCCCTTACCTGTTCGGCGGCATCGCCATGACGGCCGTGGGCCGCGCTGCGGGCTCCGTGGTGGAAGAGGTGCGACGTCAGTTCAAGGAAAAGCCCGGCATCATGAACGGAACGGATCGTCCCGATTATGGCCGTGCGGTGGACATGCTCACCCGCGCCGCCATTCGTGAAATGATCATCCCCTCCATGCTACCAGTGCTTGCGCCGCTGGTCGCCTATTTCGGCGTGCTCGCGATCTCCGGCTCCAAGGCCTCGGCCTTCGCGGCGCTGGGCGCCTCGTTGCTGGGCGTGATCGTCAACGGCCTTTTCGTCGCGATCTCCATGACCTCGGGCGGCGGCGCCTGGGACAACGCCAAGAAGAGCTTCGAAGACGGCTTCGTCGACAAGGACGGCGTGAAGCACCTCAAGGGCGGCGAGGCGCACAAGGCCTCCGTCACCGGCGACACCGTCGGCGACCCCTACAAGGACACGGCGGGCCCCGCCGTGAACCCCGCCATCAAGATCACCAACATCGTGGCCCTGCTGCTGCTGGCCGTGCTCGCGCACTGAGCCTTGTTGGTTGAATGTGAATGGAGAAGGGCGGGGGAGACCTCGCCCTTTTTCTTTATTCGATGACCGGTGCTCAACCGGATGCTACTACTCTGATCTGGCGGCCTTTTGCCCTCACTCAGAAATCAGGATCGAGCCTCTAATCCATGCGCCTCGCCATCATTTCCTGCGTGTCTCTCTTTTTCCTCGTCGCACCCCTTCATGCTCAGACAGAGCCTACCGCAAGCACCGTCCTGGTGGGCGGGGTGCAGGCTGTGCTCATCAAGCCCGCCAAACCCATTGGCTCGGTCATCCTGCTGGCGGGCGGGGATGGACGGATCGGGGTGGAGGCGGGGGGCGTCATCACGCGCCAGGGCAATCAGCTCGTTCGCACGCGCATGGCCTATGCCCGGAAGGGTTTCGCTGTTCTCGTCCCCGACCGGGGCTATCAGCTGGCCCCTCTGGTGGACATGATGAAGGGCGTGAAAGGGCCGGTGACGGTGGTTGGCACATCGCGCGGCACCCAATGGGCGGCTGAGGGCATCGCCTATGGCGCGAGGCCCGATAAGCTGGTCCTGACGTCCGGTCTCCTGAGCGAGGCCTCCACAGACCTGGGTTCTGGCCGGGCGCGCCCGCGCGATGATAAAAACGTCATCTCGCTGCTGGGAAGTCGGGCCTTGTTGCCGCCTACGCTCGTCGTGCATCACAGACAGGATAAATGCTGGCGCACATCCCCTGAAGGCGTCGCTCCCTTCATCGCGTGGGCGAAGGGCAAGGCCAAAGTGGTTTGGCTCGACGGCGGCGAGGAAGTAGGCAATCCCTGCGAAGCCAAGGGCCATCATGGTTTTGCCGGCATCGATCAGAAGGTTATCGACGCCGTTGCGGGCTTCGCCCGATAGGCCTTTGTTTTGAAACGAAAGGGCGGGGAGGCGCCGCCCTTCCTGCAATGGGTCGTTTCAACCTTCGCTCATGGCCTCATGCCATGGGCTCGCATGCAGGATGAATAGAGCGCCATGCGCCGTTGCTGCACCGAGGTGTCGTCGCCCCGGCTTGGCGCCTGGGTTTGGGCCTTGCTGACGCATTGAGTGACGACCTCATTGCGGGTCATCTGGCGCGCGGCGAAAGCTGGCGTGAACGTGGCCATGGTCAGTCCCGACACAATGGCGATAAGACCTAATCTGGCGATCATCTTCGTTTCTCCGAACGAGCAGGAAGACAGAACCGCCTGTCTTCTTCGACCGCCGATCATCGCGCCAAGCTGAAAATCGAAGCAATTCATGCGTTTGGTCAGGCGTATCCGCCCTATGGCTTAAGCCCGCCCGTGCAGGACGCTTCATCCGCCATGAAAAAAGCGCCCCGAGGGGCGCTTTTTAAACGAGACGGGTTCTGGTTTTGGGCCGTCAGAAGCGCAGCAGGTTCTTCATGGCGTTGGCGAGGAATGAGGACTCGGCGCCTGCGGTGGGCGTCGTGCGGGAGATGAAGTCGAAGACCTGACCGTCCTGCAAGCCATAGTTGGCGACGCGCTCCACCTTCTTCGCCTTGTCGAAATAGACGGCGAAAATGCGCTGTTCGACAACATTGGGCTGCTGGAAAGCGAAGGTTTGGACGGTTTTCTGGGAAATGTAGTACCAGGCGGAGCCGCCAACGGTGGAGGTAGAGGTGGGCGTGCCAAGGACCACCAGCACCTGTTCGGCGGAAGACCCGAGCTTCACCTGTTCAAGCAGGCGCTCGTCCGCCACATATCCATGTTGCAATTCGCCATCATATCCGATGCAGCCTGCAAGGGAGAGGGTGAGCGCCGCTGCGAAAGCGAGCTTCGCAATGCAGTTCCCGCCGATATCCGCGATAGTGGTTTTGGACTTCCGCATGCCGAACTCCGCCCCCGGGACAGCGTCCCTCGATTCAAAGGTGACTTGAAATGTCCCGCCAAGGCAGGATTTTGCTTGCAACAGGCTGTGCCGATGCCTAACCCCCGTGTGATGGTTTTGCAAGCGCGAGGCGCCAGGGCGACGGCCGCCGCCGCCGCAACGGAGACAAGACGATGATTTTCGCCATGTTCCGACGTTCCGGCAACGACCGAGTGATCGAACGCCTTCACGGCGATATCGTGGCGGCCGTGCGACAACCGCCATTTTATTCTGATTATTCCGTGGATGACACCTTCGAGGGCCGTTTTGAATTGCTCGCGCTCTTTTCCACGCTGCTTGTGCGCCGCCTTGCCTCGCTCCCATCGCCCGCCCCGGAGGTGGCGCAGGAGTTGACGGACCGGATCTTTAGCGAACTCGACGCCGCCATGCGCGAAATGGGCGTGGGGGATCTGGCTGTCCCCAAGCGCATCAAGAAGCTCGCCGCTGCGCTTCTTGGGCGGCGGAAGGCCTATGACGAAGCCCTTTCTGCGGCTTCACAAGAGGGGCTCGCCGCGACCCTTGCGCGAAATGTTTATGGATTGGAGGGTGAGGAGGGCGCCCAGAAGGCCGCGCGCCTCGCCCGTTACGCTCTGGCCGCCGAGGTCGCGCTGAACCAGGCCCCACTGGAAACCTTCGTCTCGGGATCAGCGCCCTTTCCCAAGGCCGAGGCGATCGAGTAGGAGAGAGGGATGAAAACGCGTCGTCCCAAACCGCCCCCGTCAAGACCAGCCGCCAAGGCCCCCGCAGGCCCTCGTCACCGAGGGGGCGAAAGGGCGGAGGTCCATGTTTCCGGAGCCATGACCGCGCCCGAGGGGCCTTTTTCGCGTCAGGTCGAAGTGGCTCAGGCGGAGGACAAGCCGCTCAGGATCAAAATCACAGCTACAGAGGGGGAATGTGACGCCCTCGCGAGGCTTTATGATATTCCTGCGATCCACAACCTGACCGCCAGTTTCGAGGTCACGACGACTGGGCGCGGGATATTCCTGGTGACCGGCGAGGTCCAGGCCCGTGTCACGCAGACATGCGTCGTCACCCTGGATCCCTTCGAGAGCGATGTCGTTCAGGCTGTGGAGCTTTCCTTCGCCTCCCCGCAAGATGTGGAGCGGGCCGAGGCCGCCTATGCGAAGCGCCATGAGGAGGATCCGGACGCCGCCGACGTGCCCGAGCCCCCCGATCCCATCATCAACGGTCGGATTGATCTGGGCGCCATCGCCGCCGAGCAGTTGGCGCTGGGGCTTGATCCCTATCCCCGCAAACCCGGGGCGGCTTTTCCTGAAGAATTGGCTCAAGCTGGCGAAATAGCTGAGGTTTCTCCCTTCGCCGCTCTTGCGAAGCTGAGAAAAGACGCTACGGAAGGCTAGCCCATTCGCCAGATTGATTTCGCGGTGTTAACGGTTATTGTCCGCCACCCCTGCGGCGACCGTCCTCGGGTTGCGTCATGGAGTCTCCCGGTTTGATGAAGCCCCAGGTCCGCATAGCCCTCGACGCCATGGGCGGCGATTATGGCCCCTCCGTGGTCATTCCCGGCGCAGCGCATGCGTTGACGCGCCGCCCGGACATCAGCTTCCTCATGTTTGGCGATGAGAAGGTCATCCAGCCTTTGCTCGCCCAGCACCCGGCTTTGCAGGCTGTGACCACCCTTGTGCATACGGACGTCTGGGTGAAGATGGGCGACAAGCCCAGCCAGGCGCTGCGTCAGGGCCGTCGCAACTCCTCGATGTGGCTGACACTGGAGGCAGTTAAGAAGGGCGATGCGGATGTCGCGGTCTCCGCCGGAAACACCGGCGCCCTCATGGCCATGGCCAAGTTTTGCCTGCGCACCATGGCGCAGATCGACCGGCCGGCCATCGCCGGCATCTGGCCGACCTTGCGGGGCGATTCCATCGTTCTGGATGTGGGCGCCAGCATCGGCGGCGACGCCCAGCACTATGTGGATCTCTCCGTCATGGGGGCCGCCATGGCGAGCATCGTCTTTGGCGTGCCGCGTCCCACCGTGGGGCTGCTGAATGTCGGCGTCGAGGAGATCAAGGGCATCGAAGAGGTGAAGGCCGCGGGGCGTATGCTGCGCGAGGCCAACCTTCCCAGCCTCACCTACCATGGCTTTGTCGAAGGCGACGACATCGGCAAGGGGGCCGTCGATGTGGTGGTGACGGAGGGGTTCACTGGCAATATCGCGCTCAAGACCGCCGAGGGAACCGCACGTCAACTGGGTACCGTGCTGCGCGAGGCGATTCAGGCGAGTTTTATGGCGCGAATCGGTTATCTTCTCGCCAAGAGCGCGTTCGACGCGCTGAAGGCGAAGATGGATCCGCGTCGGGCCAATGGCGGCGTGTTCCTTGGGCTGGAGGGAATCGTCATCAAGAGCCACGGGGGAACGGACGACATCGGCTTCGCTGGCGCGATCGATATCGGCTATAAAATGGTGCGGCAGGATCTGCTCTCACGCATCAGGGAATCGCTCGCCATCTGGCAAGACAGCAGAACCGTGCTCGCGGCGACCTCTTCGGCGGCCAGCCCCGGACCTGAAACGGATTGAGATCGTGACACAACCGATCAGTAAATTGCGTTCCGTGGTGGTGGGCGTTGGTTCCTATCTGCCAGAGCGGCGCGTCAGCAATGCGGACCTCGAAAAGTTCGTCGACACCACCGATGAATGGATCGTCCAGCGCACGGGCATCCGCGCGCGCCATATCGCCGCCGAGGGCGAGACGACCTCCATGCTCGCGACAAAAGCCGCCCAGCGGGCGCTCGACGCCGCTGGTCTCGGCCCCAACGACATCGATCTCATCGTTATGGGAACCTCCACCCCGGATTTCACCTTTCCGTCGTCAGCCACCCAGGTTCAGGCTGCGCTTGGCATGACCCGGGGCGTCGCCTTCGACGTTCAGGCGGTTTGCTCGGGCTTTGTTTTCGCGGTGGCGACGGCTGATAAGTTCCTGATCTCGGGCTCGCACAAGAGGGCTCTGGTGATCGGGGCCGAGACCTTCTCGCGCCTCGTCGACTGGAAGGATCGCACCACCTGCGTGCTGTTTGGCGATGGCGCCGGCGCGATTGTGCTGGAGGCGTGCGAAGGGCAGGGGACCGTCGAGGATCGCGGCGTGCTGACAAGCCATCTGCGCTCCGATGGTCGTCATCGCGAAAAGCTTTATGTCGATGGCGGCCCCTCGACGACCGGAACGACTGGCCATCTGCGGATGGCGGGCAAGGAGGTCTTCCGTCATGCGGTCGGCATGGTGACCGACGTCATGACGGACGCTTTCGCGGCCACGGGTTACACCGCCGCCGATCTGGATTGGTTCGTGCCTCATCAAGCCAATGAGCGAATCATCGACGCTTCAGCGGAGAAGCTTGGAATCGCGCCCGAAAAAATCGTGAAGACCGTTTGCGACCACGGGAACACCTCGGCGGCCTCGATTCCGCTCGCTTTGGCGACCGCCTGCGCCGATGGGCGCATCAAAAAGGGCGATCTGGTGATGATCGAGGCCATGGGTGGGGGCTTCACCTGGGGATCAGCCCTGATTAGATGGTGAATTTTTATAGTCAAGCTTGTGTTGTGGCGAAAATTGGGCTAAGAAAGCTCAGTTTACCGCGTGATTCAAATTTCCTTCTAAAATCAATGGGTGTATCCTAGATTTGAGGTCGAGAGAGCCATGACAAAATCAGATCCTGCAGCCCGTGTTTCCCGCACCGTCACCCGCGCAGACCTTTCCGAGGCTGTGTATCAGCGCGTTGGTCTGTCCCGCGCCGAGTCCGCCCATCTCGTAGAGGCCTTCCTTCATGAGGTGTCTGATACGATCGCGCGCGGTGAGACGGTTAAATTGTCCTCCTTCGGCTCCTTCGTCGTTCGCTCCAAGGGCGAGCGCATCGGCCGCAACCCAAAAACCGGGGTGGAGGTGCCAATCACCCCCCGGCGGGTTATGGTGTTCAAGCCTTCGAATCTCCTGAAGGCCCGAATCAACGGCGCCGCCGCCGACGAGTGATCCCCGAGGACCTGGATGGAAAAAAGCATCGACGCCTTCCGCACGATCAGCGAAGCCGCCGAGGAGCTTGACGTTCCCCAGCATGTGCTGCGGTTTTGGGAGACCAGATTTTCCCAGATCCGCCCTATGAAGCGAGGCGGGGGCCGTCGCTATTACCGCCCCGAGGACATGGATTTGCTGCGCGCCATTCGCAGCCTGCTCTATGGTGAGGGCTATACGATCCGCGGTGTGCAGCGCCTGCTCAAGGAGCGTG
Source organism: Beijerinckiaceae bacterium (assembly GCA_947456505.1). Taxonomy (GTDB): domain Bacteria; phylum Pseudomonadota; class Alphaproteobacteria; order Rhizobiales; family Beijerinckiaceae; genus Terripilifer. The sequence continues at coordinate 7,220 of CANGTC010000031.1, forward strand.
GCGTGCGCGCCATGATGGCGCTGACTGCGTCCCCCAGTCCTGTCGATCCCGCCCAGATCCCGCCACCTGTCCCAGACGCAGCCAGCGCTGCGGACGATGATGACGATTCGGCCACTGCGGAACTCTTCGCCGATATGAGCCGCGCCCTGCGCGCCGCGCTTGACGACATCGAAGAGGCGCAGAGAATCCTGCGTTCCGCGCACGCCCACTGACCGGCTTATCCCCCGAATGCGTTTTGCTTCGCTTAAATGCGTCTGAGATGGCTTTGATGTGTTGCGCGCCGCGTAGGCCTTCTCTATAAGGCCCTCAGTCGGAGTGTAGCGCAGCCCGGTTAGCGCACTTGTCTGGGGGACAAGGGGTCGTGGGTTCGAATCCCGCCACTCCGACCATTACTCTTCATTATCTGAGCAATTGAGCCCTTCGGGGCCTTTTTTTATGTGGCGCGACGGAACGGGAAGTCTTCTCTCACCTGTTCACGGCGGGAGCCGCCGAAGCACGCGCGCGGCGCTTTTGTCTTTTATTTCAACAGCAACCACGATTGCACCATCAGCGTGCCGCCAACCGCGCCCAAAACGAAGCCCATGACCCCGCCCTGATAGACGCCCAAACCCAGCATGAAGGCGCCGAGGCACAGGTTCCGGACATGCCTGTTCAGTTTCATGGTCTGGCCCTGTTTTCCTCGCGGCGGATCAGGTCTTATAGCCTATTTGAACGAAGCGAGCGCCTGTTCCCGTCAATTTGAGGGAACAAAGCGTCGGAATGGCTGCGCCCGACGCCATATTTCCCTTTTCTCCCGAGAATTCCGGTGTAACCTTTTGCCCAGTCGCGTGGCGATCCGGTGTGCTCAAAATCCGGAAGCGCGCTTGTCTTCAAGGGGAGGACTGATCCAATGGCGATCACGTTGAACGTCAACAATATGACTCATGCGGTTGATATAGAACCGGAAACCCCATTGCTTTGGGTCTTGCGCGACACCCTTGGCCTCACCGGCACCAAATATGGTTGCGGCATCGCCAGCTGCGGCGCCTGCACGATCCATATTGATGGTCAGCCCGTGCGGGCCTGCCAGACGGCGGTTTCCGCTGCTGCGGGCAAGAAGATCACCACCATCGAGGGCCTGTCCAAGGACAAGAGCCATCCCATCCAGCAGGCCTGGATCGAGGTCGGCGTGCCGCAGTGCGGCTATTGCCAGTCCGGTCAGATCATGTCCGCCGCAGCCCTTCTGGCCAAGCGCAAGGATCCTACGGACCTTGAAATCGACGCCGCCATGTCGGGCAATCTCTGCCGCTGCGGCACCTATCAACGCATCCGCCAGGGCATGCATCGCGCGGCCAAGATCGCGAATAGCTGAGGGGGATACAGCCATGACCGCAACGAATCTCTCTCGCCGCGCCTTCATCAGGTCTTCTGCAGCCGTCGGTGGCGGGCTGGTGCTCGGCTTCCATATTCCGCTCGCAAAAGCTGCGACCACCGGCGCGAAAATCCTCACCAAGATGCCCGAGGGCGTCGAGGTCAACGCCTGGCTCTCGATTGACACCACCGGCCTCGTCACCATCCGCGTGCCTCATACGGAGATGGGTCAGGGCGGCATGACCTCCGTGGCCATGCTGATCGCCGAGGAACTGGACGTCGAATGGTCGAAGATCCAGACCGTTTTCGCCGACGCCAACCGCCATGTGCGCAATAATAAAGAATATATCGTCATGAGCACGCATGGTTCGCAGCTCGTGCGCCTGCAGCATCCCCACCTCATGCAGGCCGGCGCTTCGGCGCGCGAGCGCCTGAAGGAGGCCGCCGCCAAGGCCTGGGGCGTTGAGCGTTCCGCCGTGACCGCGAAACAGGGCGTGCTGACCTCCGGCTCGCGCAAGGGAACCTACGCGGAATTCGCTGAGGCGGCCTCGAAGATCAAGCTCGACAAGGAGCCGGCGATCAAGACGCCCGCCCAGTGGACCCTGCTGGGCAAGCCCATGCAGCGCATCGACATTCCTCACAAGGTCGATGGCAGCGCCCAATACGCCATCGACACCCGCGTTCCCGGCATGGTCTATGCGGCGGTCAAGGCGAGCCCCGTGCCCTGGGGCAAGCTGAAGAGCTTCAATTTCGACGCGATCAAGAACCGTCCGGGCATCATCGCGGCGGTTGAGCTGAAGGCCGTGCCCGGCAAGCGCGATCAGCCGGACATGCAGAATGCGGTGGCGGTCGTCGCCGACAGCTGGTGGCGCGCCAAGACTGCCTTGGAGCTGATGCCTATCGAATGGGATTTCGGCGACAGCGGGAGCACCAGCAGCGTCGCCTATTTTGAAGAGGCTCGCAAGAAACTGGGTGAAAAGGGCATCATCACCAATGATGATCCCAAGGCGCTGGAGATCATCGCCGCGTCGAAGAAGGTTGTGACCTCCGATTACGAGCGCCCCTTCGAAACCCATGCGCGCATGGAGCCCATTAACGCGACCGTTTATGTGCAGAAGGATCGCGTCGACGTCTGGTCGCCGACCCAGGATCAGTCCTCGGCGGTGACGCTGGTGGCCGACCAGCTCGGGGTCGATCCCAAGACTGTCTTCGCCCATACGATGTATCTGGGCGGCGGCTTTGGCGGCAACGGCGCCGGCGGCACGGGCGTGACCCGTCAGGCGGCGGAAATTTCAAAGCAGATAGGTCGTCCGGTCAAGGTGTTGTGGACGCGCGAAGAGGACCTCGCCCAGGACAAGCAGCGTCCGCTGGCGGTGGCGCGTCTGAGCGCCTCCATCGGCGACAATGGCTTGCCGACCGCGCTTTTCACCCGCGCCGCCTGGGTCACCATGGACGGCGCCAATCAGTTCGGCAGCGCCACTGCGGATTATGGCATCTACAACATGCCCTATAAGTTCCCGCAGCGGCACCACGACCGGCACAATCTGAAGTCTCATATTCCCAGCTCGACGCACCGTGCGCCGGGCGCGAACCAGATGGGCTTCATGGCCGAGTCCTTCATCGACGAGATCGCCATCGCCGGGGGCTGGAACCCTCTGGACTGGCGCATCGAGATGACGAAGGGCATGGACGATTGGCAGCTTGTGCTCAAAACCCTGAAGGAGAAGTCCGGCTTCCGGACGGATCTTCCCAAGGGGCAGGGCATGGGCGTGGCCGTAGTGGAATCCCATGGCACCATCGCCGCCGCCTGCGCCACGGTGAGCGTCAGCAAGCGCGGAGAGCTGACCATCGAAAAGCTGGTCATCGTGCTCGACGCTGGCCATGTCATCAATCCCCATGCTGCGACCGAACAGTCCGAGGGCTCGGTCGTCTGGGAACTGTCCCATGCCTTCCTTGGTGGTCTGGAGTTGGAGGGGGGCCGCTTCGTCAACACCAATTTCGCGACCTATAACCTCATGCGCATCAATCAGGCTCCCGTCGTGGAGACCTATTTTGCATCGTCTGGGGGCAAGAAATGGGGTGGTCTGGGCGAGCCCTCCGGCCCGCCCGCGCCGCCCGCGGTCGCCAACGCCATCTACTACGCGACGGGTAAACGCATCCGCTCGACGCCCTTCATCAATCACGATCTGACCTGGGCGTAAGCCGCCAGTTCGGTCGCAACTGCAAATGATCGAGCAACCGGGGTCCCATGGGCCCCGGTTTTTCATTTCAGCGGGGTGACGCGCAAACGCGCTGAACCAAACGCCCTCGCCAAGGCTTATCTGCTGGGATCCCGCGAGAGGCTTCGGCGATGCGCATGTTTTATCCGTCCATGGTGCGAGCCATGACCCTGGGACTGGCTCTGGGCGTCTGCGCCTTTGGGGCCGAGGCCCAGAGCCCGGCCCCCAGGACCGCGCAGGCGCCGGAGCGCAAGGCTTTCAGCGCGCAGGATCAGGCGGCGGCGGGCCTCCCCGCCTTTCCTGACTCTCGTTTTTTCGCCGATTCCGCCGCTGACTTCCGGCTTGCGCTGCCGCCACGTCCCGGCCCATGGCTGGCGCTGTCGGCAGGAGGAGAAGACGGCGCCTTCGGGGCGGGCGTTCTCACTGGCTGGTCGGGCAGGGGACGGCCAGAGTTCGCGCTGGTGAGCGGCGTCAGCACTGGCGCCCTCATCGGCGTCTACGCCTTTCTGGGCGCGTCCTATGACGCCGCGTTGGAGGCGGCCTATACGACCATCAATGCGGCGGATGTTTTCGAGGCTGCGGGCACCCCCGAAAGCCTCGTGGACGCCTGGCCCCTGCGCCGTCTTGTGGACCGATCCATCAGTGCAAGGCTCCTGCGCGATGTGGCCGCAGCGCACGAGGCGGGGCGGCGCCTTTTCGTGGTGACGACGAACCTCGACGCCGGGCGACCCGTGGTCTGGAACATGGGCGCCATCGCGCGCCGCAGTGGGGAGGAGGCGCTCGCGCTGTTCAAGCAGGTGTTGCTCGCGTCCAGCAGCATTCCCGGCGTCTTCCAACCCATGCTGATCGATGTGCACGCGGCGGGGCGGACCTTCCATGAACTGCATGTGGACGGCGGCCTCGCCAGCCCCTTCTATGTGGCGCCGGAGAGCCTTGTGCAGGATGGCGCCGCCGATCTGCCGCTGTCGGAGCTCTATATTCTCGTCAATGGCAAGCTGACCGTGGACTTTGGCCTGACCCAGCGAAAGGTGCTGCCCATTCTCGGCCGCTCCTTCTCCGTGGCGCTGAAGGCGGGCGAGCGGCTCGCCATCACCGCATGGTCCAGCTGGGCGCAGGCGCGGGGCGTGGAGCTGAAGGTGGCGAAAATCCCCCCAGGCTTCGCCCTGCAGAGCAAGGGCTCCTTCGATCCTGATTATATGAAGGCCCTGTTCAGCGAAGGCCGCCAGTCCATGCGCTTGGGGCGGGCGTTCGAGGCCCGGGCGGCTCCCAGACGGGATCAGGGAGAAAGCGCTACTGCAGGGCTTCCGAGGTGATCACCGAATTGTCGCTGCCCTTCAGTTGATAGCGCAGCGGCGCTCCGGTCTGATCGAACCAGAGATCCCGCTCGAGGCCGCCGGTGAGCCTGAAATGACGGGCGGGCCTCGACCCCATCCGGGTGGCGATCTGTTCGACACCGAGATCGCTGACCGCGATCTTCAGCGGCAGCCCTGTCTCCGTATGGAAAAAGCTGGTGCGGGTCAGGAAGGCGAGATTCCAGAAGCTCGCGGGGATGATGTTTCCCGACGCTTCTATGGTCTTGCCATCGGCTGTAATGGCGGTCTTGTCCGCGCGGGCTGAGGCGGTCACCGCATGCGGCTTGCCGTTGTCATTGGTCTGGGATTCGAAGCTCAAGAAGCTGTCCCCATTCCAGATCTCCCGCCCCACATAGCCAAAGCTGTAAGCCTTTATGAACATGACTTTCACGTCGATTTGCGTGCGAAAGTCCACGGTGGTGGCGCCGCCGTCCCGGGCGATCTCCATGTCATGCTGCCCGATCTGCTGGCCATTGCGCATGATGGCGAAGGAGAAGCGCTGCATCTGCGGTTCCGCGCATAGATCCGTGGCGTAAAGCGCGAGGGTTATGGTGAGGATGGCGCGTTTCATGGTCCGCTCAACCTCGCATCACCCGCAGCGTCCGCCGACGCGGTTCGATCATGTCGCGCATCTTCGCGACGATCCCCTGTGCATCGAGGCCCGCCGTCGCATACATGCGCACGGGCTTGTCGTGGTTGAGATAGAGATCCGGCAGGATCATGGAGCGCATTTTCAGCCCCGTGCCCCCAAGCGTCCCTTCCTCCAGCAGGAGTTGCGCGACCTGACTGCCAAAACCGCCAATGGAGCCCTCCTCGATGGTGAGCAAGCATTCGTGGTCGCGCGCCAGCGCGAGGATCAGTTCCGCATCAAGCGGTTTTGCGAAGCGTGCGTCGGCGACTGTCGTGGAGCAGCCCATGGCGTCGAGTTCATCGGCCGCACGCAAGGCCTCCTGCAGGCGTGCGCCGAAAGAGAGAATGGCGACCCTCGATCCCTCCCGCACAATGCGCCCCTTGCCGATGGCCAGGGGCAGAGCGATCTGCGGGATCTGCGTTCCGATCCCGTCGCCGCGTGGAAAACGAAAGGCGATGGGCCCCTCGTCATAGGCGGCGGCGGTGGCGACCATGCGTGCAAGCTCCGCCTCATCGCTGCAGGCCATGACCACCATATTGGGCAGGCATCCGAGATAGGCGATATCGAAAGAGCCCGCATGGGTCGGCCCATCCGCGCCCACCAGCCCCGCTCGATCCATGGCGAAACGCACTGGCAGGTTCTGCAAGGCCACATCATGCACGATCTGATCGAAGGCGCGCTGCAGAAAGGTGGAATAGATGGCGCAGAAGGGCTTCATGCCATCGGCCGCCAGCCCCGCTGCGAAGGTCACCGCATGTTGCTCGGCGATGCCCACATCGAAGGTGCGCTGGGGAAAGGCGGCGCCGAAGAGGTCGAGCCCCGTGCCCGAGGGCATGGCGGCGGTGATGGCGATGATGCGCTCATCCTTCGAGGCCTCCGTGATGAGGCTTTCAGCGAAGACCTTCGTGTAGGAGGGAGCGCTTGCCTTGGCCTTCACCTGCGCGCCCGTCGCCGGATCATAGGCGCCGACCCCATGCATGCGATCAGCGGCGGTCTCGGCGGGCGCGTAACCCTTGCCCTTGTGGGTGAGTGTGTGAACGACGACCGGGCCGACCATGTCGCGCGCCTGCTGGAGCATGTCGACGAGCCGGTCAAGGTCATGCCCATCAACGGGGCCAAGATAGCTGAAGCCCATTTCCTCGAACCATGTCGGGCTCACCCATTCATTGGCGCTCTCATCGCGCAGGGCGAGACGGTTGAAATAATTCGACATGGCGCCGGTGGGCTGCGCGATCGACATTCGGTTGTCGTTGAGCACCACGATCAGCTTCGAGCCCAGCGCCCCCGCATTGTTCAGGGCCTCATAGGCCATGCCAGCGGACATGGCGCCATCGCCGATGACGGCGACGACATTGCGTTGCTCGCCCAACATATCCCGCGCCACCGCAAAGCCGAGCGCCGATGAAATGGAGGTGGAGGAATGGGCCGCGCCGAAAGGATCGTATTCGCTCTCCGCGCGCTTGGTGAAACCGGAGAGGCCGCCGCCCTGCCGCAGGCTATGCATCTGATCGCGCCGCCCCGTGAGAATCTTGTGGGGATAGGCCTGATGGCCGACATCCCATATCAGCCGATCATGGGGCGTCTCGAACACATAATGCAGCGCCACCGTCAGTTCCACGACGCCAAGGCTTGAGCCCAGATGCCCGCCCGTGACAGCGACGGTCTCGATACATTCCTGACGCAATTCACTCGCCACGCTGTGCAGATCCTTGAGCGCGCGCGAGCGCAGATCTGCGGGGCAAGCGATGAGATCCAGCGCGGGGGTGCGGGAAATTTCCTGGTCAAGCGTCATGCGTTCATACATTGGGCGCTACTCCCCGAAAGCAGAGGCCTGCTTCGTTGCTGAGCGTTATGGCGCGCCGATGCGCCCGGACAAGGGCGCGGGAGAGGCCCCATTTCTCTTATTGAACGCGTGACGCGTCAATTGGCGCCATCATCACTGAATCTCTTCGCCGACCTTGATGCGCGGAGGCCCCATGAGCGCAGGCTGGAACAGCACCGCCGCCGCCAAGGTGCACACAAGCGAGAGCGCCAGCAGCTTGCCCATGCTGGAGGTGCCAGGATGGCTCGACAGCCACAGGCTGCCAAAGGCGGTGGCGCTGGTGAGCGCGCTGAAGACGATGGCGCGCGTGAGGCTCGATTGCAAAAGGTTCATCACGCCTGCGCGCCAGGCCATCACGAAATAAATTTTGAACGCGACTCCCAGCCCCAGCAGAAGCGGAAGCGCGATGATATTGGCGAAGTTGAGGGGCATGTCGATCAAGACGCAGATCTCAAGCGTGACGATCCCCGCGAGCACAAGCGGGGCCAGAGTCAAAAGGACGTCGCTTGCACGCCGCAACACGATGAATAGCAGGATCGAGATTGAAAGCAGAGCCCAGGCGCCTGCCTCCATGAATGCGCGCACAATGGTGTCGCCTGCGCCTTGTATGGCGATGGGCGCTCCTGCAGCGTCAGGCGCCACCGCCAGTACGGCTTTGGTGAACTGGCGTAGCACTTCGTTGTTATTGGCGTCACCCTTCGGCGCGACTTCGACGCGCGCGCGACCGTCCTTTGCGATCCACTGTTCGCGCAACGCTGCGGGAAGATCGGACAGCGTAATCTTGTGTGCTTCAAGCGAACCCTTGAGGTTGCCAAGGGTGACGTCCAACGGTGTGATGAGCGCGTCACTGGCGGCGAGCCTGACCTCCGCAGGACCCTGTGCGAGGTCTGCGAAGGCGACGCCAATGGTCTTGAGCGCCTGCGTGCCCTGGCTGGTTTGCGGCCCCGTGCTTTGGGCGATCAGGGTCGCCACATTTTGCAGGGATTGCACGACCTCGGCATCGGAGGGCGCGGCCTGTTGCGGGCGCGCCAGCAACTGTTTCAAGGGCTCCGCCTTGCGAATGATGGTGAGCTTTGTCTCCTGGTCCCCTGGGATGAAGCTTTCGAGATTCATGACGCTTTGCACCTGCGGCAAGGCCGCCAGCTTCGCCGCCAGGGACCGGGCGCCCTCTATGTCAGGGGCGAGCGTCGAGATACTGTTATAGTTGCTGGTCTGGCCGCGCATCATCTCGCGCAGGGTGGACACTGACTCCACCTTGTCGCTGCGCAGGTTCAGCGGGTTGAAATCAAAATGCAGCTTCGTGAGCAGGGGCGCGCCCGCGAGCACCACGCCCAGCGTGCCGCCAATGATCCACCAGCGTTTGTCTGACAAGAAGCGATCCACCGGCGCCAGAAAGGCGTAGCCGATCTCCGCAGGTTCGCCCGGTGGCTTCAGGATCATGAGCGCTGCTGGCAGAACCGTGATGCTGGCGATGAAAGCCACAATCATGCCGACGCCTGCAATAAGCCCCAACTCGGAAACGCCGCGATAGACAGTCGGCAAAAAGGCCAGAAAACCGCAGGCCGTGGCCGCCGCCGCAAGAGCAAGCGGCCGACCTGCGCGCGCCGCCGCTGCGCTCAACGCCGCTTTCAGATCCTCCAATCGATGTCGTTCGGCGCGATAACGCACGCTGAACTGAATGCCGAAGTCCGCGCCGATGCCGACAAACAGCACTGCGAAGGCGACCGAAATCAGATTGAGCGCGCCCACCATCATGAGGCCAAGCGCCGCTGTGACGAGCAATCCAACGGCCACGCTCAGCAGAATGGCGAAGACGATGCGCGGCGATTTCAGCGCCAGCCATAACAAAAAGGCCACCACCAGAACTGTGCCGATGTTGTTGACCCAGGCGCCTTCCGCGACGGTGGCGAATTCCTCATCCGCAAGCGCGACGTCGCCGGTCAGGCGCACGCGTGTGCGCTTCTGGTCAAGCTGCAACTCCCTCGCCGCCGCCCTGATCGCGTCGGTCGCCTGACGCCCAGGCTCAAGCGCCGAGAAATCAAGCTTCGGCTTGACCATGATGTAGCGCCGAAGGTCGCTTTCACCAGGTTGCGCGCCGCCAAGTAGCGGGCGCCAAGTGAAAGCGACCGTCTCGCCTGCAATGACTTTGCGCAGCGCTTCAGCGACACCTTGCAGCAGCGGAGCCATAGCATCAAGGCGCATGGCGCCGCGTTGGGCGCCCTGGGCTACAAGACCCATGCTGCTCGCAAGACCTCGCAGAGAGGGGTCTATGGACAGGGTGGCGAGAAGCGGTTGCGCGCCAAGAGCTCCGCCTATGGTTTTCTGCACCTCTTCTTCGGGCAGGAACAAAAGTGCGTTGCGTTGAAAGAACGGCAGACCGTCCAGTCGCTCGATACTTTCGATGACATCCGTTATGTGCGCAAGAGCGTCCTGCAGTTTTTCCGCGCCTAGCTGCGCCAATTCGGGCGTCGGCGCGTCGATCACCACGATGATGTTTTGCGTGAGGTTGGGAAAGGCCTTGTTGAAGGCGATCTGGTTCTGTCGCCATTCAAGCTTGCTGGAAATCAGATCGTCGGTGTTGGTGTTGATGGCGAAATGTTTTGCGGCAAAGGCGCCGCTGGCCAAGGCCACGATGAGCGCGAGCAGTATCGTCAGCCATGGCCTGCGGCAGGAAGCCTGCACAATGTTGACTATGAGAGCGCCAAGCATGAGCGTGCCTTTTCGTCGTTAAAGCAGGAGTCCGGAACTTCGCCATGGCCCGTGACTTATCTAGGGCGCGCGGAAGCGCTTTCGAGAACGCGGTTGCTTGTTTGTCTGATCAGCAAAGGGCGCGAGATGGGCATTCCGATCCTGCAAATGGCGAAGATTGGCGCTTATGTTGTGGCGCAGACCATCAAAGGCGTTATGCGTTATCCGCTTGTGTTGATGCTGGAGCCTCTGTTTCGTTGCAACCTGGCCTGCGCAGGGTGCGGAAAAATCGATTATCCTGACGAAATCCTGAACCAGCGACTGCCCCTGGCCGATTGCCTCGGCGCCATTGATGAATGCGGCGCTCCAGTTGTGGTGATCGCCGGCGGCGAGCCATTGCTGCACAAGGAGATCGGCGAGATAGTGGAGGGTGCGCTGGCCCGAGGAAAATTCGTCACGCTCTGCACCAACGCGTTGTTGCTGGAAAAGAAGCTCTCCCTGTTTCGGCCTTCTCCAGCCTTCAATCTCTCGGTGCATCTTGATGGCGATGCGCAGATGCACGACAAATCCGTGTGCCAGAAGGGTGTTTATGATCGGGCGCTCAGAGCCATCAAAGTTGCGAGGGACAGGGGCTTTCGGGTCAACATCAATTGCACCCTGTTCAATGGCGCGGATGCGGAAAAGGTCGCGCGTTTCTTTGACGCCATGAAGGACCTGTCCATCGACGGGATCACGGTCTCGCCTGGCTACGCCTACGAGCGTGCGCCGGACCAGCAACACTTTCTCAATCGGCAGCGCACGAAGACGCTGTTTCGCGATATCCTGCGCAGGGGTCAAGGCGGGCGCGCCTGGCCCTTCTTTCAATCGACCCTGTTTCTGGATTTTCTGGCGGGCAACCAGACCTACGCCTGTACGCCCTGGGGCAATCCTACGCGCACCATTTTTGGTTGGCAGCGACCTTGTTATCTTCTGGGTGAGGGCTATGCGAAGACCTATCATGAATTGATGGAGACAACCAATTGGGACGCCTATGGCGTCGGCAATTATGAAAAATGCGCTGATTGCATGGTTCACTCAGGGTTTGAAGCGACAGCTGTGCAAGACGCTGTGCGTCATCCATTAAAGGCGCTCAAGGTTGCGCTCATGGGCGTGAAGACCGAGGGGCCCATGGCGCCTGAGATTTCGAATGCGCATCAACGTCCCGCACAATATGTTTTCGAGGATCACGTGGACACAAAGCTCAGGGAGATCGAGCGCGCGCGCACATAAGCGCCTGCGGCATCACATGCCCCATTTCACAGGCTGTCCATCTGTCTCCCTGATATTTCGATACCGCGCCAGCGCCCAGAGCGGAAAATAGCGGGCATAGCCATGATAGCGTAGATAGAATACGCGGGGGAACCCTGTCGCGGTGTAATAGGGCTCGTCCCATCCGCCATTTTCATTCATATTGCGCAGGAGCCAGGCGACGCCTTTTGTAACCTCTTCGCTGCGCGCTTCACCTGCCGCCATGAGTCCCAATAGACCCCATGCAGTTTGTGAGGCTGTGCTGGGCGCAGGCGTGTGGGCGACATAATCGAGTTTATAGCTTTCTGCAGATTCGCCCCAACCTCCATCGGAGTTTTGAATGCTTTTCAACCACGCGAAGGCGCGCCTCATTGTGTCTTGCTCCCGATGAACGCCAAGAGCGTTCAGCGCGCATAGGGCGGACCAGGTCCCATAGATATAGTTCATGCCCCACCGGCCGAACCAGCTTCCATCTGCACGCTGGTTAGACAACAGATAGGCGACAGCTTTCTGCATGGAGATGTTCGCCTCGGGCTTTTGGCCCAATTGCGCCATCATGGATAGACAGCGCGCGGTCAGGTCCGCCATTGGTGGATCCAGCAGGGCGCCATGATCAGCGAACGGAATATGGTTAAGATAGTCTCTGTCGTTGTCCACATCGAAGGCGCCCCAACCGCCGTTGGCGCTTTGCAATCCCTGCAACCATGCGCTCGCTATTGAAATCTGCGGCGCGTAAAGCAATTGCTCGGCCCGGTGCAGAGCCATCACGATCACTGCGGTGTCGTCGAGGTCGGGATAATAGGGGTTGGCGTATTGAAAGGCCCAGCCGCCTGGGGACACATTGGGTCTCGTTTGCGCCCAGTCGCCCTTCACATCAAGGATCTGTCGGGGGATGAGCCAGTCCAGGGCTTTCCTGGCGGTATGTGTCGATTGTTCGTCTCCCACCTCCAGCAGCGCATGGGCGCTGAGGGCGGAGTCCCAGACCGGTGAGACGCATGGCTGACAATAGGCTTCGTCGGCGTGTTCGACGATCAGGCGATCGATGGATTTTCGTGCGGTGGCGCGGCGTGGGTCTGTGGCTGAAACGCCCAGCGCGTCATACATGAGCACGCTGTTGACCATGGCGGGGAAGATGGCGCCGAGCCCGTCTTCACCATTGAGGCGGTCCTCAACGAAAGCCTGCGCCGCCGCGATGGCGCGCTGGTGGGTGGACGCGGGAAAATGTGGGGAGATGCTGCGCAAGACGCTGTCGAGCATCTCGAAAGCGCCTGCGAGCCATGGCTTCTGGTGCTCGCCGCGCGGCCATTTGCGCACCTGATCGGGAGGGATGATGAACAATTCGTCGATGCGCACGCCGCGAGGGTTTCTGGCTCGCGGCTTCAAATCGCAGATCACCAGCAGGGGAACCAGCACCGTGCGCGCCCAATAGGAGATCATGTCGAGGCGAAAGGGAAACCATTTGGGCGCCAGCATTAGTTCAACGGGCATGGTGGGCGTGGCCCGCCAGGGCAACTCGCCATAGAGCGCCAGCAGGATGCGGGTGAACACATTGCTGCGCGCAGCCCCGCCATTGCTGAGAATCGCCGCACGCGCCCTGCGCATATGGCTGGCGTTGATGGGGTCGCCCACCATCTTCAGGGCGAAATACGCCTTGACGCTGGCGCTCATGTCGAAAGCGCCCTGATAATAGAGCGGCCATCCCCCATGCACGCCCTGAATGCGTCGCAGATAGGTCGCCATTTTCTGTTCGAGCGCAGCGTTTGGCTCCTCGCCGAGGAAGTGGGTCATCAATATATATTCGGCCGGAATGGTCGCATCCGCTTCGAGTTCGAAGATGAAATGTCCATCTGGCTTTTGTGCGCGCAGCAAACCATCACGCGCCCGCCCTATAGCCAGATCGAGATCATTGTTGACGCACGATCCTTGTGGCAAGATTTTGTTATCCTCGATTTGCATGGGTCTGCGCCGTCCTTTGTTGGAGTTGCATCCGCGCCGCATTTGCAGCAGCGGAGCCAGATTTGATGGCGCCTTCAATGGTTGCGGGCAGACCTGTGGCGGTCCAATCGCCCGCAAGCAGAAGGTTCGCATAAGCGGTGCGCACGCCGGGTCTGCGGCGGTTTTGTTCCGGCGTGGCGGCGAAAGTGGCGCGCTTTTCGCGCAGGATCCGCCATGGCGGCGGGGGCGCTTCAATGCCTGCGATCTGCGAGACCTCGCCCCAGATTGTCTTGGCGAGTTCGGCGAGAGGTCGATCGAGAAGATGGTTCGCTGCGCTGATGGTCACGGAAAGATGGTCGCTATAGGCGAAAAGCCATTCGCTTGTCGCGCCGACGACGCCAGTCATGAGCGGCGTTCCCATTGGCGGCGCGATGGCGAAGTGGGCGTTCACGATCGCGTTGAAAGCATCGGGCGTCGAAAGGCCTGGCACAAGGTTCGCCGCGATGTTGGCGGGGATCGCAAGGATCACCAGATCGCCTTGCGCCAACTCTATGTCGTGATCGTCAAAATGTAGCGTTCTCGCGCGGCTGTCTGTGAAGGAAATGGCGCGAAGCCGGGTGGAGAACGCGATCCTGGCGTGGCGCCGCGCAAGATATGTCAGAGCGGGATCGATGAAAGCAGGGCTCAAGCCTTCGCGCGCAAGGATGGGCCTGCACGCCGCGGCGCCCTTCACCAGGGTTTCGCGCATCACCTGACGCCCCAGCGCGCTGGAGGCTTTGGCGGGATCGGTGTTGAGGGCGGCCAGCAGAAACGGCCGCGCCATATTTTCATAGAGGGGCCCGTGGCAATCGATACGCTCGGCGATGGGCGCATCGCCACTGGCCCAGATCAGTTTCAGCATCTCCATGTGGTCGCGCAGATTGGCGCCGGGCGCCCGTCGTTCGGCAGACAGCAGCCAGAGCGGCAGGGGGCCTTCCGAGGGGGCTATGGTCCAACGGCGCCCGTTGCGCAGATCCATGAAGGGAAAGCGCGCTTGCGGGGCTTGCGTCAATCGATCCTCTGCGGCGATCTTGCGGATATAGGTCAGCGCATGCGTATTCCCCGACAAAAGCAGATGGGCGCCATTGTCGATCTCCATGCCCAGATGCTGATCGAAATAAGAGCGGCAGCGTCCGCCGGCAGCTTTGGCCGCTTCGTGAACAAAGATGCGCGCGCCCATGCTGGCGATCTCGACCGCCGCAGACAGGCCCGCTAGACCTGCGCCGATGATGTGAATATGGGGCGTTCTCACCGCAGTTTGCTTCCCAGCATGAGCAGGAGCATTCGCAGTTTGCTGCGTTTGATGGCCCTTCGCGGTGGGTCGAAGCCGCGCTCCATCAGAGCGTCGAGCATGGGCTCATAGGCGTTGGCCATCAGCAACGGCGCTCTCGTCTCTTCACGGGGCCTTGCGCGCATGATCGCGCGGGCCGCCGTGAAATGTTGTCGCGCCAACTGGACCAGAGGCTCGCAGGCGAGGGTCAGGTCATGATGGGGGATCTCGGCTGGATCCACGGCGTCGTGCAGGCCTGCCGCGGTCAACATCTCATGGGGCAGATAGATGCGGCCCATGGCGGCGTCTTCATCAATGTCGCGCAGTATATTGGTCAGTTGCAGGGCGCGGCCGAGGTGGTGCGCCAGGTCTGCGCCGCATGACGTGGGCAGTCCGAAGATGGGTGAGGTGAGGCGCCCAACGGCGCTGGCGACATAATCGCAATAGGTGTCAAGGGTCTTGATGCTTGGCGCCCGGATGTCGTTTTCCACATCCATGAGCATGCCCTCGATGACGTCATGGAAGTCGCTGCGCGCCAGCCTATAGGTGCGTATGGGCTCGCTGAGCCAGCGCAGTTCCGATGATGGTCCGCCCATGTAAAGCTGATCAATGCGGTCGCCCCAGGTTTGCAGCGCCAGCAGGCGTGGCGCGCGAAGCGCTTTCCAGTCGTCAGCTATATCGTCGACGGCGCGGCAGAAGGCGTAAATGGCCATGACGGCGTTGCGGCGCTCTTTCGGCAGGACGCGCATGGCCGTATAGAACGAGCTGCCAGCGGCGATCTGAGGCAGGGCGATGGCGGGGGATGGATTTGCTGCTTCATGCGCCAGCATCATCAAACCTCCTTTTTTGTGGAGCGAGACTGTTGCGCGTCAGCATGCGCAGGAGTGTCGAAAGGGTGATGAAAAACGCTTGCGGCCGACGCGTCCTGCCGCCGCCTTGCAGCGGATCTTCCACGCGCAGTCGGTTGGCGTTATTGCGGGCCAACGCGATGATTACGGCGATCTCGCGCGCGAGACGCTGGTTGCGGATTTGCGTTGCGAAGCTTTCGCCAGCGTCGAGCAGACAGTCGGCGCGCGCTGCGATGTTTTGAATGCAGTTGCGCAGCCCCTGGCTGGCGCGTTCTCGTCCAAGGTCTTCAACGCAGGCGCCCTCGCGCCTCAGCATGTCGAGGGGCAGATAGACGCGGTCAAGCTGGCGATAATCCAGCGCGCAATCCTGCAAGTGATTGATGATTTGTAGGGCAGCGCAGATGGCGTCGGAGGCGGTGCGGGCCGCCCGCGGCTCTCCATGCACATCCAGTACGAAACGCCCCACCGGCATGGCCGAGAAGGCGCAATAGTCCATAAGCTCTAGCCAGCTGTGATAGCGGTTGAGTGTCGCATCTTGACGAAAGGCCTGCAGCAGCGCGCGCGCATGACAATCGGGCAGACCCCTTTGCGCCAGCGCCTCTCGCAGCGCCACAGCTTCATTTTCAGCGCCTGCGGCGCCATCGAGGCCCGCTTCTAGCCTGTCTAGCACAGCGAGTTTGTCCGCAGGCGCCAGCGAAGCATGGTCCGCGACATCGTCCGCAGCCCGTGCGAAAGCATAGAAAGCGAGAATGGGTTTGCGGTGTTCCGGCGCCAGCAGCAACGAGGCCACGGGGAAGTTTTCATCGCGGTGGGTCTTGCCCGAGCGTAAGTCGGCGCCGCGCATATCAGGGCGCTCCTGCGCCGCTTAGCGCTTCAGTGTCTGGGTTGTGACAGGCCGCCGGACGGTTTTTGCAAGGCATGGGGCGCAGCTCCGGCTGCGGTCCTGTGCAGCCGAAGGATCAAGCGCTGAAAGGCTCTGCTGGTTCCCTGATCTGCTTGACCAGGTCGAATTTTCCATCTGGCTTTAAGGAAGGGCCACTGCGTCGACGCAAAGGCGTAGCGCTGTGTCCTTGTCTTCCGGGAAAGTCCTGGCCTTTGCTTTCAGGGATAGCCAGGCATGGTTCCATCGCGGCCGGAGCCGAAACCCCAATAGTTGCGCAGGGTTTCCGGCCCATGCTGCTTGGGACGCAGCGGCAGTTCCTGGTGCCAGGGGCGGGGGTCGAAATAGCCCAGCGCCTCGTCCTTCATCTGGTCCATCTCGGTATAGAGCTCCACGCGCACGCCATCGTGGTTGCGGTGATAGGCGGCGATGTTATGCCCGATGATGTGGCGGCCCGGGCCCCAGACCAGCAGCAGCTTGTTCTTGGCGAGATAGTCGCAGGCGCGGTGGATCTCCGGCCAGTCCTTCACCTCGAAGGCGATATGGTGCAGCTGCGGCACTGGATCATTCACGAGATTGATGGTGTGATGATCGGAATTGCAGCGCAGGAAGCAGAAGAAGTCGCCGCGAATGTCCGAGAGGCGGAAGCCAAGCACCTCCTGATAGAATTTCATGACCGGGAGAATGTCGAGGCAGCGATAGGCCACATGGCCGAGCTTGAGGGGCATGACGCCATAGGGCTTGCCATTGTCGGGCGCGAATTCATATTCGGCGTAGATGTCGATGTCCGTCCCCTTGTTGTCCTTGAAGGTGATGGAGTCGCGCACGCCGGGGCTGATCTCGCTGCGCCTTGATGCGCTGACGCCGTGTTTGGACAGCTCCTTGATGCAGTCGTTGAGATCGGCGCCCGGCGCCACCTGGAAGGCGAGGCGAGCCAGGCCCGCTTCTTCGCCTTTGACGAGCGCGATGGCTTCCAGGCCCACCTTGGTGGCGAGAACGGCGCTGTTCTTGTCGCGCGCGACCACGTTGAGGCCGATGACCTCGTTGTAATATTCGATGGCGCGATCAAGGTTGGGCGTGGTCAGCGTGGCGTGGCCGATGCGACGAACCTGTATCATGGGTGCTCCTTGGTTTGTGGGCTCACCGCCCGCGCAGATAGTCCTGATAGCGCTTTTGCCAGAGTTTTTCTTCCTCCGGCGAGAAATCCAGCGTCATGATCTTGGCGTCGCCCATCTTGCTGAGCGCGTCCGCAGGGGTGGGCGTCACATCCTTGCGCAGGGGCAGGCGCCCAAAGCGGGAAACGGCCGTCTGCCCTTCCTTGCTTAGCAGGAAATTGGCTGCGAGCTGCGCGGCGTTGGGGTGGGGCGCCTTGGGGTTGAGGGCCAGTTGGCCCAGCAGAATGGCGGCGGGGGTCTGTCCCCAATAGTCCGTGGGGGCGCCCGTCATCTTGAGATTGTTGACGAGGTTGACGTAGTTGTTGACGGTGACGGCGTATTCGCCAGCCGCCACCGCCCGCGCCAAAGCCAGATGGCCATCGACGGGCGTGGGTTTGAACTCCGTGAAGAATTGTTTGAGCAGTCGGTCGCCCTTTTCCGCGCCATAGTGGTCGATGACGGATTTCACCCATGGGAATTCCAGCGCGTCGATGCCGACCTTGCCGATCCATTCCTTGTGGGTCAGGAAGGCCTCGAAATCTTTAGGCGGATTTTCGATTTTCACCAGGTTGGTGTTGTAGGCGGGCGCGTTGTAATTGGCGTAGATCCCGTACCATCGCCGCTCCGGGTCGCGCATCTGGGCCGGGGTGTTGGCCGCTTCCGGAACATCGAACTGGGCGCGCAGGGCGGGGGGCAGGCGCGTGACGGATGTGGTCACCAGGGCGTCCCAGCCCTGTTGACCGCTGCGCGCCTCGATCTGGATCTTTGATGTGAGGGCGGCGTCATTGGCGCGGGTGTAGTTCACCTTGACGCCAGTGGCCTTCTCGAATTCCTGCCAAAGGGGCAGGCCTTCCTGTTCATTGACGGAGGAATAGACGTTCAATGAGCTCTCCGCCTTGGCGCCTGCGATCAGGTCCGGCAGGATCCACGACGGTGCTGGGCTTTGCGCCTGAACGGCGCAGGGGGTGAGCGCCATCGCGAGCGCTGCTGCAAGCATGCGGAACATGAGTCCTCCCTGATCCCGAGGTGATTCCAGCGTCGCCTATTTGCGTCGGAATATGTCCTGAAAGGTCTTCTGCCATTTCTTTTCTTCTTCGGCGGAAAAGACCACGGTTACGATTTTATGCGCCCCAAGCTTGGTCACCGCGTCAGGCGGGTTGGGCGTCACATCCGGCCGCACGGGCACGCGGCCCGCCTGTTTGGAGAAGTCCTGCGCCTCGCGGCTCAGCAGGAAGTTTGCAGCCAGTCTTGCGGCGTTGGGGTGGGGCGCCTGGGCGCTCACCGCGACGGCGCCGAAAAACAGCGGAACGGGATCTAGGCCGAAGTAATCGGTCGCCGCGCCCGAGAGCTTCATGTTCAGCGACAGAGAGACATAGTTGGTCAGCGCATAGAGATATTCGCCAGAGGCGACTGCCCGCGCCACCTGCAGGTGGCCATCGATGAGCACGGGTTCCAGATTGGCGACAATGTCGTTGACGATCTTGCGCCCGCGCTCCTCCCCATAGTTCAGGAAGATGGCGCTCAGCCATTGGCTGTCGGCGGAGTCGATGGCGACGCGGCCTTTCAGGTCCTTGCGCGCGGCGAATTCTTCAAGGCTTTTGGGCAGGTCCGAAGGCTGGACACCTTTCGTGTGATAGGCGGGGGCGTTGTAATGGGCGTAGACTCCATGCCAGCGCTTATCTTTCGCCCTTGCTTCGGGCATGAGGTTCGCGGCCTCCGGCAGGTCCACAGGGGCGACCGCCTCGGTGGGGATCTTCACCGCCGCTGTGCTGACGGTGATGTCCCAGGAGCGCTGCCTGGCGCGCCCTTCAATCGAGATGCGCGAGAGGATTTGCGTATCGGAGGCGCGGACATAGGAGACGGGCACGCCGGTGGCCGTTTCGAACAGCTTCCAGAGCGGGAGGCCCTCCTGCTCGTTCATGGAGGAATAGACCGTCAGGCCACCTTCGGCCTTGGCGGCGGCGGCGAGGTCAGGCGTCATCCAGAAGCGGTCTGGTTCAGCGGCCGGCGCAGGGGCGCAGAGCGGCAGCACAAGGGCGGCGGCGGTGATGAGCCGCGGCGGAAAAAGCATGGGCGTTGCCTCCAGGGCGATGTTTGACGGCAGATTAAGCCCAGTCGCAGCCGCCGTCCAATTTCAGCGGGGGCGGAAGATCTCGTCGAACTGGCGCTTCCACTTACGCTCGTCCTCCGGACCGAAGACCACGGGGAGGATCTTGCCCGCCTTGAGGCGGTCGATGGCGTCCGGCGGGTTGGGCTGCACATCGGCGCGCACGGGGATGCGTCCGAATTTCGCCTCGAAAGCCTGGGCCTCCTGGCTCAGGGCGTAATCGGCGGCGAGGCGCGCTGCGTTCGGATGGGGCGCGCGCGCATTTACGCCCACCTGCACCATGAAGACGGCCACGGGGTCCAGAACGAACATATCGGTCGGGCCGCCGTTGGAGGCCACGTTATAGGTGAGGTTGGTGTAATTGTTGAGCGCCAGCGCATATTCCCCCGCGCCAACCGCACGCGCCAGCGCCAGATGGCCCTCCACGATCACCGGCTGCAGGGCGCTCGCGATGTCCTTGAGCATCTTGCGGGCCTTGTCATCGCCGAAGTGCTGAAACATCACGGCGAGCCATTGGATGTCCGTGGCGTCGAGGCCCACGCGCCCGCGCCATTCCCTGCGGGTCGCGAACTCCTCGTAGCTTTTGGGAAGCTCGACCTGCGTCACCAGTTTGGTGTTGTAGGCGGGCGCATTGTAATTCGCCGAGGCGCCATACCAGCGTCGATCTTTGGCCCTCGCGGCTGGATCAAGCACTGCGGCATCCAGTGGATCGTAAGGGGCCAGAACCTCCGGCGGCAACTGGCTCACGGAGGTCGTGATGGTCAGGTCCCAGGCGCGTTGCTGGGCGCGATGCTCGATGGCGATGCGGGCGTTGAGCGCGACATCGGAGCCCCGCACGAAGGTCACCTTGACGCCGGTCGCCTCCTCGAAGCGCTTCCAGAAGGGCAGGCCCTCCGTTTCGTTGACCGAAGAATAGACGGTGACGCCGCCCTCGGCTCGAGCGGCTGCTAGCAGGTCAGGCCTGATCCAGGGGGGCGATTGCGCCAGGCCCAGCGAGGGCGTGCCCGCGATGGCGAGGGCCGCACAAAGCATGCGCAGGATTGAGCGTCTCATGGGCCACCTCCCTATTTTTGAGGAATCTTAGGCGCTGACGGCGGCGCGGGCAACCCGGCTGGACCTCGGCGGGGGGAGCCCCTATAGGTCGCCCATCAAGTCACGGGGATGGATCAAGATGTTCAAGATTTTGGGGCTCGCGGGCAGCATTCGCCGCGCTTCCGTATCCAAGGCGATCCTGCGCACGCTGGCCGAAAAGGCGCCGGGGGATGTCGAGGTCACGATCTTCGATCTCGGGGACATTCCCATGTTCAATCAGGATCTGGAGGACGATCTGCCGGCGTCCGTGCGCGCCTTGCGCGAGGCTGTGGCGGCTTGCGATGGGATGATCGTGGTCTCGCCCGAGTACAATCACGGCATGTCCGGCGTCATCAAGAACGCCATCGACTGGGTCTCGCGCCCCGGCTACGCTTCGGTGCTGGTGGACAAGGGCGTCGCGATCATCACGACGTCCGAGAGCCCGCTGGGCGGCGCCCGCGCCCAGGGGGATCTTCACAAGATGTTCCTCTCCTGCCTCTCGCGCATCGCGCCGGGCCGGGAGGTCTCCATCGGCGGCACCCAGAAGGGCGTCGTCGACGGCAAGCTGGTGGACGAGACCCAGATCCGCCGCGCCATGACGCTCATCGACGCCATGCTCGATGAGGTCTGTCTGGTGCAGGGGCGCGAAAAGCGCGGCAGTCGGCATTAGGCGGTAAGAGGCATTAGGCAGTCGGCATTCGGCATTCGGCATTCGGGAAGATTGCTGTTGACAGCAGATAGCTGCCCAAAAATTTTGACTGCCGACTGCCGACTGCCGATCTCCCTCACACTAGTCCGGGCATGGTCAAGAACTCCCGCATCGCGTGCCAGACGCGGTGGCGGTTGAGGCCGAGGACCGCGACGTGGGCGATGCCGCGCATCATCACGAATTGCTTGTCCTTGCTGGGCAGCTTGCCGAAGAACTCGATCAGCTCCGCGTCGGTGGCGTTGCCGTCGGTCTCCGCGCGGGTGATCAGCACGGGGCAGGGGATC
>CANGTC010000032.1 GCA_947456505.1 Beijerinckiaceae bacterium
CCCAAAGTTTCAGCCACTTGGGTTCGGACTCACGGGGGTTATAGCGTTCGGAATGCATGTGCGGTATCGATCCGATTCAGTTCAAATGCCTGAAAACCGAGGCAATGAGCATTATTTCGGCGGGATGGTCAACGGCTTTGCCCCTCGTGCAGGCCTTATGGACGCAAACCCAAGCGGAGCAAAGACATATGACGGCGCAGGATCCCCACTCCGCATCCCCCGATCTGGCGGGCCTTCGCGATGTGCGCGAGCGTTTGGCCCGCGCGGCGGCTGATTGCGACCGCGATCCCGCAGGGATCACGCTGGTCTGCGTGTCCAAGACATTCCCCGCTGAAGCCATTGAGCCCGTGCTCGCGGCGGGCGAGCGAATCTTCGGCGAGAACCGGGTGCAAGAAGCACAGCGCAAATGGCCTGACCTGCGCGCACGTTATACCGACCTTGAGTTGCATCTCATCGGCCCCCTGCAAACCAACAAGGCCCGCGAGGCGGTGCAGCTCTTCGACGTCATCGAGACGCTTGATCGCGTCAAGCTCGCCGAGGTTCTGGCGGCGGAAATGGCGCGCGCGGGCAAGCGACCCAAACTCTATGTGGAGGTGAATACCGGCGCCGAGCCCCAGAAGGCGGGCGTGCTTCCCGCCGACGCTGACGCCTTCATCAGGGACTGCCGCGAGCGTCTTGGCCTGACCATTGACGGCCTCATGTGCATCCCGCCCGAGGATCAGCAACGCTCGCCCCATTTCGCCCTGCTGGCGCAGATCGCGAAGCGAAACGCGATCCCTGTTCTGTCCATGGGCATGAGCGCTGATTTTGAATTGGCGGTGCAATTGGGCGCCACCCATGTGCGCGTCGGCTCCGCCATCTTCGGCAAGCGCCCGCCGCTCGTCAGCGAATGATCATCACGCAGTCCTGCGACAGGCGCGGCAGCAGGCGCAGCATCTGCGCGCGTGAGATCGCGATGCAGCCAGCAGTCGGATCGTCGCCATTGCGCGTCAGATGAAAAAAGATCGCGCTGCCATGACCGCGTATGCGCGGAGATTGGTTGTGATCAAGCAACAAAACGACATCATAGAGTCCGTCGCTTCGCAGCAACTCCTCATGCCGGGCGCGGGCGGGCAGTCGCAACGGGCGATTATAGTTCGCGTCAGCGGTATCGTCGCACCAGCCCATATGCGCTTTGATGGGTTCAAGCCTCCAGGCGCCGCCCGCCCGTCGCAAGCGATCCTGCCGCCAATATCCGCCCATCACGCGAAAACGTCCCGCAGGCGTTTTGCCATCCCCTTCGCGTTTGAATGACGTGACGCCCTTGCGGCCGAGGGAACAGGGAATGGCGAGCGCGCCCGCCTGCAAGCGGCCAGCGCAGATATGACCGGGAGTCCTGGTGACCACCAGACGGTGGATCATCCCGTGCCTCTTTACGGTCTTTCCTGAGTCTGACGCCTGTTTCTTCAAATCACTTATCCCGTTACCGCATCCTGAGGCGCTTTTGACCGATAGGCTTGGGCAGAATACATTGAACCTCGCCGGATGCGAATTGTCGCATGAGCCAAACCGGCGGGGAGAGACATGACTCAAACGCGCAAAATCCTGATCGCCGATGACGATCCCGAGTTGCGGGGCGCCTTGGCTGAGCAATTGGCCCTGCATGAGGAGTTCATTCCATCGCAGGCGCAGAACGCCACCGAGGCTCTCGCCATGACCCGCAGCGAGATGCCCGATCTCGTCATCATGGACGTCGGCATGCCTGACATGGATGGCCGCGAAGCCGTCAGAATCATGCGAAAAGACGGGTTCAAATGCCCCATCATCATGTTGACCGGTCAGACGTCCGATGCGGACACAGTGCTCGGTCTTGAGTCCGGCGCGAATGATTATGTGAGCAAGCCGTTTCGTTTCTCGGTCTTGCTGGCGCGCATTCGCGCGCATCTGCGTCAGTATGAATCCAGCGATGACGCCGTTTTCAAGATTGGCGATTATACCTTCCGTCCGAGCTCCAAGATGCTTGTGAGCGAGAAAGGCGGAAAGCTGCGTTTGACGGAAAAAGAGACTGCAATCTTGCGTTTTCTCTACCGCGCCGATCAACAAGTGGTAAGCCGGGAGACACTTTTGCGTGAGGTTTGGGGCTATAACGCAAACGTGACCACTCATACGCTCGAAACCCACATCTACCGCCTGCGCCAGAAAATCGAGCGCGATCCATCATCGGCGCAACTGCTGGTGACGGAAGCCGGCGGATATAAACTCGAGCATTAGGACCACAGCCATGTCCGCTGATGACGACATTCGCAACCTCTCGAAAATCCCGATTCTGGGAGCCCTCGAAAGCGATGCGCTGCGGCTCATCGTTTTCGCCGGAGAGACCCGCATTCTGCGCGCCGCCGATATCCTGTTTCGTCGCGGCGATCGTTCAGATTGTGGCTATGTCCTCACCAGCGGGGTGATCGCTCTGGACGCGCGCGATGATGGAACGCCCGCCACTCTGATTTCAAAGCCTTTCACGCTCATTGGCGAATTGGCCTTGATCAGCGAAACCGAGCGGCCCGTCACCGCTGTCGCCCGCCAGCCGAGCACGGTTCTGAAAATCCCGCGCAGTCTGTTCTTGCGTGTGCTGCGTGAATATCCGCAAAGCGCACGCACTCTGCGCGCCATGATGGCCGCTCGCGTCGACGGCCTCATGCGTGAACTCAATGAGAAGGTGCTGAGTTGGGAGATCGAGCCTCAACCCCGGTAGAGGCTTTGCACGGCCTTCCGATGGAAAGGCTTTAGTGATCGATGTCCACCAGCACCGGCACGTGATCGGAAGGCCGCTCCCAACCTCGCGCTTCCTTCACGACTTCGATGCCGCGAATGGAATTTGCAAGTTGTTCGCTGGCCCAGACATGATCAAGCCTGCGGCCCTTGTCCGCCGTCGCCCAATCAGGTGAGCGATAGCTCCACCAGGTGAAGAGACGTTCCTGCTCGGGCACGAAACGGCGCATGGCGTCCACCCAGGGACCGGTTTCCATCACGCCTTTCAATTTCTCGGTTTCAATGGGCGTGTGGCTGACGATCTTCAGCATATATTTGTGGTTCCACACGTCGTTTTCGAGCGGCGCCACATTGAGGTCGCCCACGACGATGGCGTGACCCCCCGCGCGGCCGTCGCCCAGCCAATGCGCCATCTCGTCAAGGAAATCGAGCTTGTGGGCGAATTTGTCATTGGTCTCGCGATCAGGCTCGTCGCCGCCCGCCGGAACATAAAAATTATGAACCGTGATGGGGTCGCGCCCCGCAACTCCCGCAGCGAAAGTCACAGCGATATGACGGGCGTCGCCCTTCTCGCAGAATTCCTGCTTGTCGATGGCGTCGAAGGGCATGCGCGAGGCGATGCACACGCCATGGTAACCCTTCTGGCCATTGATGGCGACATGGGGATAGCCAAGACGCTTGAAGTCGGCGGATGGAAATTCCCCATCGCGGCACTTTGTTTCCTGAAGGCAGATCACATCAGGCTGAAAGCGGGTGGCGAAATGTTCGACCAGCGGCATGCGCAGCCGCACTGAATTGATGTTCCAGGTTGCGAGTTTGATGGGCATGGCTGATCCTGACTCTCCGAGCGATCAGTTCGCACAGCCGCTTCCGCCCTGCAAGCGCCTCGTTTACATCAGATCAATTGAACCGATCCGTATTGATCCTGAAGAGATCCGAGGGGGGGCGGGATTTCAGGTCCACATTCGACAGGGTGACGAGGGTTTCATAGCCCTGAGGGTCGATCACGGTCCATTGTTTGAGCGCAGATGTCTGCGCGTCGAAGACCAGGGTCAGGCGGGAGGTGCCGCCGAAGGTCGCCTTGTCCTCGATGGATATGGTGGTGGTTTTGGCGTCTTGATTGACGCCCAGGATTTTTGTGTCGCGGCTGAGGTCGGTCTGTTCCTTCAGCAGGAATTTGAGGGGGGTCTGGCTGATGAAATAGACGTCCTGGGTCGCGAGCCGCCGGTCCCGCACGGCTACGGAGGTGCCGTCAGCGATGATTTCCAGGGTCGCGGGTCTGGCGTATTCAAAGCGCAGCCGTCCGGGCTTGAGCACATAGAGCTTGCCCTCGGAGCGCTTGCCGTCAGCGCCGATCTGGACGAAGTCGCTCACAAGGGTCGGGCTGGAGTTGAACCAGGCGTTGGCTTTCTCGACGGCGCCCGCCGCGTCCATGGTGGCCACCTTGGGCGGGGCCACGTTTTTCTCGATGGCGTTGGCGGCGGGGGCCCCAAGGGTCGGCGGGCGAGGCGGGGGCAGGGGAACCGATGCGCCCTGCGCCAAGGCGCCAGCGACGCCCAATTGGAGCCCCAGCAGGCCCGTCAGGGTGACGCGCGCCAGCGCGAGGGAACAGAAAAGCTTCATCGAATACCGCCGCAGGACCAGGAACCAGCGCTCCGATAGCGCCAACCTATGGCTATTCTTGGACCGCGCCCGCCCATCAATCGTTCGGGCCAAGCTCGAAGGCTCCCCGGTCGACGCCGCCGCCAACCAGAATCTCCCGCTTGCCCGAATGGTTCGCCGCGCCCACGACTCCCTCGCGCTCCATACGCTCCACCAACGAGGCCGCCTTGTTGTAGCCAACCGAGAGGCGGCGCTGGATGTAGCTTGTCGAGCATTTGCGGTCGCGCAGCACAATGGCCACGGCCCGGTCATAGAGATCGCCGGATTCCTCGGCGTCCATGGAGCCGGGCGCCATGCCTTCGCCATCGTCACCATCGCCATCCTCGTCGAGCGTGATGGCGTCGAGATATTCGGGCTGGCCCTGCGTCTTCAGATGGGCGACGACCTTCTCCACTTCGGTGTCGGAAACGAAGGGTCCGTGCACGCGCGAGATGCGCCCACCGCCCGCCATATAGAGCATGTCGCCCTGACCCAGCAGTTGCTCGGCGCCCTGTTCGCCAAGGATGGTGCGGCTGTCGATCTTCGACGTCACCTGGAAGGAAATGCGTGTAGGGAAGTTCGCCTTGATTGTGCCGGTGATCACATCCACCGAAGGACGCTGCGTCGCCATGATCAGATGAATGCCCGCCGCGCGCGCCATTTGCGCCAGACGCTGGATGGCGCCCTCGATGTCCTTGCCTGCGACCATCATCAGGTCGGCCATTTCGTCGACGATCACCACGATATAGGGCAGGACCGAGAGATCCATCTGCTCCTGTTCATAGATCGCTTCGCCCGTCTCGCGGTCATAGCCGGTCTGGACCGTGCGACGGATGATCTCGCCCTTTTCCATCGCCTCTGCGACGCGTGCGTTGAAGCCGTCGATGTTGCGCACGCCGAGCTTCGACATTTTCTTGTAGCGGTCCTCCATCTCGCGCACCGCCCATTTGAGCGCGACGACGGCCTTCTTGGGGTCCGTCACGACGGGGGTGAGCAGATGGGGAATGCCGTCATAGACGGAGAGTTCAAGCATCTTGGGATCGACCATGATCAGTCGGCACTCTTCAGGCTTCAGCCGATAGAGCAGGGACAGGATCATGGTGTTGATGGCGACCGATTTGCCCGAGCCCGTGGTGCCAGCCACCAGAAGATGGGGCATGCGCGCGAGATCGACGATCACCGGCTCGCCGCCGATGGTCTTGCCAAGGGCGATGGGCAGCTTGCTCTTCGATTTTTCGAAATCTTCCGAAGCGAGCAATTCGCGCAGGAACACGGTTTCGCGTTTCTGGTTGGGCAATTCGACGCCGATGGCGTTGCGGCCCTGCACGACCGCCACGCGCGCTGAGATCGCGGACATGGAGCGGGCGATGTCGTCGGCCAAACCGATCACGCGCGAGGATTTGATGCCGGGCGCGGGCTCAAGTTCATAGAGCGTCACCACGGGGCCGGGGCGCACATTGATGATTTCGCCCTTCACGCCGAAATCATCGAGCACGCCTTCCAGAAGACGGGCGTTCTGTTCAAGCGCGTCTTCGGAAATCTTCGTGACGGCCTGTTTGCGCGCTTCCGTCAAAAACATGAGCGCGGGCAATTCATAGGCGTTGCGTTCAAAGAACGAGGGCTGCGCCTCGCGCGCGCTGCGCCGTCCGCTCTTGAGGGCGGGCGCGGGAGGTGTGATCTTCGGCGCCCGGATGGCGCTCTCGTCGTCGTAGTCGCGCTCTTCGACGAAGGGGGCGGCCGGTGCTTTCGAAATCCTCGGCGCGGGCTCGATAGCCTCGACAGGCGCCGGATCTTCAATGGGTTCGAAGCGTGGCTCCTGACGAACACGCACACGTTTTCCGGAGGGAGCGGGAGCCGCCTCCCGCGCGGGCCGCAAGGAGTTGATCGCGCGCTTGATGGAGCCGCTGAGGCTCAGGAATCCATGGATCATCGCGCCGAGCGCGACCAGAAAAAAGCCCGGCTCGCCTCCCGCGTCATCATCGTCGCTGGCGCGTGAGCGGGCCGCCGATTCGCCATCCTCATTGGCGTCGCCCTCGTCCAGAATGAAAAATCCGGATGAGGCTGAAAGCGCCAGAAGGGCCGCCACCGCGCTAGCGAAGCCGGTGAGGACCATGATGGGCCCGAAGCCGCCCGAGAGTTTGCGCGGCAGCGTCAGGATGGCGTCGCCTGCGACCCCTCCCAGACCACTGGGCAGAGGCCAGCGGTCGGTCACTGGCAGCAGGGACGCGAAAGCCGCCGCAAAGCCAACCCCAACCAACCAGAGCACGATGCGCATGCCCAGGCGTTCCAGCCTGCAATGGCTCATGAGGCGCCAGCCCCAGAAGCCGATGGGAACGATCACGGCCGTGGCGGCGATGCCGACCATCTGCATGGTGAGATCAGCCGCCATGGCTCCGAGCCCGCCCAGCAGATTGCGCACGGGGCCCGAGGTGGCGTGGTTGAAGCTGGGATCCTGCACCGACCAGGTGAGGAAGGCGAGCGCCAGTGCGCCAGAGCAAGCCAGCAGAACGAGCCCGCAGGCTTCCGCGAGCCGCTTCGCCAGGAAGTAGCGCACGGGTTCAGGGATATGGTCGATCGTGGAGGAAGCCGAGATCCGCATTGACCTTCGCCGCAAGGGCCCATCGCCCCGTTCTTCAACGTAAGGCTTGGCGGTTAATGCGCGATTAACCACGGATTATCAGCAGCCGGGAAAAGAGGCCTTCGCAGCACAAATGAAAACGGCGCCCGAAGGCGCCGTTCCCATGGTTTGCCGGGACTTTCGTCCGGGGATGATCACATGTTGTAGGCGCGCTCGCCGTGCTCGGCGACGTCGAGGCCTTCGCGCTCGGCGTCGATCGGAACACGCAGGCCAACGATGAGATCAACGACCTTGTAGAGGATCGCCGAACCAACGCCCGACCACACGAGGGTGTAGAGAACCGCCTTGATCTGGATCATGACCTGTGTGGCCATCACATAGTCGCCAGGCGAACCAGCGCCGGGCTTGATGGTGTAGTCGGTGAGGCCGACGCCGCCCAGAGCGGGGGCCACGAGGATGCCCGTGGCGATGGCGCCGATGATGCCGCCGACGCAGTGGATGCCAAACACGTCCAGCGCATCATCATAACCGAGTTTGTTCTTCACGGTGGAGACGAAGAACAGGCAGGCGGGGCTGACGATGAGGCCCAGAACCAGCGAGCCCATGGGGCCAGCGTAGCCGGACGCGGGGGTGACGGCCACGAGGCCAGCGACCGCGCCGGAGACCATGCCGAGCAGCGAGGGCTTGCCCTTGGTCGCCCATTCCACGAACAGCCAGGACATGGCGGCCGCAGCGGTGGCGACGAAGGTGTTCACGAAGGCCAGGGCGGTCGTGCCGTTGGCTTCGAGGTTGGAGCCCGCGTTGAAGCCAAACCAGCCGACCCACAGGAGCGAAGCGCCGATCATGGTCATGGTCAGCGAGTGGGGAGGCATGGCTTCCTTGCCGTAGCCGACGCGCTTGCCGATCATCAGGCAACCCACCAGACCGGCGATGCCGGCGTTGATGTGAACCACGGTGCCGCCAGCGAAGTCGAGGGCGCCCAGCTGGAAGAGATAGCCAGCATTGGCGTTGACCACGTCGAGGGCGTCCTGAGCGGTCTTCTTGGCCGCATCATCCGTCGCAGCCGCGAGAGCCTTGGCGGCGTCGCCGATGGCGTCCGGACCCTGCCAGAACCAGACCGCATGGGCGATCGGGAAATAGACCAGCGTGACCCAGAGGATGACGAAAAGGATCACCGCCGAGAACTTGATGCGTTCGGCGAAGGCGCCCACGATCAGCGCCGGCGTGATGCAGGCGAAGGTCATCTGGAAGGCCATATAGGCGTATTCCGGAACATATGCGCCGTTCGAGAAGGTCGCCGCCGTCGAATCAGGCGTGATGCCCGCGAGGAAGACCTTCGAGAAGCCGCCGATGAAGGCGTTCAGAGAACCGGGCGCCTCGGTGAAGGCGAGGGAGTAGCCATAAAGAACCCAGATCACCGAGACCAGAGACACGATCATGAAGACCTGCGTGAGCACGGACAGCATGTTCTTGGTGCGGACGAGACCGCCGTAGAACAGGGCGAGGCCCGGGATCGACATCATCAGCACGAGAGCGGTGGAGACCATCAGCCAGGCCGTGTCGCCCTTGTTGGGGACAGGGGGCGTCACGGCGGCTGCGGCGTCAGCGGCGGCCGCAGCGGCTTCCTCCGCGAAGGCCAGGCCGCTCGAGGCGGCTGCGGCCAAGAGACCAAGAGCCGCCACTTTGGCGATGCTCCCACAGGATGGACGATTCATCATTTTGGAACTCCTGAAAGAAACGGAAAAGGTCAGAGCGCGTCGGTGTCCTTCTCGCCCGTCCGGATGCGGATCGCCTGCTCAAGGGAGCTGACGAAGATCTTGCCGTCGCCGATCTGGCCGGTGCGCGCGGAGGACACGATCGCGTCCACCACTGCGGGGGCGAGTTCGCCCGGCACAGCGACTTCAATCTTCAGTTTGGGCAGGAAGCTGACGGCGTACTCGGCGCCGCGGTAGATTTCCGTATGGCCTTTCTGACGGCCGTAGCCTTTGACCTCGGTGACAGTAAGGCCATGCACGCCGACCGCCGTGAGAGCGTCTCTCACTTCGTCGAGCTTGAATGGCTTGATGATCGCCATGACTATTTTCATCTCGATGCCCCTTCTTGGCCTTACGCGACTGGACGTCGTGCGGCTGTTTCACGCCCGCGCGGAAGAACGCCCCGCGCTCAGGCTCGCAGGGTGCTAAACAAGGGCCGTGCCAAGCCGGATCAGCAGGGTTCCACCTGCGAAATTTTGATGAGTCGCTTGCAAAAAAGCTGTGAATTGCGGCGCACGGCCGCCGATTGCCGCCAAAAAAGGCAGTTTGCCTGCCTATTAAACAGGCAAAAGCTTCCGCCTATTGCGCTGGCTTATCCGCCCGCAGGCGCACCAGCCCCTCCTGGATCACGCTCGCGACCAGTTGGCCGTCGCGTGAATAGAGGCTGCCCCGCGCAAGACCCCGGCCGCCATGGGTGCTCGGGCTGATCTGGCTGTAGAGAAGCCATTCGTCGGCGCGGAAGGGACGATGGAACCAGATAGCGTGATCAAGGCTCGCCGCCATCACATCCGGATCGAAGACCGTGCGCTGATGGCGCACCAGAATGGTGTCGATCATGGTCATGTCCGAGAGATAGGCGAGAATGGCGCGGTGAATGGCCGGATCGTCCGGCAGCGAGCCATTGGCCCGCATCCAGATGTTTTGCAGGGCGGGGAGAGGGCTGCGTTCTGATTTGGGGAAATAGCGGCCAAGATCCACCGGCCTTACGTCGATGGCTTGTTCCTGCTTGAAGTAGCGTTGCAGCGCCGCAGGGACCAGATGGGAGGAGGCCAGCGCAATCCGATCCGGGCTCTTCAGCGTTTCGGGATCGGGAACCTCTGGCATTTCAAGAGCGTGCTCAAAGCCCGGTTCTGGCGTGTGGAACGAGCAGGTGAGCGTGAAGATCGGTTGCCCATGCTGGATCGCGACGCTGCGCCGGGTGGAAAAGCTGCGCCCGTCGCGCATGCGCTCAACCTCATACTCGATAGGCGCGGAGGGGTCTCCGCCCACGAGGAAGTAGCCATGCAGCGAATGGGGCTCCGCCCCCTCTACGGTGCGGGCGGCCGCCACGAGGGCCTGAGACACGATCTGGCCGCCGAAGACGCGGTTGCGGATGGAGAATGCGCTTGTCCCGCGAAAGCTGTTTTCCCCGGTCCGCTCCAGATCGAGGATGGCGAGAAGTTCAGCAAGGGCAGCGGACATGACGGGCTCCATCGAGCAGGCGGATGCTCCACCTGAGGCCAAGATAGCCCGTCGTCAAGCCGCAGCTTCTATTGGTGCAGAGATTCCCCATGCAGGGCCAGATCGAGGCCTTCGCGTTCCTGATCGCTGGAGGTGCGCAGACCGCTGAGCGCGTCGACGATTTTCAGGGTCACCCAGGTCCCCGCGATGCACCACAGAGTGGTGACGATCACCCCTACGGCCTGAATGCCCAGCTGCGCGGGATTGCCCTCCAGCAGGCCCGCAACGCCCTGGGGCGTTTCCGGGGAGACGCTGAGAGCCGCGGTGGCGAAGACGCCCGCCATCAAGGTGCCCATGATCCCGCCGACCCCATGCACGCCGAAAACGTCGAGGGAATCGTCATATTTGAGCCGCTGCTTCACGACGGTGCAGAACCAGTAGCAGACGCCGCCCGCGATGGCGCCGATGACAAGCCCGTGCCAGGGCAGCACGAAGCCCGACGCCGGGGTGATCGTGCCAAGGCCCGCCACCGCGCCCGAGATCATGCCCAGCACCGAGGGCTTGCCCCTCTGGATCCATTCGATGGCGGTCCAGACGGCGGCGCCGGCGCAGGCCGCCAGATGAGTCGCCACAATAGCGAAGACCGCCCGCGAGCCCGCGCCCAGGGCCGAACCGCCATTGAAGCCAAACCAGCCCACCCAGAGCAGTCCGGTGCCCACCACCGCCAGCGACAGGTCGAAGGGGGCCATGTTGTCGCGTCCGTAACCCTGACGGGCGCCAAGCATATAGGCCGCCACCAACCCGGCGACGCCCGCATTGATATGAACGACCGTGCCGCCCGCGAAGTCGAGCACGCCCATCTGCCCCAGGAAGCCGCCGCCCCAGACCCAATGGGCTGAGGGCACATAGACCAGGAACAGCCAGATCGTGCAGAACAGCAGGAAGGCGGAGAATTTCATCCGGTCAGCCACCGCCCCGCCCACCAGCGCGCAGGTGATGACCGCGAAGGTCATCTGATAGGCCATGAACAGCAGTTCCGGGATGGTCTTGGCCAAGGGGCTCACCGTTTCAAGGCCGATCCCCTGCAGGAAGACCCGGCTCAGCCCGCCCATATAGGCGCCCTCGCCCGTGAAGCTGAGGCTATAGGCTGCGGCGAACCAGAGGATCGAAACCAGGGCTGTGGCGGCCGCGCTCTGCGCCATGACAGCGAGCACATTCTTCTTGCGCACCATGCCGGAATAGAAGAGCGCCAGACCGGGCAGGGTCATCATCAGCACCAGACCCGTGCAAATGATCATGAAGCCGGTGTCGGCGGCGTCTATGCCATCGGCGGCGAAGGCCTGTGTGGCGGCGAGGATGAAGAGCGCGCTGGGCGCAGCGCGGCGCGAAAAGGAGCGGAGCATGGCGACCCGGCGGTTTGGGAGTGATGAACAGGGGATGGAAAGAGTGATGTCTCGCCGAAACTTTAAGCAAAAAATATGCCGAACTGCTCAATTAAGCGCCAAACCGCTAAAAACCGGGCAAAACAACGGCGCCGTTAAAATGGGCGTCATTTGATCAGCAGTCATAGATCAAAAAATATGCACCTTGAGCCTAATCTTTGACCATGAGCCTATTTTGAGGGCGTCTCAGATCTCAAGCGCCCGCGCTTCATCGGGCAGCATGATGGGAATGCCGTCCCGGATCGGATAGGCGAGCCTCACCCCGCGCGACACGAGCTCCTGGCGCGCCGAATCATATTCGAGGGTGTTCTTGGTCAGTGGGCAGACCAGAATCTCCAGCAGGCGCCGGTCGATCCGCGTGCCTTTCGGCCCGCGACGCGGCGCGTTTTCGGGCAGGGCGTTCTCTTCAGCGGCCATGGTCCACCTATTGAAGGGAGGAGGGAGCGTTGGCGCCGCGCGCCAGCTCCATCTCGGTGGCGGCGATGAGCACCTCCGCGCGTGACTTGATGTCCGGCGCTTCCAGCAGGGCCTGTTTCTCGCGCGCGCCAAAGGGGCTCATCATGGCCAGCGCATTCACCAGAGCCTCGTTGGGAGCCTGGTTGACGCCGTCCCAGTCGATCTTGAGGCCGCCGGACTCCGCAAAGCGCCGCAGGGCGTCCAGACCCGCGTCCCGATCAACCTCTTTCTCCCCGGTACGGGGCACGAAATCCGTCGCGAAGTCGGCGTAACTGGCTCGCACTTGCCGGTAGGGAGTCATGACCGTCAGTTCCTCCGCCACGCGGAAGCGAGCCACGCCGGTCAGGCTGAGCATGTAGCGGTTGTCGCCGGTCTCCCCGATCTGGGTGATGCGGCCCAGACATCCTACCCGTTCAAGACCCGGATGCCGGGCGGCGGCGTTTTCCGACGTGAGCGGCTGAATCATGCCGATCAGCCGATGACTTTTGAGCGCATCGTCGATCATGGCCATGTAGCGCGGCTCAAAAATGTTCAGTGGCAGCTGACCGCGCGGCAACAACAGGGCCCCCGCCAGCGGGAACACCGGGATGATGTCGGGCAGTTCATCCGCGCTTCGGTAGGGCTTGTTGATGCTCATCGGTTCTCTCCGGCGCAAGCGTCAGGTCGACTCAGGAGAACAGGATGCCCGAGAGCCGCCGGCGCGCGTCGATGGTCTCTGGATCCGTCATGCCCCAGGCCTCAAAGAATTGCAGCAATTGCTTGCGGGCTGCGCCATCATTCCATGCGCGGTCGCGGCGTACGGCCTCGAGCAATTGGCTGGCGGCCGCCCGGCGCTCGCCCTTGCCGTTGAGGCCGATGGCGAGTTCGATCCGGGCCTCATGGTCCAGCGGGTCGGCGTCCACCCGGGCCATCAGGCCGGCCAGATCCCCCACGGAGGCGGCCTGCTCGGCCACCTCAAGGGCGGCGCGGGCGGCGGCGATGGCGGCGTTCTTGTCCGCGCCGGCGGGCGCCTGATCGAGCGCAGCGCGCGCCTGCTCCAGGTCTCCAAGGGCCACGAGCGCGCGGATGAGGCCCGCAAAGGCCTTCAGATCCGCAGAATCGATGGCGAGCGCTTCGGAGAAGAGCTCCGCCGCAGTTTCGGGCGCTCCGGCCGCCAGGGCCGCCTCGCCCTCCGCCACCAGCTCATCGCCTTCTCCGCCCAGCGGACCCACCAGACGCTCCAGGAAGCCCTTGATCTGGCCCTCGGGCAGGGCGCCCATGAAACCATCGACCGGCTGGCCCTTCTGAAAGGCGATCACGGCCGGGATGGATTTGACGCCCAGCTGTCCGGCGATTTCCGGGTGCTCCTCGATATTCATCTTGACGAGCTTCACCTTGCCGCCTGCGCCCTTGACCACCTTTTCAATGATCGGCGTCAGTTGCTTGCAGGGGCCGCACCAGGGAGCCCAGAAATCCACCAGCACGGGCTGGCGCGCGGATTCGGCGATCACGTCGACGCGGAAAGCCGCCGTCGTCGTGTCCTTGATGAGCTCCGAGGCGCCATTGGCGGCCTGACCAGTCTGCCCCAGCATTGCAAAATCTCCCTTCCAGCCCGCAGCGCGCTCTTCGTCCAGCCGCCGGGTCCAGCTCTTTCATCACCCAACACATGGGGTGGATCAGTCCAATAAGCAACGCCCTGTCAAGCTTCCGGGAGTTGAAGCAGCAGGGGCTCATGGCCGCAGGCGCGCAAAAAGCGAATCAGCTCCGTCCCGGACAGGGTGGTGGTGCGGTTGTTTTCCAGAGGGTGGACGTTCACCGCAGGCGCGCTGGCCAGCTGCGCCTCCAGCACTACTTGCACTCGCCCCTCGGGGTCATTGATCGCCCCAAAGGGCGTCACCGAGCCCGGCGTCACTCCCCAGAGCTCCAAAAGCGCCTCGGCGGACCCGAAGGAAACCCTTCCCCGGGCGCCGATCCTTTCGTGCAGGGTCTTCAGGTCGATCCGGCTGTCCTCTTCAAGAACGATCAGGAAATAAGCCTTGCTCCGGTCCCGAACGAAGAGATTTTTGCAATGCAGACCCGGGATTTCGCCCCGCATGGCCCGGGATTCCTCCACCGTGAACAGGGGCGGATGGGCATGGGTCCGGGTCTGGATCCCCAGCCCTTCAAGGAAAAGGAACAGATCCTCGACCGTTTTCGCCATAGGCCCCTCCGCAGCTTTCGAGGGCTCCTCGCCTAGCGATCAAACTCGCCTGTTGCAATCGCCAGCGCTTTGGGTCATATAGCCGCCATCGGCGCTGCGGTGCCGGTGACACGGATGCGGGTGTAGCTCAGGGGTAGAGCACAACCTTGCCAAGGTTGGGGTCGAGGGTTCGAATCCCTTCGCCCGCTCCAGTCAGCCGGAATGCTCTGGCTGACCTATCGGCGCCGAACCCCAGGCGCCAGCCGATCTCAGCGATCACTCCTTGAATTTCAGATTGAAGGCGAATTTTCATGATTGCGCCTGCGGGTTATGGTCGGCGGCCGTCGTCCATAGACCTTGGCGGCTCGCAAGCTTCCAGCCCGAGATCTCGCTCATGAACCGAATCTTCCTCGCCGCCGCCGTCACCCTTTTCATCGGTGGACCCGTCCTCGGCCAGCAACCCATTCTGAAGAACGGGTCATGCCCCAGCGGATACAATTCCAGCGGCGACTACTGCGTGCCCGGATCAGGCGCCCATCCCGTGATCGAGAAAAATGGCTCCTGTCCCTCCGGCTATAATTCGAGCGGCGAATATTGTTTGATGACGTCGTCCGGGCGTCCGGCGATTCACAAATCCGGTTCCTGCCCCTCGGGTTACAACAGCAGCGGGAATTACTGCCTCAAGGCGCATTAGCCGGTCAGACCTGCGCGATCAATTAAACAGCCATTTGAACAAAGCGAAAAACAAAATGAACAGGAGCATGAGTTTTCCGTTTCTTTGCGGCATGTTTCCAAACTCCTGAAAAACCGAAGGCCTAATGGGTTTAATATATCGCGCCTGGTTTCATTTCCTGACTTGATTTGCCCTCATCAACAGCCAATCGGCGCCCGTAGTTCCGCCGAAGCTGAAAACTAAAGTCGCTCGCGCAGCGCCTCTTCCATTTGCGCGAAAACCCCCCGCCAATCGCCCGCAGTCTTCTGGCGAAACAGGCGCATGGTCGGATACCAGGGGCTGTCCGCGCCTTCCAACATCCAGCGCCAATCAGGCGTGGATTTCAGCGCCACCCAGACCGGCGCCGCCAGCGCCCCGGCCAGGTGGGCGATTGCGGTGTCCGAGGTGATGACGAGGTCCAGGGTTTTGATGACGGCGGCGCTGTCAAAAAACCCATTCGGGCCGCTATCAAAATCGATTCCGAGCGTTTCGATTTTCATCTCCGGCGGCAGGGATTGCAGCTGTCCCTCTCCGTCACCCTTATGCAGGCTGATCAGCCTCACGCCGGGCATGCGCGACAATCCCTCGAAAAGGCGCACAGGGAATGAACGGCCCCAATCCGCCTTGCCGGTGCTGCCCTGCCAGCATATGCCAATCTTGAATCCATCTGACCCAAGCCGCATCCTCCATTTGCGGACATTTTCCTCAGATGGAAAAAGGTAAGGTCCTTGCGATTGCGGCGCCTGCGCATGCAAATAGGCTGGCAAACTCAACAAGGGCAAATGATAATCCGCCTGCGCCTCCGTGTCGGAAAAATCGCAGACGTCAAAATCCTCCTCCATCGTCCGCATGAGCCATTTCAATGAATCGTGGGGCGCGAAGATAACTCTGGCGCAGGTTCGACAGAGGTCTTTTATGAAACGACAAAATTGCAGCGTGTCGCCCAGGCCCTGCTCGCGGTAAACGTAAATCGTTTTATTCGAGAGATCCGCATGCCCATCCCAAGTTTTTCCCAGCCTTGGCCTCGACGTCAACCCTCGCTCTTTTTTTGAGAGCGCATAGTCCCGCCACCCCTCTTCAAATCGACCGAAACTTAAAAGGGTCAAGGCTCGCTCCCAACGGGCGTCCGTGCTGGCGGGATCGAGGGACAAAGCCTTTTCGTGGCAATTCATGGCTTCTGAAAAATTCCGTAACCAGCGATAGGTCTGTCCAAGATTGCTCCATATGCGTTGATCATCGGCGTGCGCGCCAAGCGCCATCTGATAGCATTGCAACGCCTCTTCAATATTGGAGGTCAACAAGAGGGCGTTACCCTTGGCGTGGTAGGCGCGAAGATGGTGCGGGTGCAGATTGATCAGCACATTCGCCACCTCGATCGCTTCATCGGGGCGTTCGAAACTAACCAGAACAAAGGCGAGGTTCTGCATGTAATTGGGATTGTCAGGATGCTTCTCGATGGCCTTCATCAAATAGCCTATGGCCTGACCGTGCCTGCCCAGATCGCTCAGCATCAATCCCATATTGGCGTTGGCGTCGCCGCTTTCGGGATCCACCTCCAGCGCTCTTTCAAGCAGGACGACGCCCTGCCCTGGTTGCGCTATCTGGCCCTTCAAGACGGCCAACAGATTGAGAGCCCTAAAGTGCTTTGGGTCACGCCTCAAAATGTCTTCATAGAGGGTCATCGCCTGGTCAAGCGCGCCCCGGTTATGGGCGTTGATCGCCTTGTCCAGCAGTTGCGCCATATCATCGACTGATTTCATCGCGCTTCCATTTCACATCCCAGGCCATCATCATGGCGATGGCCCCTCGTGTGGCGCCAAAGGCAGTTTACGCCCCGGCGCGCCTTTCCATTTTCGGAAGAACACTCCGGGTCAGCCGTCGCGATCTCGAACCCATAAAAGCATCCGGCTCGCCATCACAACCGTCACCCAAGGTTTCGATCTTCAGGTCTGCGGAAAGACCGCGCGAGCGCGCATGGCCGTCATTCTTGTCAAGGCTGATGAGATGCACGCCGGGCATGAGATCAGGCCTCCATCATCTTTTTTCTTGGTTGCGGCTCCCCAGGGTCGGACCTTTAGGGCCGTATGTGCCGCATTAAGCTGGCAACGCGGCCGCCTGCTTCTGTAGTTCCTGAATGGTGATGATATCCTGCGCGGTCACTTTCCCGTCGCCATTTGCATCCCAGGCGGCCATCAGCTCTTCGGCTGAGGCGCTGGTCGCCTTGTCGGGCGAGGCGTCGATGGCGGCCTGGAGATCGGCGAGGTTGAAATAGCCCTTCTTGGCCAGGTCGTATTTGTCCACGGTGAGCTGCGCCTGCTGTGCGATGTCGATGCCGCTCGTCAGTTCGTCCTTGGAGATGAGCTGGTCCTTGTTGGTGTCCCAGGCGTTAAAGTTGCTTTGCGCCGAGCTAGTGTCGAGGGCGCTGCCGGCGAGCGCATTCTGGAATTCCGCAAAGTCCAGCGAGCCGTCCTTGTTCGTATCGAAGTTGGCGAGCATACCCTGCGCGTAGTCTTGCGCGGTCGGCGTCGCGAGGCTGAGCGCGCGCAGCCCGGTGACAAGCTCTTCGCGGGTGACAGACCCATTCTTGTCCTTATCCCAACCGGTCAATTGATCGCGCGTTACGCCGAGAGGCTGCAACTGGGCGTCGGTGACGTCCGCCAGCTGAATCGCGACGGGGTCGTTGGGGTTGACGGGTGGTTTCGCCAATTGGAGCAGCAGCCCATCGGCTGCGTCCATGATCGTGAATACGGAAACCAGTTCGGCGCGTGAGATCTGACCATCTCCGTTGGTGTCCCACGCCTGCATCGTGTTGCCCAGCTGCGAGATGTCGCCGAGTGAGGGATCGTTGACCCAGGCGCTCGTGATATCCGAGATGGTGACATAGCCTTTGTTGGTTTTGTCGTATTCCGACAACAAGGCGTCCGCCCTTTGTTCGGGGGTCGGCGGCGGTTGGTTGTTCGCGGCCTGGAGCGCTCCCAGCCCGGCGAGGAGCTCGGGACGAGTCAGTGCGCCATCTTTGTTCGTATCCCAGCTCGTGAGAAGATCGCGCGTCACGTTTAGTGGTTGCAGTTGGGCGTCGGTGACATCTGCGAGGTGGATGGCTGGCGTATCAGAGGGTTTGGCGGCGGGTTGGGCCAATTTCGTCATAAAGTTGTCGGCGGCGTTGATGACCGTGAAACCCGAGGTCAGTTCGTCGTGCGAGATCTGTCCGTCGCCGCTGGCGTCCCAGGTTACAACCGAGGTTGGCAATTGGGAGACGCTGGCGAACACGGGGTCGGTCGTCCAGGCGGCGTTGATGTCGTCCTGGGTGACATAGCCCTTGTTTGTCTTGTCGTAGGTGGACATGAAGGCGTCCGCCTGCGCTGTGGCTGACGCTGGTGTTGGCGGCGTCGGCGGGGGCGTGACCCCTTCAAGCTCGTCAAGGGAGACCTGATTGTCTCCGTCCTTGTCGAAGTTATGTTCCATTTCCCACGCCTGATAAACGCTCAGGGCGTAATTTTTGGAAAAGGATGGGTAGAGCGTGCAGTCGAAAATCGTGGGTCTTACGCCGGCGGAACGAAAGGTCGAGCTTTGCCCTGATCCTTGCGCGGCGCTCAACTTCTCTTCGCGTTGCAAAACTGCAAACATCTTCTGGAACTCCTGATTGGAGATCTTTCCATCGCCGTTTGCGTCGAATTCTTTCAGGGTGGAGCGCGCCGCTTCATCCCTGTTGGGTGCGGAAGCGCTGAGCGCGTTGATCAGATTTATTGCGAAATCAGACACTTGAGACCCCATTTTGGAGTTTCGCAGCAAATCTCGTGCCGATGTGGCGGGTCAGTTTGGCGGATCGAGCATCCATTCCGCGCAGCTCAGTTGTCGCCGACAGATACAAAAACATCCTTTTTGGAAAAATAATGACACATTTATATTGCGAATTGATTCATAAAAGGACAAAATTGCTTAATGAAGGAAACAGTTATCACCATTCGCAGGCCCGGTCGGGCGGATTCGGCGCAAATCGCGGCGGTCCATGATTGCGCCTGGCGGGACGCCTATCGTGGCGTCATTCCCGGGTGCGAACTCGAACGCATGATCGCGCGCCGCGGTCCGCGTTGGTGGGATGCGGCCATCGCCCGCGGCTCCCGGCTTCTCGTGCTGGATTTCGAGGATTCCATCGGCGGCTATGCAAGCTATGGCCGTAATCGGGTCCCTTCGCTTCCCCACGGCGGAGAGATGTTCGAACTCTATCTGGCGCCCCAATTCCAGGGGCTCGGTTTTGGCCGAGGCCTGTTCGAGGCCGTTCGGACGGATCTCGCTGATCACGGTTATCGGTCCATGCTTGTCTGGGCGCTGGCAGATAACGAACGCGCGCTTGGTTTTTATGAGCGGCTCGGGGGAAAGCCCGTGCGTCGCGCCCCCGAGCGATTTGGTTCTGAAATGCGCGAGCGCGTGGCTTTTGGCTTTGAGTAGGGCGCAAACCCGCAATTAGTCTGGCTTGCCGAAGTGGTCTGGCGCGCCTAGACAGGCCGTGAACAGACTTGGAGCCCAAGATGCGCCTGGAAGCGATTGCAATCGGCAAGAACCCTCCCGAAGACGTCAATGTGGTGATTGAAGTCCCGATTGGCGGCGAGCCCATCAAATATGAGATGGACAAGGAGGCTGGCGCCCTGGTGGTTGACCGGTTCCTCTATACCGCCATGCGCTATCCCGGGAATTATGGCTTCATTCCCCATACGCTATCGGACGACGGCGATCCCTGCGACGTCATTGTCGCCAACACCCGCGCCATCGTGCCGGGCGCGGTGATGAACTGCCGCATTGTCGGCGTGCTCCTCATGGAGGACGAGGCCGGGGGCGATGAAAAGCTCGTCGCCGTGCCCTCGCCCAAGCTCACCAAGCGCTATGAAAAGGTCCTGAACTATACGGATCTGCCGCAGATCACCCTCGATCAGATCCAGCATTTCTTTGAGCACTACAAGGACCTGGAGCCTGGCAAGTGGGTGAAGGTTTTGCGTTGGGGCGACGCTGCGGAGGCCAAGGCCATCGTCATGCAGGGGATCGAGCGCGCCAAGGCCGCGAAGGCGGGCGCGCCCTGAGCTTCATTGGCGCAGCTTGCTCCGCCGCAGCGCCTCAGTTGGTCATTCTGTCGGGGTTCGCTTCGGCGAAGAGCACTCGCACGGTCGTCGCCGCTCCCGGGGGCGAGGCCAGGCGCGCGCGGAAGGCGATGGTTTCGCCTCCGCCCAGATCGGCCTGAGGCGCGGGGGCTTTCCAGGCGTAAATTTCCCGCCCGCCGCTGTCGCGCAGACTGAGCTGAATGTCGGGCAGGGTCTGTGATCGATTACGAAGATTGCGGATTTCCCCTTCGACCGCGAGCACCTTCTGGGAAGCGTCCATAACGAGGCGGGTTCTCACCTCGCGCCATTCCAGCCCCTGCACATTCACCGGCAGGCCAATCATCGCATAGGCGCCGGCGAGCGGCGGCGCCACGCGCACGATCTCTTCCCGTTTCGCCAGGCCTAGCGCCAGCAGCGCCAGCGCGCTGAAGCCAGCCGCCATGCGCGGCCATGCGCGGGGAAGGGCGCGCGCCCGACTGGCGGCTTGCCGAGCGACCTTCGGCGAATTCCTGGGGCGTGGAGCCTTGACCACAAGCGGGCCGGGTTTATCCGCCAGTTTCTTGACGGGAGCCTGCGGACCCTCGCTGGCGGCTGGTTCGCTTCGGCTGTTTTCCGCATGCAGCGTCATTTCCGGCGGGGGTTCCGCCGACGATCCCTGAAGCAGCGGGTCCTGATCGATGACCGGCGCCTCGATCCAGCGATGTTCGCAAAGGGCGCAGCAGATACGCCGCGCCCGCTTGGCCAGAACGGCGCGGGGAAGTTGAAGGCCTGCCGAGCAGGCGGGGCAAAAGATGACCAGCATGACGCGCCGAACCAATATCAAATGAACACTATTGGCCTTATATAAGCCTGATCATGGTTAACGCTTCATTATTGCGCCCGCGCCTTTGTCTGTGAATCCGCTTCGGCGGACTTGACCGAAAGCAAGCCAGGGGATTCATGGACGCAGCGAGGTTTACCTTGGTCCGATTCGAGAACGTCGGTCTGCGCTATGGAATGGGGACGGAGATCCTGCAGGATCTCAGTTTCGACATCGCACCGCAGTCCTTCCAATTCCTCACCGGGCCCTCTGGCGCCGGTAAGACGACCCTGCTGCGCCTGATTCTTCTGGCGCTCAAGCCAACGCGCGGCTTCATCACCCTTTTTGGCCGGGACGCGGCCACCCTCGACAAGGATTCCATTACCCGCCTGCGGCGGCGCATCGGCGTGGTGTTTCAGGATTTCCGGCTCCTCGATCACCTCACCACCTATGAGAATGTGGCGCTGCCGCTGCGGGTTCAGGGCCGGGAGGAGGCGACCTATCGGGCGGAAGTGACGGAGCTTCTGGGTTGGGTGGGCCTTGGCGACCGCATGCATATGCTGCCGCCGGTTCTCTCCGGGGGCGAGAAGCAGCGCGCCGCCATCGCGCGGGCCCTCATCGTGCGGCCGGAGTTGCTGCTGGCCGACGAGCCCACCGGCAATGTGGATCCCAGCCTCGCGCGCCGCCTACTGCGGCTCTTTGCGGAGTTGAACCGCTCCGGCACGGCGGTGCTCATCGCCACCCATGACCTCGCCCTGATGGATCAATTCGACAGCGCGCGGCGGCTCGTGCTTGGCGACCAGCGGTTACATATCTATGACTGACCGCGGCCTCCTCAGACCCCAGCGTTCGCAGGAGTGGGACGGGCTCTCCGCCCTCAGCCTGAAGCGCAACATGCCGCTGGTTCCCGCCGAAAGCATCGCAGGGCGCGCACTGGTCACGGTCATCGCCATCATGACCTTTCTGGCCGCCCTCGCCGCAGGCTCTGGCGTTCTGGTGAGCGACGCCTCGCGCGGCTGGATGGACAGCGTCTCGCGGGAGATGACGATTCAGGTCAAGCCTGTCGCCGGGCGCGACATAGAGGCCGATGTGCGCCGGGCCGAGGAGATCGCCCGAGCGGCGCCCGGGGTCGTGGCCACGCGCATCTTCAACAAGGCGCAGTCGGCTCATCTGCTGGAACCCTGGCTTGGCGTGGGCCTTGATCTCGGCGAGTTGCCGATCCCCCGCCTGATCGTTCTGGAGCTGGGGTCGGGACGGTTCGATCCGGGGGCCCTTCGGCGCACCCTGGCCGAACGCGCCCCCAACGCCCTGCTCGACGATCACCGCCTCTGGATGGAGCGGCTTGCGGCCATGGCGCGGGCTCTTGTGGGTCTGGTCACCCTCATCTTTGCGCTGGTGCTGGTGGCCATGGCTCTGGCGGTGACCTTCGCCACGCGCGGCGCCATGGCGGGCAATCGGGAAATCCTTGATGTGCTGCACCTGGTCGGCGCCGAGGACCGTTTCATCGCCCGGGAGTTCCAGCGTCACTTCCTATGGCTTGGCCTGCGCGGCGGCTTCATTGGCGGGGGCTGCGCCATGGCGGCTTTCTCCCTGTCGGGCATGGTCTCGGGCTGGTTTTCGAATTCGGCCGAGTCCGATCAGCTTGCGGCCATGTTCGGCGGTTTTGGGCTGGGGGTCGCGGGCTATCTGGCGATCCTGATCATATCCATCGGCGTAGGCTTGCTAACTGCGGGCATCTCCCGCAGCATTGTCTTCCGTCACCTGCGTTCCCTGAACTGAGAGCAAAAGTCGCTTTTCGTTTCAGCCCCTTGTGGAGTCATCCCCGGACGTGTCCGCCCTGGACCCCCATACAGGTTTGCGCGTTTCGCGAGCGGGAGCATGGCGAGGCGTGGTTGGCTTCGTCTGCGTCGCCGCG
This sequence comes from Beijerinckiaceae bacterium, assembly GCA_947456505.1. Taxonomy (GTDB): domain Bacteria; phylum Pseudomonadota; class Alphaproteobacteria; order Rhizobiales; family Beijerinckiaceae; genus Terripilifer. Next base: position 22,734 of record CANGTC010000032.1, read on the forward strand.
CTTGTTATGGTCTTCGGCGGATTCCTTGTTTTTTCCCAAATGATTGAACAGGACGAGGCGCGCTCTGTGCGGCCCGGCGTTGCGGTTGTGGCGCTCACCGGGGGCGCCGAGCGCATCGAGGACGCGCTTGACCTGCTCGAAAGGGGCTATGGAGGGCGCCTCCTCATCACCGGCGTCAACCCCTCCCTCACAAGGGCGGATGTGGCGCGGCTCGCGCCCCGCCTGGCGCCGCTGATCGAGTGCTGCGTGGATCTGGGCTATGAGGCCCGCAACACCATTGGCAATGCGCTGGAGGCCCGCCAATGGCTCACCGCCCATGGCCTGCGCGGACCGGTGATCGTCGTGACCTCGAATTACCATATGCCTCGCGCGCTGGCGGAACTCGCCCATGAGCTGCCCGACGTCGAGTTGATCCCCTTCCCGGTGGTGAGCGAGCGTCTGCGCAACAGCGCCTGGTGGAACGATCTGGGCGTGGCCCGCCTCTGGGTGGGGGAATACATGAAATATCTCGTGGTCCTGGCGCGCATCCAGCTGCGTGCGCCCGGCGGCGAGCCGACGCCGCAGTCGCTTTCTTCACAAGGCCAGTGACCGGGCCTCTTCCCAAGGGCCGCAGCTTCGGGCATCAAGCGGCATGCTGTTCCTTCGCTCCCTTCTCTTCAATATCGCCTTCTACATCCTGCTCTTCGGGCTGGTGGTGCTGGGCGCGCCGGTCATGTTCTTCGGGCGTCACGGCGTCTTCGCCCTGGCGCGCACCTGGGCGCGGGCCACTTTCTGGCTGCAGCGGGTGATCTGCGGGGTCCATGTGGAGTTTCGGGGCGTGGAGCATGTTCCCAAGGGGCCCTTCATTCTGGCCGCCAAGCACCAGTCGGTCTGGGAGACCTTCGCCCTCACCCTCTTCGCGCCCGACTATTCCTTCTTGCTAAAGCGCGAGCTGACCTGGATCCCCTTCTTCGGCTGGATGCTCATCAGCTCCGAACAGATCGTGGTGGATCGCGCCAAGGGCGGTTCGGCCCTGATGCAGGCGGTGCGCAAATCCCGGGCGCTGCTGGAGCAGGGTCGCCAGATCATCGTCTTTCCAGAGGGCACGCGTCGTCCGGTTCGCGCCGCGCCCGCCTACAAGCCCGGCGTCGCCGCCATCTATGGCAATTGCAACGCCATTTGCGTGCCTGCCGCGCTCAATTCCGGCTTGTTCTGGCCGAGGCGCCAGTTCCTGCGCCGTCCTGGCAAGATCGTGGTGGAGTTCCTGCCCCCGATCCAGCCGGGCATGGACAAGAAGGCCTTCATGCGTCTGCTCTCCGAGCAGATCGAGACCGCGAGTACGCGGTTGGCGGAAGAGGCGCTGGCCCGCGATCCCGCGCTGGCGGAGGCTTTCCCCCTGCCGCCGCAAGACGAGCCCGCCAGCGAAAAGTCCGCCAAGGCCTGAGTCAGGGCAAGGCCTCATCCATCCCCAGCCGCGCAGCTATGGCCGCGAGGCGCGCGTCCTTCACGCCGATCTGCGCGAGATGGTCGTGGGTGGCCGCCACATAGGCGGGGTTGCGGCCCGAGACGCCCACGCCCTGACGCACCAGCCGCAGGATCTCGTCTTGCGGGAGCCGTCCCGCATATTGCCCGTGGCTCTGATCGACCGCGTAGACGAGGGCGTTCAACACGCGGCCATCGTCGAGGCGCGTGCGCAGCACCACTTCCTTGTAGACCATGGTCACCTGTTCGCGCTCGCGCAGATAGGCGATGGTCGCCTCCCGCTCGGACGCCGCCACCTTGAAGGCGACGCCCCGGCAGGACCCGCCCCTGTCGAGCCCCAGCACCAGCCCCGGGCGCGCGGCGGTGCCGCGATGCACATGGGAATAGACGCAGAGCGAGCGGTGATAGCCATGCACCGTCGCCAGATGCCGTTCCACAAAGGCGAAGCCCGGCCGCCACATGAGCGAGCCATAGCCAAACACCCAGAGATCCCCGTCGTCGGTCATGGTTCCCGTGTCTTTTGCGAGCCTGAACGGCTATAGAATACCCAGCCTCTCACCGGAAGCCATGGCATGACCGATCTGCCCCCCAAACCCCAGCGCTGGAAGCTCTACCTGCCCTTCGTCGCCATCGCGGTGGTCGCTGCGGGCTGGTCCGCCTTCTGGAAGGTCGCCGCAGGGATGACCGAGACCGGCTTGGACGACTGGTTCGCACAGGAGCGCGCGCAGGGCCGGGAATGGGCCTGCCCCAATCGCAGCGTCGGCGGCTATCCCTTCCGTCTGGAGCTGCGCTGCGCCGCCCCCACTTTCACCGGCCGCATCGGCTCCGTTGCGGGGGCTGGCTCCGTGGGCGACGTGCTGGTCGCCGCCCATCTCTACAATCCCTCGCTGGTGCTGGCGGAGGTCGGCTCGCCGCTGGCTTTCAAGGCGCAGGATGGATCGATTGACCTGTCGCTCGCCTGGACTCGGCTGCAGGCGAGCCACCGGGTCCGTAAGGGCGGGCTTGAGCGCGATTCCCTGGAGATCGAGGGTCCGGTCTTGCGCGTCGCCAACAAGGGGGCCCAAGTGGTCTCCGCGAAGGCGGAGGCCTTCGAGATTCATCTGCGGCCGAACCCTGATCGCGCCGCCGCCGTTTCAGCTCTGGATTTCGCGCTACGCGTCAGCAAGCTCGACGCGCCCGCCCTTGACGGCATGAGCGCTTATGCGGGGCCTCTGGATGCGGTCTTCGCCGCCACCGTGTTGCAGGCCGAAGCTTTGCGAGGCGGAGAGTTTGCGCAATCCCTGGAGCAATGGCGTCAGGCTGGCGGCAATGCGGAGATCCGCGAATTCAAGATCGCCAAGGGTCAGGCGCTTGTCGTCGCCAGCGGCTCGCTCGGCCTCGATGACGCGCATCGCCCCGCCGGGCGCATCGACCTGCAGCTCACGGGCATGGGGCCGTTGCTGCAGCGCTTTGGCCTGGCGCCGGGCAACGCCGCCGTAGGCGGTCTGCTGGGCGGCCTGCTTGCGGGCAAGGGCCAGCAAGCGCCCGCGCAGGGCGGCGCCGATGGCCTCTTGCGCCTGCCGCTCGACCTCAATCAGGGCCGCGCCATGATCGGGCCGATGCGTCTGCCTGTGGTCCTGAACCCGCTCTACTGACCGGCTGCGTCGCGGCGGCCGAAGTCGGGCGCCGCCGTCTCCTGCCCCTGTTCGATGATGCCCCGGCGGATGGCGCGGGTGCGGGTGAACAGCTCGAAGAGTCCGTCCCCGTCGCCCCAGCGAATCATGCGCTGCAGGGCCGCCAGATCCTCGTTGAAGCGGCCGAGCATTTCGAGCACCGCATCCTTGTTGTGCAGGAAGATGTCGCGCCACATGGTGGGATCGGAGGCGGCGATTCGGGTGAAATCGCGAAAGCCCCCCGCCGAGAACTTGATGACCTCGGACTGGGTGACCTCTTCCAGATCCGCCGCCGTGCCCACGATATTATAGGCGATGAGATGGGGCACATGGCTGGTGATGGCCAGCACGAGATCATGATGGGAGGGGGTCATCACCTCCACGTTGGAGCCGATGGCCCGCCAGAAGGTCTGCACCTTCGCGACATGTTCGGGGTCCGCGCCTTCGGGCGGGGTGAGGATGCACCAGCGCCCCAGAAACAGCGCGGCGAAACCGGCGTCAGGGCCTGAATGTTCGGTCCCCGCCACGGGATGAGCGGGCACGAAGCCGACGCCCGCAGGCAGATGGGGCGCCACCGCCGCCACCACGGCGCTTTTCACCGAGCCCACATCAGAGACGATGCAGCCGGGCTTGAGATGCGGGCCCATGGCTTCAGCCACCGCCCCATTGGCGCCCACGGGCACGCAGAGCACCACAAGGTCCGCGTCCTTCACGGCGTCAGCGAGAGAAGCCTCCGCCCGGTCTGCGACGCCCAGCTCCAGCACCCGCGCGCGCACCGCCTCGGACGCGTCCGCCGCGACGATCTCGCCCGCCGCGTTCATGCGCCGTGCGGCGCGCGCGATGGAGGAGCCGATGAGGCCCAGGCCGATGATCGTGACGCGGTTGAAGATGGGTTCTGACAGGGCCGGGCCCATACGGTCGGACATGATCAGGCCTTGCCGCTGAGGAAGTCGGCCAGCGCCGTGACCACGAGACGATTGGCCTCTTCCGAGCCCACGGTCATGCGTAGCGCATTGGGGAGGCCATAGGCCTTCACCATGCGCAGCACGAGGCCACGTTTCACCAGAAAGGCGTCCACATCCACCGCGCGGCGTCCGGGGGTGTCGGGGAAATGCATCAGCACGAAATTGCCCACGCTGGGCGTGACCTCGACGCCGAGCTTGCGGATCTCGACCTCCAGCCAGTTGCGCCAGCAATCATTGTGGGAGATCGCGGCCTCCACATGGGCCGCATCCTCCACCGCCGCGATGCCCGCCTCCAGCGCCGCTCCATTCACGTTGAAGGGCCCGCGAATGCGGTTGATGGCGTCGCAGATCTCGGGCGAGGCATAGGCCCAGCCCAGCCGCAGGCTGGCCAGCCCATAGATCTTCGAGAAGGTGTGGGTCACGACCACGTTGTCGTGGGCCTTCGCCAACTCCAGCCCGTTGGAGTAATCGGCCTCCGTGACATATTCCGCATAGGCGCCGTCGAGCACCAGAATCACATGGGGCGGCAGGCCCGCATGCAGGCGCTTCACTTCCGAGGCGGGCAGCCAGGTGCCCGTGGGATTGTTGGGATTGGCGATGAAGACGATTTTCGTGCGCGCCGTCACGGCGGCGAGAATCGCGTCCACATCCGCAGTGTAGTTCTTTTCCGGCACGACCACGGGGGTCGCGCCCGCCGCCAGAATGGCGATGCGATAGACCAGAAAGCCATGCTCGGTGAAGATGCCCTCGTCGCCCTCGTTCAGATAGGCGGAGGCGGTCAGATGCAGCACATCATCCGAGCCATTGCCGCAGACGATCCGCGCGGGGTCGAGGCCATGGCGCTTGGCGATGGCGGCGCGCAGACGCTCGGCGGAGCCATCGGGATAGAGTTCAAGGCTGCCAGCGGCGTTGCGGAAGGCTTCGATGGCCTTGGGGGACGGTCCCAGCGGCGTCTCGTTGGATGAGAGCTTGTAGACCTTCTGGGCGCCGGGCGCGCCGCTCTTGCCGGGCACATAGGCCTCGATCTCCATGACGCTGGCGCGCGGGACGGGACGGTTCGGGTTCATGGACGACACTCGTGTTGCGAAGGGTTGAGCGTTCAAGTGGCGATGCTAGGCGCGGTGGGCGGCGAAGTCGAACCGCGCCGCGTGGCTGCCCGCTTCGTGAATGCGGATATCTCCCACGCCCGCCCCCGTAAAGGCGTTTCGCAGGGCTTCGATGGTCACGGTTCCCGGCGTGGCCAGCAGCAGCGACAGGCCCATGCCTTCCGCCGCGCTGCCCAGCACCTCGACGCCAAGGCCGCTCAGGACCGCATGGATGGGCTCGCGCCAGCGGTCGATGACCACGGCGCGGATCAGCACATCGCGGGCGGCGGCTTCGGCCAGGGGCTTGGAGATGACGAAAATGGGCATCCCTGCGGGATGGTCGGGCCGCTCCACGAAGGGCAGGCGGGCGATGATCTTGGGGGCGTCCTCACCGCTGAGCGCGCTCCACCAGGCCGAGCCCGAAGGCCCGCCCTCGATGCGCACCATGCCCAGATCGCCCACGGAGTTCGCGACCCCCGCGATCACAGCGGCGGGGCCATGGTGGATGACGAAGGGCACGGTGAAGCCGAAGTGGAAGCGCACGGAATCGCGCATGGCCGCATCCCCCGCCGCCACATCCGCATGGACCGAATAGTTCGACTGCACATAGGTGAAGGTGGAGATGATGATGCGCCAGATGCCCTCCACGGTCTCCAGCGGCAG
>CANGTC010000033.1 GCA_947456505.1 Beijerinckiaceae bacterium
CAGCCCTCCCCATCGCGCACCACCTGATGGGCGAGATCGAGCAGCACGGCGTCCAGCGCCTTCTTGAAGGCGGCGAGGCGCCGGTCGGTGGCCACAGCAATCTTCGGCGCGCCGCGCTTGGCGGCGGCGCCCGTGGCGAAGAGCATCAGGGTGTCGGAGGTGGAGGTGTCGCTATCGACCGTGATGGCGTTGAAACTGCCCTGCACGGATTTCGACAGCATGGCCTGCAAGGCCGCCGCGCTGATGGGCGCGTCAGTGAAGACATAGGAGAGCATGGTGGCCATGTCAGGCGCGATCATGCCCGCGCCCTTGGCCATGCCGTTGATGGTGACGGGAACGCCGCCCAGATCCACCGTGGCGGTGGCGACCTTGGGATAGGTGTCGGTGGTCATGATGGCTCTGGCGGCCTCCAGCAGGCCTCCGGGCGCGGCCTTGGCCACGAGATCGTCCATGACGCCGTTGAACTTGGTGGCGTCCAGCGGCTCGCCGATGACGCCGGTGGAGGCGAGAAAAATCTCGCCCAAGGGGGCGCCGGTCGCCTTGCCCGCGATTTCCGCCGTCAGCTTGGCGGCCTGCGCGCCCACCTTGCCAGTGAAGGCGTTGGCGTTGCCGGAATTGACCACCAGCGCGCGGGCCTTACCACCCTTGAGCTTGGCGCGGCACCAGTCCACGGGGGCCGAGGGGCATTTCGATTTGGTGAAGACGCCCGCGACCTGGGTGCCCTTGTCAAACAGGGCCAGCGTGACGTCCGTGCGGCCCATGTAGCGGATGCCCGCCTCGGCGGTGGCGAAACGCACGCCTTCGATTTCCGGAAGCTCCGGATAGGACTTGGGGGCGAGCGGCGAGACGGCGGTGATTTGAGCCATGGGTGTTCCCTGCTGATTGCCCTGAATCGTTGCGCCGCACATTTGCGGAGCCGCGCGTCATGGTCAAGCCGGACTCATTGGCCGAGCGCCGTCATCCAACGATCCAGCCGCCTGCGATTCGCGCCAAAGTCCAGCAGACCGATGGCGGGACGGGCGTAAAGCGCCAGGGTCGAGGCCCCGCTGCTGCGCGGCAGGATGCGCGCATCCATGATATCCGGCAAGCGCAGCATGGCGGAGCGGCGGACGAATCGCAGATGATCGGGCGCGACGGCGGGCAACTCCTCGACGCCCGGCTCCGCCAGCGCCACACGGCGCAGTTTAGCGGTCAGCTTCTCGGCGGAAATCGTGAAGACAGGCGGTGATTCGGCGCCCCGGGCTGCGGCGCAGACGTCGGGAGGGCAGATCAGCGCGGTCCCGGAGCGGCGCGTGACGCCGACAAAATCGGTCGGACCGAGATCGCGGGGAAGGCCGAGCGCCTCCCCAAGGCCCTGCCAGAAGCCGAAGGGCGCGGGACTGCGCAAACCCACCACAAGGGCCAGCCCGGCCAAGGTCAAGGCGCAAAAAAGGCCAGCCGCGGCGACCGTGATCGCTACGCGGCTGGCCCGGTTTCTCACCTTACCTGGGAGCCAGAGGCGGCAGGACGGGGGCCGGAGGGGCCTCCGTGCGCTCGATCTTGGCGCCCTCGCGCAGCTTCACGATGAGCTCGGTCTGGGACTTCTGAGCGACATATTGGGCCACCTGGGTCTTCACGTCCTCAAAGGCGGGGAAGGGCTTGCGCCGCCTGTCCTCGAGCTTGATGACATGCCACCCGAACTGGCTCTTCACGGGATCGGAAATCTGGCCCTTGGTAAGCTTGAAGGCGGCATCGCCGAATTCCGGCACCATGCGGTCCTTGGTGAACCAGCCGAGGTCCCCGCCCTTGGAGCCCGGATCTTTCGACACTTCGTCGGCGACCTTGGCGAAATCTTCGCCGCCCTTGACGCGCTTCAGCGCAGCCTTGGCCTCCTCCTCGGTCGGCACCAGAATATGGCGGGCGCTGATCTCCTCCTCGGAGGTCTGCTTGGCGGCGGCGTCGTCATAGACCTGCTTCATGGCGGCCTCGGTCGCGCCCTCGCGGGCGGCCTTGCCGAGCAGGGTCTCCATCATGACCTTGTCGTGAAAATAGGAGAGGCGGCGCTGAACCTCGGCGCCCTCGCCCATCTTCTCGGCCGCCGCCTTCTTGGCGACGAGCCGCAAATCAATCAGATAATCAAGAACATAGGCTTCCCGTTGAGGGCCCTCGATCTGCTGGGGCAGGCTGGGGCCGAGATCGTCCAGCGCCACCTGCACGTCTTCATCCGAGATCTCCACCCCGTCCACCCTGGCGAGAACCTTGGCGCTGAGGGGCGCCGCCGCAGTCAGGGCCAGCGCGAAAATGGCGCCGGAGGCGAGGAGACGAAGACGCAGTTGAGCTGTGAACGACATAAAAAACTCCGGATCGAAAGATGGGCGGCACCCAATGCGGGGCGCACTTTCCTTGAATTCGAGCGCCGGAGCAAGCCAGAGGGTCCCATTGCGGCGCCAGAATGACCATGTTGAGGCGCAGCGGTACAAATTGGTCAGATTGACAAGGTAGACCCTCAATCCTATCTCTCACCCGGTTTATCAGGCGCAGGCGCCGGGCCGACTTTTGGGGATTCCACGATGTTTGGTGCGCTTGCGCGTAAGATTTTCGGCTCGGCCAACGATCGCCGCCTCAAGACCTACGCCCCCAAGGTGGCGGCCATCAATGCCATGGAGGCGGAGGTCACCGCTCTCAGCGACGAGGCCCTGCGCGCCCGCACGGATGAGTTCCGCGCCCAGATCGCCGCAGGCCGCACCCTTGACGAGCTGCTCCCCGCTGCTTTCGCCACCGTGCGCGAGGCCGCCAAGCGGACCCTGGGTCAGCGCCATTTCGATGTGCAATTGATCGGCGGCATGGTGCTGCACGAGGGTGGCATCGCCGAAATGCGCACCGGCGAGGGCAAGACCCTGGTGGCGACGCTGGCGACCTATCTCAACGCGCTCGCGGGCAACGGCGTGCATGTGGTGACCGTGAACGACTATCTCGCGCGCCGCGATGCGGGCTGGATGGGGCAGGTCTACACATTTCTCGGTCTCAGTGTCGGCGTCATCGTGCATGGGCTCGACGACGACCAGCGCCGCGCGGCCTATGCGGCCGACATCACCTATGGCACGAACAACGAGTTCGGCTTCGACTATCTGCGCGACAATATGAAATATGAGCTGAGCCAGATGGTTCAGCGCCCCCATGCCTACGCCATCGTCGACGAGGTCGACTCGATCCTGGTGGACGAGGCGCGCACGCCCCTCATCATATCCGGCCCCTCGGACGACAAGTCTGATCTCTACAACCAGATCGACACCTTGATTCCCAAACTCGTGCGCACCGATTACGATGTGGACGAGAAGCAGCGCACCGCCAATCTGACCGAAGCGGGCAATGAGCATGTGGAGACGCTGCTCACGGAAGCAGGCCTTCTGAAGGAAGGTTCGCTCTACGACGCCTCCAACGTCACCATCGTCCATCACGTGCAGCAGGCGTTGAAAGCCCATACGCTATTCCAGAAGGACAAGGACTATATCGTCCGCAATGGCGAACTGGTGATCATCGACGAATTCACCGGCCGCATGATGCCGGGCCGCCGCTATTCCGAAGGGCTGCATCAGGCGCTGGAAGCCAAGGAACATGTGCAGGTCCAGCCCGAGAACGTGACGCTGGCCTCCATTACCTTCCAGAACTATTTCCGCCTCTACAAGAAGCTCGCGGGCATGACCGGCACGGCGTCGACCGAGGCCGATGAATTCGCTGAAATCTATGGCCTCGACGTGGTGGAGATTCCCACCAACCGCCCGGTCAAGCGCATCGACGAGGACGACGAGGTCTATCGCACCGGAGGCGAGAAGCTGAAGGCGATCTTGCGCGAGATCGAGACCGCCAATCAGAACATGCAACCCATGCTCGTGGGCACCACCTCCATCGAGAAATCCGAGCAGCTCGCCGAGTTCATGCAGGAGAACGGCTACAAGCTCATCGACTTCGCCGATCCCGACGGCCTCCTGAAGCTCTATGAAGCCGCCCGCAACGGCAAGCCCTCGAAGCTCTTCGCCGTGCTCAATGCGCGCTTCCACGAGCAGGAGGCCTATATCGTCGCGGAGGCGGGCGTGCCCGGCGCCATCACCATCGCCACCAACATGGCCGGTCGCGGCACCGACATTCAACTGGGCGGCAACGTCGACATGCGCGTGCAGCACGAATGCGCCGCCATGGAGGCGGGCCCCGAGCGCGAAGCGCGCGAGGCCGCCATCCGCGCCGAAGTCGCGCAGTTTCGCGAAAAGGCCAAGGCCGCGGGCGGGCTCTATATCGTGGGCACCGAGCGCCACGAGAGCCGTCGCATCGACAACCAGCTGCGTGGTCGCGGCGGCCGTCAGGGCGATCCTGGCCGCTCCAAGTTCTTCCTGTCCCTGCAGGACGATCTCATGCGCATCTTCGGTTCGGACCGCATGGACTCCATGCTGACGCGTCTGGGCCTGAAAGAGGACGAAGCCATCGTCCATCCCTGGATCAACAAGGCGCTGGAGAAGGCGCAGCAGAAGGTCGAAGCGCGCAACTTCGACATGCGCAAGAACATTCTGAAATACGACAACGTGATGAACGACCAGCGCAAGGTCGTCTTCGAACAGCGCCGCGAGATGATGGCGCTGGAAAGCGTGGAAGAGACCGTCGCCAATATGCGCGGCAACGTGATCGACGATGTCGTGGCCAAGCATATCCCGAAGGATTCCTATCCGGACGCCTGGGATGTGGCCGGCCTCAACGCAGAGGTGCAGGCCAAGCTGGGCCTCGAACTGCCCGTCGCCGACTGGGCGCGCGAAGACGGCATCGCCGAAGAAGAAATCGCCGAGCGGCTGCACAAGGCCGCCGATGAAGCCTATGCGGCGCGCGTGGAAAAGAACACGCCGGACGTGATGCGCTTTGTCGAGAAGCAGGTGGTGCTGCAGGTGCTCGATCATTTCTGGCGGGAGCATCTGGTCATGCTCGACCATCTGCGTCAGGTGATCGGCTGGCGCGGCTATGCCCAGCGCGACCCGCTGAACGAATACAAATCCGAAGCCTTCGAGCTCTTCAACGGCCTCATCAGCCAGTGGCATGAACTGGCGACCGCCCAGCTCATGCGCGTGGAGGTCGCCTTCGAACAGCCGCCCGAACCCGCCGCCATCGAAGCCTCCACCATGACCGGGGAGACCTCGCTCGACGAGATCAACGCCCTCATCGCCGCCGGAGCCCTCTCACCCCAGTCTCTGGGCCTTGGCGAAGAACGCGTGGAACCCGAAGCCCGCAATCCCCAGGACCCCTCCAGCTGGGGTAAAGTAGGCCGCAACGAGGCCTGCCCCTGCGGCTCGGGGAAGAAGTACAAGCACTGCCATGGGGTCTTCGCCTGAGGCGACAAACAGGCCTGGTGGAAGAATCCCAGCGCTGTTTCCCGGACCTGCAGATCATCTGATCGCAGGGCGATATCAGCTGTGATTTCGACGCAATCAGGTGATTGAACGGCGCGAGTTCATGTCGCCGGGACGAGCGCCTCTCACATAAATCGAATTCATGCTCACTATCCCCCGCCATCTTCGCAATGGCCCAAGAACCTGCATGAGTTTGGCGCGGGTGAATTTGAAGCGACGATCTCCCCATGGGCTTCGAAACCTGAAACACCCTCAGCGGCTGCGCTATCACCGGTGCTTGTACTCCTCCCACATCTCAAAAAGAGCGTCCTCAAAATGCCTCGCAAAACGCTCTGAATCAAAAAGCGGCGAGGCCAGAACCTGCCCTCTTAGGCAAGACCTCAGCCTTGCAAGCGATTGTACGTTTGATGAGAAATGAACAGCTTTCGCAAGGTAATCGGCATCATCCTGCGCGATCCAATCCTTGAGTCCAGAATTATGCGCAATGGTTTCACCCGCATGAGACACGAAGCGATCCCCCTTTTTCGTCAGAACGGGAACGCCCATCCAAAGGGATTGCACGCTCGTCGTGACGCCTGGAAATGGGAAGGGATCCAGCGCTATGTCGATCTTGTTATAGGCTTCCAGATAGCGCCTTATGGTGCTCGTCCCCTCGAATGACAGACGTTCTTGCGGTATCCCGCGCGATGCAAAAAAAGCGACTGTCGAACTGATGAAGTTCGGATCCGCCAATTGCTCCGCCCTTAAAAATAATCTCGAGCCCTCGACAGCAAGCAGAATTTTCGCCCACAACGCCATCACAGCTTCATTCACTTTGGAAAAATTGTTGAAACAACCAAAGGTGATATAGCCGTTTTGCAGAGCGGGCAGATCGTTTACGTCCACGTCTTCTTCTGGTTGCGTGAAGCAGATATAGCATTCCGGAAGTCGCTTTATTTTTTCGGAGAAATGAGACGCTTCCTCTGGTGGTGCGACAAATGCGTCGCCGAGGACAAAGTCCATCTCTTCAACGCCGGTTGTGGCCCAATAGCCCAACCAGGAGAATTGAACCGGAGCAGGCTTATAAGCAAAAACGGGAAGCCTGTTCAAAGCGGTGTGGCCCGAAAGATCGATTAATATCTGCACCCCGTCAGCGTGGATCAAGGCTGCGGCTTCCTCATCGCTCAATCCAACCAGACTACGGTATTCACTAAATAAAGCCTTGAACCGACTGGTTACGTGATCTTCATCCGAATTGTTGCTGTATGCAATGAGGAACAATGACGATTGGCTCAAACTTGAAATTACATTTTCCAGAAAGAAAGCGACCGAATGACTGCGAAGGTCTCCGGAGACAAAACCAATGCGCAATTGGTCGGGGGAAGCCGTGGAATTCCATGTCGAATAGTTGAATTTCGCCGCCTTGGAAACAGATGATCCAAAAGCGCGAAGGCTGCCTGAGACGGACAACCGATCAGGATTGGTCAGATAACTTGCGGTGAAAAACAAATTGTTATAGGCGTCGAAGTAATTCTGATCGCAACGGACCGCCATAGCGGCATTGTTCATGGCTTCTTCAAAACGCATCAATTCCCTGAGGGCAACGCTCCGGTTATGATAGGCGTGAGCATAGTCGGGCCTTAAGCTTAAGGCTTTGTCGTATTTCAATATCGCTCTTTCAAATTGCTTTACCCTGTGCAAAGTCACTCCATAACTGAAATGTCCTAATGCATGGCCTTGATTGATCGCAATCACCTTTTCATGATGATCGATCGCCTCTTTAAACCGCTTCGTTTCTTGAAATATCACAGCGCAATTTTGATACGCTTCGGCATAGGCAGGATTGCGGATGATTGAATTTCGATAGCTTTCTAAAGCTCCAGCGGTCCTTTTCAACTCCTGAAGCATCACACCGTAGTTATAGTAAACGGGAGCATGACCAGGGTTCAGGGCGATGGCTCTCGCAAACCACGCTTCGGCTTCATCTATGTTCTTTCGGCTAAACGCGGCTAAACCCAGAAGGTGATTCGACTCGAAATGACCGGGATCAGCCCCGATGATCTCATGATACAATTTTTCCGCTTCAATCAGATTTCCCTGCTGATGCAGGAAAACAGCTTTTTGAAATGTCTTTCGCCGGGAGCCATCATCCTCGCTTTCAGGCCGCATATGGATTCCATTTCGATCTTGCATCAGCGCTTACCACAATTCGACCACGCGCCGATGAGCCAAACCATGCAGGCTCCATGGCGCTTGAGGCGGAAAGATCAGCATGCTTTGAAACATGCTGCGGCGGCGCCGACATTTGAGATCTATCTCGCCCAATTTGGATTTCCATCCGCGACCACTATGGCGTGGGGCGCACCGGTAGCCAAGCACTTCTGGAGCATCTCAACCGCTGGGCCCATCGGGCCATCCCTCGCGGCGACGCGGCGCTGCGCCTTTGAGATGAACAAAGGTCAAGCTACTGCGGAATCGGTTTTGAACCACTTGCTTTCGACATGAGGCTCGTGATGAATTTCAGGGGATCTCAGTGGCGCCTGGTCGTCATCTCGCCGAGGCCTCAATCATGCTTGCGGATGATCGCTTCGCCACCGCCAGCCGCCCAAACCGGCTTTGCAACTCATCCCTTGCGCCTTGCGAGGGTGGGGTGGTCCAGCCAGCAGGATTCGGTCTCGCGCAATCGTGGACGAACGGTTGGCGGCGGCGCCAATAGCCAGCCCGGCATGTGATCAGCGCGGATCATGTAATGGTTGAGGTTCCCATCATCAGCGCTTTCTTGCTGGCGCCAGCTGGAGATCAGATCGCAGGGACTGATGGCATAAGCTGGCTTTCTGATGTTTCGAACAATTTCAACAAGGGGAGTCACGGCCCCCAGGACGAGAATGATCAGGATGACGAAACGGATCGGATCCTTGCTTTCATTCAAGTCCAGAGCGCGGGTCGCAAAGCAGGCGCCGAGAATCACCAACGGGATGATGGAGACGCGCATGGCGAAATCGTTGCCCGGGCCCAACCAGTAGACCGGGATGACGAGCAGCATCAAGATCGCCAGCAAAAGCGCCCCGTTCCAACTCGGCCGTTTCGCAAGGGCATATGGCGCCACAAAGATCGCATGGGGGATCTCGATGGCGATGAAGGCGAGGTAAGAGAACGGGAACATATCCTCGGCGATCATCCATCCGGACGCTACGCTTCCCGCATCAACCTGAAGATAGATGACCACAGGCAAAAAAGCCGCGCCGGCCGCGCAGGCCAGAACATTTGCAGGGGTCAGCATGATGCGTGGTTCACGCAAGAGGACGAACACAACAAATGGCAGGGCGCCCATCATGGCCAGGGGCGACCAGAGCAGGGTCGCGGCGAAGACCACAAGCAAGATCGGCGCAAGGCCGCCGCCACGCAGATGCAGGGCGAGCAGCGCAGCGAACCACCATCCCGGTAGCGCATGATTTGGAACCCAGAAAAGCTGCGTGACAAAACTCGAATACTGAAAAAACGGGTTCCACCACTCAAGATGATCGGGCAGACCATATAATCCATGAAAGGCAAAAGAGCCGAGATAATCGAGGCCGCTGAAGAAAACGAAAATGCCGAGAAAGCCAATGGTCCTTCGACCAAAGGCTTCGGCGATCAGGTAAAGGGCGCAACCCGTCAGGCAAGCGTTTTGCAGCAACATCAGGGCATGGGCGGCGCCCAGCCCCGCGAGTCGCCCAAAGGCGCCGGGCAGAATGTACATGCCAAGAGGAGCGCGCAAGATCCATGTCTCCCCCTTCCATGCATAAGCTGGCAGGTTCATGGCGGAGAGATCGGCCAGCACCGCATCGCGGATCAACCAGTCCTCGGTCGCGTAAAAGAGATGCCCCTGCCCGCCCAGAAGATTCAGCGCAAAGCCGGTGACCATGCAGATGGTGAAAAAGCGGGGGTGCAGGGGTGTTGAAAGAAACGCGTTGCGGCTCGCGACACGCAAGATGACAAAGGCGCCGCCAAAGCAGCCGGCGCAGACGATCAGGCCGGGCGCCAGGCGAAGGTTGATAGCGAACAAAAGGTTGCTCGCAAGAAAGAAGAGGGCGCCGCCGATCACAAGATGGGCGAGCGTCAGAGGGGTTGTGGCGGGTGCGCCGCAGGAAACGACGGGTTTCAAGAAAAGGACTCCGGAAAAGGAATTGTCTCAAATCGGATGATGGTCGCGGCGAATCCGGATGGGGCTCAAAAAACGGCGGATGCGCAAGGTTTTGACGAAGAGAATTATAGATAAAAGTAACAATCATTGACGCCGACGTCAATGCGGCGGCCATGAAAAAGGGCGATGGACCCATGTCCACCGCCCTCAAATCAGCGCACCGGAAAAGCCTTTCCTTAGTCGATGCAATCCGTCGTCTGCCAGAACCATGCGAAGATGGCGACCAGGCTGGCGACGGCGAACACCGACAAGATGATCGACTGGGCAGGTTGCCCGAAATTCGCGAAGAGCACCAGAATGGAGCCGATGAGGGAGTTTGTGATCATGGCCAGAACGCAATTGATGCGATTGCCGCCGGTGTTGTAGCCCTGCAGCACCTTCATGCAGCTCCAGAGCACATAGCCGCAGGCCACGATGGAAAAGCCCGCGATCGGCACCACCGCATTCTTGTCGGCGGCCATCACGGACAGATAGATCGCCCCAACGACGGAAATGAGCGCCAGCGCGATGCACAGCAAAGCGCCTGTGCGGGTCAGGCTTGACGGAGGCTTGGGCTCGACGGTCTTGAGAAACTTCTCGTGCAGCATGGCGGCGCCAGGCACGAAGTTATCGCCGAGAATTACAGCAAGGTCCTTATCACTGAGCGCGGCCATGGGCCCCCCTTGAACGAAAAATCTTGCCGGACGCTAAGGCCAATGGCTTGCTCTTGTCAATCAAATCAGGGCGCAAGAAAGGTCGCGCACGGCTTTGTGACGATAGCGCCAGACAGGCTTGTCCCCCTGCGCTATTTGCAGTTGTCGGTCTGCACGCTGCCGTTGCCGTAAAAATACTTCATCCACTTGTCCTGGCCGAACAAGGCCAGCATTTCCCGCTCACCCCCGAAGACGGCTGTCGCCGTCCACACCAGCACCCCATCGCTGTCGTCCTGGACCCGCCGCACCGTGATGGCGGAACCGATCGCGGTATTGGTCGTCTTGAAGATCTTGGTCTCGGTGTCGAAGCTGACCACATAGGAGATCTTCGCGTTGGTGCAGATCATCTGCACCTCCTTGGCGCTCGCAGGCGCAGCTGCGCACAGGACAGCGAGAAGCGCGGAGCCGGTCAGAATTTTCTTCATGTGGTTCGCCCGATTCACTGGGGATGAGCGGCTATTGTAGTGAAGCCTCATCCTGTTGAAAAGCAAGGAGATGAAAGCAGAGGCCGAGCCATCGGGGGGGGCGAGGCGTCGGGGCTGGATAAATGGGGGATGAACAGCCTGGCCATGCCCCGTTCAGCCTGCAGGGCGCAGATTAAGCCATGCATCCGGCGAAGGGCCGGATCTGACGGGAGAGAGAAATGACACACCGCAAGACCATCGCCGCTTCAGCCGCCAGCCTGGCTCTGGCCGCCCTTTTGGCCGCAACCCCGGCCTCAGCCGATTGGCATGGCGGCCGCAGCCATCATGGCCATGGGGGATGGGGCGGGGGCGCCATCGCGGCGGGGATCATCGGGGGACTGGCGCTGGGCGCTCTGGCGGCAGGCGCATCTGGCCGGGCCTATGCTGCGCCTGTCTATGCGACGGCGCCCATCTATGACGGGCCGGTCTGCTACCGCGCCGCAAGGCCCGCCTACGACGCCTGGGGCCGTTACATCGGCGACCGCGTGGTGCGCGTCTGTGATTGATCAGCGGATTGATCAGCGCTCAAGCGCGGCTACGACCTTGCCGCCCGGGGCCATCGAGGCCTCGGGCTTGGACCCATGGGCGGGAACCGTCGCCTGACGCCGGGGCGGCAGGGGAATGGGCCTGCCGGAGGGTTCAGGCTGGGCGGCCGGTTGCGGCGCCGGATCCGATGACCAGAGGAAACGCTTGTAGAAGGGCTCCTCCGCCACCGGAGCGAGGGCTGTTGCGGGCGTTGGCGCCGAGACGGGCGCGGAGGTGACATTCTGCTGGCGCGCGTCAGTCTTGTCGGCGCTCTGGACCGGCTTCGTCTCGGGCTTCACAGGCTTGGCGGCGGCGACCTGGACGGCGGCGGGAACAGGGCGCCCCTTTTCATCGACGATGATTTCGCGTGGACCCTGCTCAAGCGCCTCGGGGCGGCTCAGTTCATTGATCTTCATCGCAAATTCAGGGTGCTGCCCGCCATCGGCGTAAACCATGCGAACCGGCTTCACCCCTGAGGCGACAAGCTCGGCGACCTTGGCCTCATCCTGCTTCTGCTTCTCGGCCACCAGCGCGGTGAGCTGCTGATCCTCCTGCATGGGCGGGCAGGCGGCGAGGCCATCGCGCACCAGACGGCCATCAGCCGGGGTCTGGCCGAAGACATAACGGCGGGCGCAGATCGAGACCTTGGTCTCCTGCCTGGACACCTCGAACTGGTCCGAACCCTCCTTCAGGTCCTTCCAGAACTTCATGTTGGGATCAAAGCGATTCTTGGCGAGATTTTCCGGCGTCATGCGGAAGGGCAGCGACTGCATCTGAATGGCGCGCTGGCCGCCGCCGAAGGCCTCGCGGGCGATGGCGTAGATTTCGGCGATCTGCTCGTCGGTCATGGAGAAGCAGCCAGCCGAGGAGCAGGCGCCATGAACCATGATCGAGCCGCCGGAATAGCCGTGGGCGCGATCATAGGCGTTGGGATAACCAACATTGAAGGACAGGTAATAGGCCGAGTTCGGGTTCATCTGGCCCGGCGTGATCGTATAGAAGCCCTCGGGAACCTGCCGGTCCCCTTCCTTGATCTTGGGGCCCAACTGGCCCGACCAGCGGCACATGGGATAGGTCTTCAGCAGGGTGTATTGCCCGTCCGCCTGCTGCTTCCAGATTTCAAGCTCCGCCTCTTTCTTGAAAGCGCGGATCAGGACCGGCTTATGGGCGTCCGTGTTCTTTTCCTTCATCAAGGCCAGAACCTTGGACGGAATGGGAGCGGTGGATCGCCCGCTGCTGCGGGTCAAGCTCTCTTCGCAGCCGCCAAGCAGGCCGCTGAGGGCGGCCAGAACGGCGATCCGGCTTGCCAGACGCGTTGACATCCGATGCGGTGATCCCTGTAACTTCATGGACGCCCAACCTGAAATCGAACCGGCCGCGGAAGCCGACGCAAATCATTACCGTCAATTAGCTTACGCCAAGGTTACCAGAAAGGCGATAGACGGAAAATCAATGGTTTGGGGGGCGAAAACGCCCTAGGCCTTGCGACCCATGGCGAGGAATTTGTCAGCCCGGGCGGCGCGGATGGCGTCAGGCGTCATGCCCGAGAAGGCCTGCAGAGCCTTTTCGATGGCCGCGCCCGTAGACGCCACCGCAGCGACGGGATCGCGATGGGCGCCCCCGGGGGGCTCGGGGATGATCGTATCGATGATGCCGAAGCGCAGCAGATCCTGGGCGGTGATCTTCATGTTCTGGGCCGCCTCCTGCCGACGCGCCGAATCGCGCCACAGGATCGAGGCCGAGGCCTCGGGGGAGGCGACAGTGTAGATGGAATGCTCGAGCATGAACACCCTGTTGGCGGTCGCCAGCGCCACCGCCCCACCAGACCCGCCCTCGCCCACGATGACCGCCACATTCGGCACGCCCATGGCGAGGCAAGCCTCGGTGGAGCGGGCGATGGCCTCCGCCTGGCCACGCTCCTCCGCGTCAATGCCGGGGAAGGCGCCTGCGGTGTCCACCAGCGCGATGCATGGCAGGTTGAACCGGTCGGCCATCTCCATGAGGCGGGCCGCCTTGCGGTAGCCTTCAGGCCGGGCCATGCCGAAATTGTGGCGGATGCGGCTCTGGGTGTCCGAGCCCTTCTCCTGGCCCAGCAGGCAGACCGACTGGCCCCGGAATCGACCAAAGCCGCCGACAATGGCCTCATCGTCAGCGAATTTACGGTCACCCGCCAGCGGGGTGAAATCCGTGATGAAGCCGTTCACATAATCCTGGAAATGCGGCCGCTGCGCATGGCGAGCGACCTGGGTCTTCTGCCAGGGGGTGAGAGCGGCGTAGAGATCCGCAAGCGCCTTGTGGGCCCGCGCCTCAAGCCGGGCCAGCTCATCGCCGATGGCGACCGCGTCGCCTTTCTGGCCAAGCTGCCGCAATTCCTCGACCTTGGCTTCCAGTTCGGCGACCGGTTTTTCGAAATCCAGATAACTGCGCATCGTCATGGCGTGGGAGATCTCTGAACGCGACTATTGGAAGGCGCCGGGGGGAAAGCGCGGCGGACCCTGTCGATTCCCCTCCCGGAAGTCAAGTTTTTGGGATGCAACAGGGTTCTGCTAGCCGTCCGAGAGCGGATGGAGATCCCGCACCATGGCCTTCATGCGCTCGTCCAGCACATGGGTGTAGATCTGGGTGGTGGAGACGTCCGCATGGCCCAAAAGCTCCTGCACCACCCGCAAATCCGCCCCGTTCTGCAGCAGATGGCTGGCGAAGGCATGGCGCAGCACATGGGGGCTGATGAGGCTGTCGGGGATCCCGGCGGCGCCTGCCACAGCCTTGAGATCCCGGGCGAAAGCCTGGCGCGTCAGGTGCCCGCTCTCGCTGTCGGCGGGAAACAGCCAGGGCCCTGCGGCCTCTGGCCCTCGCCCCTTGTCGGCTCCCGGCGGGTTCTCCAGCAGGGCGCGGTAGCGGGCGATAGCCGCCTTGGCGGGGCCCGTCAGGGGCACCAGCCGCTCACGCCCGCCCTTGCCCTTGATCGCCAGAAGCGGCTCGGCGCTGCGCGCCGCCCGGCGCGGCAGGGAGACCAGTTCGGAGACGCGCAGGCCCGTGGCGTAGAGCACCTCCAGCAGGCAGGCCATGCGCGCCGCCCGCAGGCGCTCCCCCCAGGAACGGGCGGGATCGTCGATTCCCTCGGCGGCGACGCTCAGTAGCCGGTCCACGGCGGACTCGCTGAGCACCTTGGGGAGGCGTCGGCCCTGGCGCGGACCCTCCAGCACCACGGTGGGATCGTCGCCGCGCCGTCCCTCCAGATAGAGAAACTTGTGGAATTGCCGAACGGAGGAGAGGCGACGGGCGGAAGAGGAGGGCTGAAAGCCCCGGGCAGCCAAGTCGCCCAGATAGGCGCGCACCCCTTCGGTCGCCACATCCAGCGGGCCCTGGCCACGCGCCACCAGAAAGGCGTGATAGTCAGCAAGATCAGCGCGATAGGCGTCCAGCGTATTGCGTGAGGCGCCGCGCTCGGCGGCGATCATGTCGAGAAAGGATTCGGCGAAACGAAAGTTGGAGGCCCTGGGAGGCGCCATGCAGGCCCCCTATTTGCCGGTGAGCTTCTGGGCCGGAACAACCTGCGTCATCTCGCGCTGCTCCGGCTCGACGAAGGTGACGAGGGCGAGCATGCACCCCCAGCCAACGGCGGCCAGGACGCCAATAAGGAGGAGGAAGCGAATCAGACTGGGCAAGATTGACCGACCCTTCGAACACGTCACCCTTTCCAACATGACCGGAAGTAGAAAGCAATAAGCGCGGGCCCCCGCTTAATTCTGTAGCGCACCCGTGTTACATAAACGCCATGACTGGCGCCCTCGACCTCAGCTCGGACGATCCAACCGACCGACTCCATCCCCCGGAGCCGGCCCTGCTGTCGCGTTCCGCCGACCTCGTGCAAAAGCTGGAGGGCCGGTCCATCGTGCTTGTCGGCATGATGGGAGCGGGAAAGACCTCCATCGGACGCAGGCTGGCCGCGACCCTGGGCCTGCCCTTCGTGGACGCGGATGTGGAAATCGAGAACGCCGCTGGCATGACCATATCGGAAATCTTCGCCCGCCATGGCGAAGCCTATTTCCGGGACGGGGAGCGCCGGGTCATCGCGCGCATCCTGGCCGATGGGCAACGGGTTCTGGCGACGGGCGGCGGGGCCTATATCAACCCCGTCACCCGCGACCGGATCGCCGAGAAGGGCGTCTCCATCTGGCTCAAGGCTGACGCCGATGTGCTGCTGCGCCGAGTGCGCAAGCGGCCGAACCGGCCCCTGCTGCACACCCGCGACCCCGAACAGACCCTGCGCGAACTGATCGATGCGCGATACCCCGTCTACGCCCTCGCGGATTTCTGCCTGATTTCCCGCGAAGGCCCCCATGACTTCATGGTTCAGTCCATCATGGACACGCTGGAGCGGGGGCTCGAAACCCTGCCGCGCCTGCAGCATGCCCCCAAGGAGCAAGCCATGCCCTCCATGCCGCAGGCCACCGACGCCAACGCGGCGGCGAACCGCACCGTAGTGCCCGTGGAGCTGGGGTCGCGCCGCTACGAAATCGTCATCGGCGACAACCTGCTCGCCGAAGCCGGCGCCCAGATCGCGCAGATCGCGCCCAAAGCCGCCTGCGCCATAGTGACGGACGAGACCGTCGCACAACACCATCTGCCCGCCCTTGAGGCGAGCCTTGACGCCGCCGGGATCCGCCATGCGCGCATCGTGGTCGCGGCGGGGGAGGCCTCCAAATGCTGGACCACCTTCGCGCGGGTCTGCGACGAGATCATCGCGGCGCGCATGGAGCGCGGCGATCTCGTGGTGGCGCTGGGCGGGGGCGTGGTGGGCGATCTGGCGGGCTTCGCCGCCGCCGCCATCCGCCGGGGCATGCGCTTCGTGCAGATCCCCACGACCCTGCTGGCGCAGGTGGACTCGTCGGTGGGCGGCAAGACCGCGATCAATTCCGAACATGGCAAGAACCTGATCGGCGCCTTCCACCAGCCCTCCCTGGTGCTGGCCGACACGAGCGCCCTGGCCACCCTCGACCCCCGCGAATTCCGCGCGGGCTATGCGGAGGTGGCGAAATATGGGCTCATCGACGATGCGCCCTTCTTCACCTGGCTCGAACAGAACTGGGAAGAAATTTTCGCGCGCGGCCCCGCGCTGACCCAGGCCATCGCCACAAGCTGCCGCTCCAAGGCCGCCGTGGTGGCCCGCGACGAGACCGAACAGGGCGACCGGGCGCTGCTCAATCTCGGCCACACCTTCGGCCACGCCTTCGAGAGCCTGACCCATTTCAACACCGCCCGCCTCAACCATGGGGAGGGCGTCGCCATCGGCATGGGCTGCGCCTATCGCTTCTCCGCAAAGCTGGGGCATTGCGCGCCCGAGGACGCGGAGCGCGTGGAAAGGCATCTGCGCACCGTGGGCCTGCCCGCGCGGATTTCCGACATCGCCGGCTGGAACGCGGGCCCGCAACCCATTCTCGACGCCATGTTTCAGGACAAGAAGGTGGAGCGCGGCGCGCTGACCTTCATTCTGGCGCGCGGGATCGGCCAGACCTTCATCGCCAAGGGCGTCCCCGCCGAAGCGGTGAGTGATTTTCTCCGGGACGAATTGGGACATTGAACCATGCATGGCGCGGGTGAAGCGGCGCCGGTGGACCTGTGGGTCGCCGTTCTTATCGTGACGATCTGTATCGCGCTCTCGGCCTTTTTCTCCGGCTCTGAAACCGCCATGACGGCGGCCTCGCGCGTGCGCATGCATGGGCTTGAGCGCAATGGCGACAAGCGCGCCAAGCTGGTCAACCGGCTGCTCTCCTCGCGCGGGCGCCTCATCGGCGCCATGCTGCTGGGCAACACAATCGTCAACATCGGCGCCTCCGCCTTCATGACCAATGTGCTGACCGGACTCTTCGGCGATGCGGGCGTCATCTACGCCACGATCCTGATGACCATCCTGCTGCTGATTTTCGCGGAGGTGCTGCCCAAGACCATCGGCATCAATTTTCCCGACCGCATGTCGCTGATCGTCGCCCGCCCGGCGGCTTTCTTCGTCTACGCCATGACCCCCGTGATGATCGCCATCGATGCGGTGGTGGGCGGGGTGCTGCGGCTCATCGGTCTGCGCGCGGGCGAGCATGGCTCCGTGCTGACCCCGCAGGAGGAGCTGCGCAGCGCGGTCGATTTGCTGCACAAGGAGGGCAGCGTCGAGCGCAGCCATCGCGACATGTTCGGCGGCTTGCTGGGGCTCAACGAACTGACGGTGGAGGATGTAATGGTCCACCGCACGCGCATGCGCACCATCGATGCGGGGCTTCCCCCAGCCGAAATCGTGCGCGCGGTGCTGGCCTCGGCCAACACCCGCATGCCGCTGTGGCGCGACCAGCCGGAGAATATCGTGGGCGTGCTCCACGCCAAGGATCTGCTGCGGGCGCTCGCCGCCGCCCATGGGGACCCTAGCAAACTGAACATCGACGAAGTCGCGCTGGAGCCCTGGTTCGTGCCCGCGACCTCATCGCTGGAGGACCAGCTGCAATCCTTCCTGTCGCGCAAGACCCACTTCGCTCTGGTGGTGGATGAATATGGTTCGGTGATGGGGCTGGTGACTCTGGAAGACATTCTGGAGGAGATCGTCGGCGACATCCGCGACGAGCATGATCTTGCGGTGCAGGGCCTGCGCGCCCTGCCGGACGGCTCCGTGACCGTGGATGGCGCCGTGCCCATCCGCGACCTCAATCGCGCCATGGAATGGAGCCTGCCCGATGACGAAGCCACCACCGTAGCGGGGCTGGTGATTCACGAGGCGCAGGCGATACCCGAACCCGGTCAGACCTTCTCCTTCCACAACTTCCGCTTCGAGATCCTGCGCAAGCAACGAAACCGGCTCACCGCGCTCAAGATCACGCCCATGCCGATGGATGACGGAAGCGGTTGAGCGGACAGGGTTAGATTAAAACCGATAGGAATATCTTTTACCGTCGACTTTCAGATCGACTCTGGAGACCGAACAGGTCGTCGCCACGACCCTGCGAGCCTCAGGCTGGATAGGCCCCTCCGAGTCGCCGTCCAGAAACAAATGATTTTTGCATTGGTCCTCGTTGAGGACGATGTCGTCAAAGACTGACGTCTTTGTGGAGACATTCGTGATGATAATCACTTTATCATTGCATGAATAAAGGCTTCGCAGAGATCTATGGGTTTGAGATCCATCGACCGCAAAATCGCAAATGCTCATGCGTTGGACGGAAAATGGAAGATCATCGGCAAATGCGGGGCTCATGCTGAGCGCGGCTTGCGTCAGAAAAAGACCAAAGGTGAATATTTTCAATTCATTTGGCGCCACGATCTCCTCCTTCCCTCGCATGGATCGCTTGCGCCCGATCTAGCAAATCACAAGCCAACCGATGCGTCGCCCTTCATTTTGACGGGAATGGTGAGATAGCGGACGCCATTCGCCTCCGCAGGCGGAAACCTGCCGGCGCGGATATTCACCTGGATCGATGGCAGCAGCAGGCGGGGAGCGGCGAGCCCCTCGTCGCGTTTCAGGCGCAGGGCCACGAAGTCGTCCTCGCTGACCCCCTCCCTCGCATGGACATTGCGCGCGCGCTCTTCGGCGACGGTCGTCTCCCAGGCATATTGATCTCGCCCCGGCGCCTTATAGTCGTGGCACATGAAGAGGCGGGTCTGCGGCGGCAGGGCCATGAGGCGCTTGATGGAGCGATAGAGCTGGCGGGCGTCGCCGCCGGGGAAGTCGGCCCGCGCAGTGCCATAATCCGGCATGAAGAGGGTGTCGCCGACAAAGACTGCGTCGTCCACCTTGTAGGCGAAGTCTGCTGGGGTGTGGCCAGGCACATAGAGAACCTCGACCTCCAGCTCGCCAATCCGGAAGCGCTCCCCATCGACGAAGAGATGATCAAAGTCGCTGCCATCGGTCTTCAGATCCGAAGCGTTGAAAATCGGGCGAAAGATGCGCTGGACGTCGCGGATATGTTCGCCAATGCCGATCTTCGCGCCGGTCCGGCCCTTGATATAGGGCGCGCCCGAGAGGTGGTCCGCATGGGCATGGGTCTCCAGGACCCATTCGACCTGATAGCCCGCCGCTGTCGCAGCGTCGAGCATGGCGCGCACCGAGCGGGTATCGACCGCGCCCACCGTGTGATCGTAATCGAAAACGGGATCGATGATCGCGGCCTTGCCTGTCGCGGGATCGGCCAGAAGATAGCTGATCGTGTTGGTGGGCTCGTCAAAGAAACCCCTGATGACCGGCTTTCCGGACTTGGTCTGAGCCATGGCCGCGTCTCCTGCTTGCGATCTTCGGGCGTCTCGCCACTCTTTCTCTTGACATTTATATAACAATTTTCTAAATTAGCAATCTCTAATTTAGAGGTCTTGAATATGACTGCGGTCGCCGCCACCCTCGACCCCATGGAAAGCCTGCAGGATCAAGCCAATGAGGTGGCCGACATCCTGCAAACCCTCGCCAATGGCCGTCGCCTCTTCGTGCTCTGCCAGTTGCTGGCGCTGGGCGAGGCCAATGTCATGACGCTGGCCGCTGCGGCCCGCTTGTCCCAGTCGGCGCTGTCCCAGCATCTGGCGAAACTGCGAGCGGAGGGGCTCGTCGCCTTCCGGCGGGAGGGCCAGACCCTCTGGTACCGGGTCGCCGATCCGCGCGTTGAAGAGCTGCTGGCGACCCTGCACCGCCTGTTCTGTCCCTCGCTCACAGGCGCGAATGCCGAATGAACCAACCGACCGGAGAAGATCAAATGTCGCTTCCCACCCTCAACCCCACCGACGCCCGCAACCTTCTCGATCAGGGCGCCGTGCTGGTGGATATTCGCGAAGCCAACGAGCACGCCCGGGAAAAGATCCCCGGCGCGTTCCATATGCCCCTGTCGAAGCTCGACGAAGCCGACTTCGCCCTGCATCAGGGCCGTCCCGTGATCTTCCATTGCAAGAGCGGCGGCCGCACCGCCAGCAACGCCCCGCGCCTTGCGGAGAAACTCGGCGGCGACTGGGAGGCCTATGTGGTGGAGGGCGGTCTCGACGCCTGGAAGAAAGCGGGCCTGCCGGTGTCGATGGATCGCAGCCAACCCATCGAGTTGCAACGACAGGTGCAAATCGTGGCGGGATCCATCGTGTTCATCGGCGTCATGCTGGGGCTCTTCGTGAACATCGGCTTCATGGCGATCCCCGCCTTCGTCGGCGCGGGCCTCGTCTTTGCGGGCGTCAGCGGCTTTTGCGGCATGGCGCGACTGCTGATGCTGGCGCCCTGGAACCAGCCCGCACGGACCCCAAGCGCCTGATTGGACGAAGCGCCCCATGGTCCCCACCTTCGCGACGACTGCGCTCGGGCTTCTGTCAGGCGCCATGGTGGGCTTCACCCTCGGCCTAGTGGGGGGCCGGTGGCTCGATCATGGCCGTGCCCCTGCTCGTCTATGTGGTGGGCGTGGACGATCCCCATGTGGCCATCGGCACAAGCGCTGTGGCGGTGACGATTAACGCAGCCGCGAACCTCGCCAGCCATGCGCGGTCAGGAAGCGTGAAATGGCCCTGCGGCGCCGTCTTCGCCCTCAGCGGCGTGATCGGCGCTTTCGGAGGCTCCAGCCTTGGCAAGCTGGTGGATGGGCAAAGACTGCTCGCGCTCTTCGCCGCACTGATGATTATGGTTGGCGGTTTGATGCTGAAAAGTCGACACGCGGAAGGCCTGCCAGAGATACGGCTGTCGCGCGAGAACCTGCCGAAGCTCGTCGGCCTTGGCCTCGCCAGCGGCGCCCTGTCGGGCTTCTTCGGCATCGGCGGGGGCTTCCTCGTCGTGCCCGCGCTGATCCTGGCGACGGGCATGCCGATCAAATATGCGGTTGGCTCCTCCTTGATGGCGGTCACCGCCTTCGGCCTCACGACCTCCGCCAACTACGCGGCCTCTGGCCTTGTGGACTGGCCGCTGGCGGGCCTGTTCATCGCGGGCGGTCTGGTGGGCGGGCTCCTTGGCGCAAGATCCGCGAGCGCGCTGGCCTTACGCAAAGGCCTGCTGAACACGGTCTTCGCCGCAATGATCATGGCGGTGGCCGCCTATATGTTGTGGCGGAGCCTAGGGGCGGCGATGGCGGGGTGAGGGGCGCATCTGGATGAGGCCCCCGAAATCTGATAACGTATGTTTATGAAACGCGCAGACGCCTTCACCCTTTTGCAGGCGCACGAGGCGCAGCTGAAAGAGCTTGGCGTCCTGACGCTCTACATGTTCGGCTCCACCGCCCGGGAAGAGGCGCGGGAAGGTTCGGACGTGGACCTTTTCTTCGATTATGAAAAAGGTAAGCTCGGGCTGTTCGAGCTGATGGACGTCAAGGAATACACAAGCGAAATCCTGGGCTGCAAGGCGGACATCATGACCCGCGACAGCATTCACAGGGTGCTTCGGGAGGAGATCGAGTCCTCGGCGATCAGGGTGTTCTGATGACGCGGCCGCACTTGCCACGACTTTTGGACATTATCGAGGCTATCGAACGGATAGACGATCTCCTCAGTGATTCGTCATTCGATGACTTTGGGGCGGCCTGGCAACAACGGTGGTTGGTGGAGCGCGGGGTGGAAATCATCTCGGAAGCCAGCCGTCATCTGTCTCCGGAATTGAAAGCCCGACATCCTCATATTCCATGGCGCAACGTCGCCGGGATCGGCAATATCCTCCGCAATAACTATAAAACCACGCCACGGCAGTTTTATGGAAACTTGCCAAGTACGATCTCCCCGCCCTGGAGGCGGTCTGCCGACTGGAGCTCGATGTAGAGGGCTGACCCACCGCCCCTACCCCACCCCCGCCGCATCCTTCGCAGACGCTTCCGGCGCCATGAATTGCGCCCGCGCCAGGGTGGCGAAACGGCCGTCTCTGGCGACCAGTTCGTCGAAGGCGCCGGTCTCGATGATGCGGCCCTGATCGAAGACGATGATGCGGTCCGCATTGCGCACGGTGGAGAGCCTATGCGCGATGACGAAGGTGGTGCGGCCTCTGGTGGCCGCGTCCAGCGCCGCTTGCAACTGGCGCTCGGTGGTGGCGTCCAGCGCGCTTGTCGCCTCGTCGAAGATCATGATCGGCGGGTCCTTCAGCAGGGCGCGGGCGATGGACAGGCGCTGGCGCTCGCCCCCCGACAGGGACCGGCCTCGCTCGCCCACAATGGTCTGCACCCCATCGGTCTGCTGGGCGATGAAATCAGTCGCCTGGGCGCGCTCCAGAGCCACCTGGATCTCCTCCTCGCTGGCGTCGGGCTTGCCGACCTTCAGGTTCTCCTCGATGGAGCGGGCGAAGAGCATGGGCTCCTGAAAGACCACGCCGATATTCCGGCGCAGCGACAGCAGGGTCATGTCGCGGATGTCCATGCCGTCGATGGTGATGCGCCCCTCCTGCGGATCGAAGATGCGATGCAGCAGACCCAGCGTGGTCGATTTGCCCGAGCCCGTGGCGCCCACCAGCGCCACGGTCTGGCCGGTCTCCACCTCAAAAGAGGCGTCCTGCACCGCCTTGCGGCGCCCATCGTAGGAAAAGGTGACGTGGTCAAACACGACCCGGCCAGTGAGCCGCCCGGCGTCGCTGGCGCCCGGCAGATCCCGCACATTGGGCTGGGTGTCCAGCACCTCGAAGAATTCCTGCAGCTTTGGCAGGATCAGCAGAACCCAGTTGACGAAGCCAACCACTTGCTCCAGCCGCCCGATGAGCATGGTGGCGAAGCCCATGAAGGTGACGATCTCGCCGATGGAGGCGAGGCCCCGCAGATGCAGCGAGGTGCCCAGCAGGAAGATCGAGACCAGCGTGAGGGTGGCCGAGGCGCGCGTGGCCACCGCCGCCATGGCCCACCAGGACAGGACCGGGATCTGCGCCGACAGCAGCGCCGCCGTCACCTTGCGCAGGGCCGAGGTCTCCGCCTCCACCCGGGTGAAGCTCTGGATGACCGCGATATTGCCCAGGGCGTCCGAGGCGCGCTCGGCGAGATCCGCGTTGTAGCGCTCCACCTTGCCCTGCAACCCTTCGGTGCGGCGCAGGACGAAGACTGTCAGCAGGCCGAAGACCACCACCAGCACGATGAGCAGAGAGGCGAGGCGCCAGTTCACGAAGAGCGACAGAGGCAGCAACACGAAAAGGGCGACGAAGGAGGCGCAGTTCTCCCGAAAGAAGGACAGCCAGACGCTCGCCATGTTGGAGGCGCCGTCGAGCATGGTCTTGAGCAGGCGGCCCGAATGGACGGACGTGTGGAAGCCCAGCGGCAAATGCAACACATGTTCGAAATAATCGGCCATGACCGCCAGCCGCCGCCTGTGGGAGAGCCGATCCGCATGGAGCGCCACCAGAACCGCCGCGCCGATGGTGAAGAGGCCAAAGCCCACCCAGGCGCCCAGCAGGGGCATGAGTTCTGCCCAGCTCAAGGTCTTGTTCTGGGCCTGCGCCCCCGCCAGCACATCGATGATGCGCCCGAACAGGATCGGCTCGGCGAACTGGGCGCCCGCGAGCGCCAGATTGGCGCCGACCAAAGTGAGGGCCAGCTTTCGCTCGGGGCCGAGTTGCTGGAGCACCCGGACGTAAACATTCATGAATTGCATGGGGGTGAAACCGGGGTCCCGAGAGGCTGCGCTTCAAAGTGACTCTATAGGCGAGGAAGGCCTCCGTCCAAGGGGGAAGCGCCAAAAGTAGCAGGCGGCAGGCGCCTGTGGGGACCAACCTTGACAAGGGGGCTTGGCCTTCGCGCGTGGGCGCGCTATTGCAAGTGATCAGCCGATGGAGCCGTCGATCCCATGAAAAAGGTATATCCCGACGCCACGAGCGCACTCGCAGGCCTGATCAAGGATGGCATGACCATCATGTCCGGCGGCTTTGGCCTGTGCGGCATTCCCGAAACCCTGATCATGGCGATTCGGGACTCCGGGGCCAGGAATCTCACGGTCATCTCCAACAATGCGGGCGTCGATGGCGTTGGCCTCGGCATCCTCCTGGAGACGCGCCAGATCAAGAAGATGATTTCCTCCTATGTGGGCGAGAACAAGCTCTTCGCCCAGCAGTTCCTCGCGGGCGAGCTGGAGCTGGAGTTCAACCCGCAGGGCACGCTCGCCGAGCGCATCCGCGCAGGCGGGGCGGGCATCCCGGCCTTCTTCACCAAGACCGGTTATGGCACCATCATCGCCGAAGGCAAGGAGACCCGCACCTTCGATGGCGAGCACTATGTGATGGAGCGCGGCCTCGTCGCCGACATCGCCCTCGTCCACGCCTGGAAGGCGGACCACGAAGGCAATCTCGTCTATCGCAAGACCGCGCGGAACTTCAATCCGATGATGGCCACCGCCGGCAAGGTGACCATCGCCGAGGTGGAGCATCTCGTGGCGCCGGGCGAGATCGATCCCGACCACATCATCACCCCGGGCGTCTATGTGCAGCGCATCGTGCACACGCCCGAAGCTGACAAACATATCGAGCAGCGCACCACGCGCGCCCGCGTCTGAGGAGCGACGACCATGGCCTGGACCCGTGAACAGATGGCGGCCCGTGCGGCGAAGGAACTGCGCGACGGCTTTTATGTGAACCTCGGCATCGGCATTCCCACGCTGGTGTCGAACTATATTCCCGCTGGCGTGAATGTGCAGCTGCAGAGCGAGAACGGCATGCTGGGCATGGGGCCCTTCCCCTATGCGGGCGATGAGGACGCCGATCTCATCAACGCGGGCAAGCAGACGATCACCGAACTGCCGACGACAAGCTTCTTCTCCTCCGCCGATTCCTTCGCGATGATCCGCGGCGGGCATATCGATCTGTCCATTCTCGGCGCCATGCAGGTGGCGGAGAATGGCGATCTCGCCAACTGGATGATCCCCGGCAAGATGGTGAAGGGCATGGGCGGCGCGATGGATCTGGTCGCAGGCGTCAAGAAGGTCGTTGTCGTGATGGAGCATGTGGCCAAGGATGGTCCCAAGCTTCTCCATAAATGCGATCTGCCGCTCACCGGCGCGCGCGTGGTCGACATGGTGATCACCGATCTCGGCGTCTTCACCATCGACAAAAGTGGCGACGGCGGCATGACCCTGGTGGAGCTCGCCGATGGCGTGAGCCTCGAGGATATCGCCGCCAAGACGCAGGCGAGCTACAAGGTGGCTCTGAAGGCGGCCTGAGCGCGCTTCAAGCCGGGAGGACGGATCGAACCTCATTTTGATCCGTCCTGTGTCCTTGCATCGCAAAGATTTGAAGAGCCGCGCCATAGCTCTACTGCGCCTGCGATTTTTTGGCGCAGCCTGCAACTTTAGGAGTTGCGGAGTTAGCAATCTAAGATAAGCTTCCCTCCGGAATTTGACGCTCTCAAGAGCTCAGCCATAGCGACCTGTTCTGCAGGTACGCTCACAGGGAGGTTCAAGCGTGAAGCGCACAGCTGTCACCATCGCCGGTTGCGAACTCGAAGTGCACGAGGGTGGATCGGGCGCGCCCTTGCTCTTTCTGCACCCTGGTGGCGGCTTTCGCCCAGAAGATCCCTACGTGGAATTGCTGACCGCGACGCGCCGCGTCATCGCGCCCTCCCATCCCGGGTTCGGCGGGTCGGAGCTGCCCGACTGGATCGACCATGTCGACGACATCGCCCATATCTATCTGGAGCTGATGGATAAAATGGGCCTCGCCAAGGTCGATGTCATCGCCTGCTCCGTGGGCGGCTGGATTGCGGCGGAAATGATGACCAAAACGCCCGAACGTTTCGGCAAGGTCATGTTGGTCGGCCCTGTGGGCGTGAAGACCGGCCCGACCGACAAGCTCGACATTCCCGACATCTATGTGATGCCCCCGGCGGATGTGCCCAAGCTGATGTTCCATGATCCCGTGAAATTCGCCGTCCAGCCCGCCATGCTCTCGGACGAGGAGCTCGCCGTCAACGCCCGCAATCGCGAGACGCTCGCGCTGCTGGTCTGGGAGCCCTACATGCACAATCCCAAACTCAAGCGGCGCCTGCATCGCGTGGCCTCGCCCACGCTCTTCGTGCGCGGCGCCAGCGACGGCCTTATCAGCGCCGCCTATCTTGAGGCCTATGCCGGCCTTGTGCCGGGCGCCAGAACCGCGACCATACCCGCAGCAGGACATGCGCCGCAAATCGAGCAACCTCAGGCTTTCGCGCGCATGGCGCTGGATTTCCTGGGTTAACGAAACGGCCGCGCGCGCCTTTCATTCTCTTTCGCAAGGAGCATTCCCATGCAAGCCTGGCACTTCAGCGAATCAGCCTATCCCTATCTGCCGCCAGCCGATTCCTATCCATCCATCCGCGTCAGCCTCGCCAGCAAGAATTACGATCCCAAGAAGGGCGCGGCCCTCTGGGACCGCTATCTGCACGAATGGCAGATTGCGGAGGAGGAGGGCATGGACATCATGCTCAACGAGCATCACCAGACCGCCACCTGCGTCGATCCGGCGGCGCCCATGGTGCTGGCGGCGCTGGCGCGCCTGACCACCACGGCGCGGCTGCTGATTCTGGGCAACCCCATCGCCAACCGTCGCCAGCCCGTGCGCGTGGCTGAAGAAATGGCGCTCTGCGACGTGCTCTCCCATGGCCGCGTGGAGGCGGGCTTCGTGCGCGGCGTCCCCTATGAGATTTCGCCCGCCAACAGCAACCCCGTGCGCATGAACGAGCGCTTCTGGGAGGCGCTGGATCTCATCGTGAAGACCTGGACCTCCCATGATGGTCCCTTCAGCCATGAGGGCCGGTTCTTCCACC
>CANGTC010000034.1 GCA_947456505.1 Beijerinckiaceae bacterium
CACCGGCGAATATGAGGATGGCCGCATCGGCGAAATCTTCATCGACATGCACAAGGAGGGCGCCGCCTTCCGCTCGCTGATGAACAACTTCGCCATCGCGATCTCGGTCGGCCTGCAATATGGCGTGCCGCTGGAGGAATATGTAGACGCCTTCACCTTCACCCGCTTTGAACCGGCGGGCTTCGTGCAGGGCAACGAGGCGATCAAGAACGCGACCTCGATCCTCGACTATGTCTTCCGCGAGCTCGCCATCTCCTATCTCTCGCGCAACGATCTCGCCCATGTGGATGTGAGCGACATCGGCGGCACGGTGATCGGCAAGGGCGACGACCAGAGCCGTCCGCCTGCGGCCCAGACCACGCTGGTGTCCTCGGGCTTCGTGCGCGGCAAGCATGAGAAGCTGATGCTGGTGCAGGGCACCGGGACCCACGGCAAGCCGCTTGGTCCCACCGCTTACGCCGGCGGCGGCGCGGCTTCGGTGACGGAGCTGCACGGCGACCTCGCCACCCTCGACTGGCAGGCCCCCGCCGTCGCCACCCGCGCCGCCCCCGCCCGGGACGCCATGGCCGACAAGCGCGCGGAAGCGCGGATGAAGGGCTATGTGGGCGAAAGCTGCCCCGAATGCGCGAACTTCACCCTGGTGCGCAACGGCACCTGTCTGAAGTGCGACACCTGCGGCAGCACGACCGGGTGCTCGTGAGTTGGGGTTTGGGTTTGTTGCGTAAGCGTGAGTTGCGTTGAGTGCGTATGGGTTGAGTGCGTGTTTGTTGCGTGCGTTCTCGTCGTGTTGAGTGAGTGAACGGTGCAAGTAAAAATAATGACAGCGGGGTCGACTTGGTCGATCCCGCTGATTTTGTTTATGGGGGGCCGGACACTCACGCCTCGCCCCCGCCCCCTCACCTATAACTCGCCAACCGATGCGGCCTGATATCAATCCAGAGCCGTCGCGCCTTCTTCTGGCGGCAGATGTCCCATTCGTG
Organism: Beijerinckiaceae bacterium; assembly: GCA_947456505.1. GTDB lineage: Bacteria > Pseudomonadota > Alphaproteobacteria > Rhizobiales > Beijerinckiaceae > Terripilifer. The sequence goes on from CANGTC010000034.1 coordinate 981, forward strand.
TTCGATGAAGGACATGGCGTAATCAATGCGCTTGGCCGCAAGAACCTCGTCGCATCCGATGGAGATCAGGTGGAGGGGATAGAATTTCTCGTTGTTGTTCGGATTGCCGAAGCGCCTCACCAAACGTTTCATGTCATTGTCGATGGCGATCAGGATCGCTTCGTTATGGATGGAGAGCGCAGCGACGACTTCATCGCTCGCCCCGCCCTCGCAGACTTCGCCGTGATAGATGACCTGATGGCCGCGCCTCAGAAACGGGTCTCCCGCCAGCCTCGGCGCGCCCTCGTCCAGCAGGACTTTCAGCGGCGACTGCGCCCCGCTCACGCCACGTCTTTGTAATTCAAAGCCGCCTCGATATCCCGCTCGGTGATCCCGGGATATTGCGCGTGGATCTGCGCCACCGAATAGCCCGCCTTCGCGAAGGCCTGAAGGCTCCGCACGGGGATTCTCGTGCCTGCGATGACCGGTTGGTTCTGCGCCACGCTGCGCTTGCGGTCGATGGTTCCGATCAGGTCGGACTTACGCTCGCGCATGGCGCGCACCGCGTCCTCCATGGTCCCCGTCACCACCCGCAGCGGGATTTGCAGGACGCCCTGCCCGCTGGAGGCCTCCTGCCTGTCGCCGGTTTCAGGATCCTCGAAAACCACGCGCTTGCCCAAAATATACAGCGTAGTCCCGGCCCAGAGGTCGTCGCCCAGATGGGAAAGCCTCTGCTTGGTTTTCAACAGTTCCGCAAAGGGGGTCTTGGCTTGGTTGCGAATCGCATGAATGACCTTCAGGCACAGGAGGTCGCGGAAGCTGTAGAGACTGGCGAGGGCGGGGCCCTCCAGCTTCATGCTTGGCGCGAAAAAACCCTTGGCGTCCCAGAGCCTGAGCTGCCTCTGGCTGACGCCGGTCAGGCGCGAGGCCTGCTCCAGTGTGAATGCGGCTATGATCATCTGCGAACTGCCCTTAACCGTGCTTGATCATAGCTTGAAATCGCAGGTTTCGGAAGCCGGATTTGAAGCCCCTCACATCACCGTCGCCAGAAACCACGGCAGCAGCACCAGCGACAGCAGGGTCGAGAGCACCACCAGGCCCGCCACTTCTTCCGCCTTGTTTCCAAAGCGCGCGGCGAACATGTAGTTGTAGACGGCTGATGGCATGGAGCTCTGGGTCACGACCACGCCGCGCGCCAGACCATCGAGGCCCAGCAGGGTCGCCACGGTCCAGCCGATGCAAAAGCCCCCCACCAGCCGCACCAGCGAAAACAAAACGCCCCGCCCCAGCGACTGGATCTTCAGCTTCGCCAGCGAATAGCCCAGCGACAGCAGCATGAGGGGCACCGTCAGCCCGCCCATGATATGCACTGCGCGCGCGACGAAGGAGGGCAGCGCCACCCCCGTCAGCGCCAGCGTGATCGCCAGCGCGATGGCCCAGATGAGGGGCATGCGCAACAACTCGCCAAAGGAAATGCCCTTGGCCGCGATGGCCTGCCCCACCGTGAAATTCGCCAGGGACGCGATGGTGAAATAGGCGATGGAAAGAGCGAAGCCCGCCGGGCCGAAGGCGAAGAGGGTCAGCGGCAGGCCCATGTTGCCGGTGTTGGAAAAGGTCAGCGAGGGCAGATAGGTGGGCACGGATTGCCCCATGGCGCGCACGACCCCATAGCCCAGCCCCATGGCGAGGCCGTGGCAGAGGGCCGAGGCCAGCGCGATCTGCCCGAGCGCCCCCAGTTGCAGCCCCGCGCCCGACAGACTGTCCACCACCAGACAGGGCGTACCCACCACTGTCACCAGCAGGGAGACGAAGGTGGGGTCGAAGGGCCTGTCCTTGCGCGCCCAGCCATAGCCCACGGCCGCCACGAGAAACACGGGCATGACGACATCAAGGAGAATGGCCAGAATTTGCATGGGGCTGGGTACACCGCGCCTCCGGCCGAGGCAACCGCTCAGCCCCCGCCCTCACCCCAGGATCTGGCTCAGGAAGAGTTTCGTGCGCTCATGCCGGGGATTGGCGAAGAAGGCCTCGGGCGCATTCGACTCCACGATCTCGCCCCGGTCCATGAAGATCACGCGGTCGGCCACCTGTTTGGCGAAGTTCATTTCGTGGGTCACGCAGAGCATGGTCATCCCATCGCGCGCCAGAGCCACCATGGTGTCGAGCACCTCCTTCACCATTTCAGGATCAAGGGCGGAGGTAGGCTCGTCGAAGAGCATGATCTTGGGGTTCATGCACAGGGCGCGCGCGATGGCGACGCGCTGCTGCTGCCCGCCGGACAATTGGCCGGGATATTTGTGGGCCTGCTCGGGAATCTTCACCCGGGTCAGGTAATGCATGGCCACCTCTTCGGCCTCGCGTTTGGGCATCTTGCGCACCCAGATGGGCGCGAGAGTGCAATTCTCCAGAATGCTCAGATGGGGAAAGAGGTTGAAATTCTGGAAGACCATGCCGACCTCGCGGCGGATCTCGTCGATCTTGCGCAGATCATTGGTCAGCTCCACGCCCTCCACGATGAGGCGCCCGGCTTGATGCTCCTCCAGCCGGTTGATGCAGCGGATCAGCGTCGATTTGCCCGAGCCCGAGGGCCCGCAGATGACGATTCGTTCCCCCTGCCCCACCCTCAGGTTGATGTCGCGCAGCACATGGAATTGCCCATACCATTTGTTGACGCCGATCATCTCGATGGCGGCGCCGTCATGGGGTGGTGCGAAAGCGGGGGAGGCCATGGTGGGGATCCTATCTCTTGCGCCCGGCTGACAGCCGACGCTCCATCATGAGCGAGTAACGGGACATGCCGAAGCAGAAGACCCAGTAGAAAAGTCCGGCGAAGATGTAGCCAGTGGTCGAAATGGTCGGCCCCGCCCAGGCGGGATCGAGCCGCGCCGTCTCCACCGTGCGCAGAAAATCGGGAATGCCCACCACCGCCACCAGTGTGGTGTCCTTGAAGAGGCCGATGAAGATGCCCACGATGCCCGGGATCACCACCGTGAGCGCCTGCGGCAGGATGATCAGCCGCATCATGCCCCAATGGCTCAGGCCCAGCGCCATGGCGCCCTCGGTCTGGCCCTTGGGGATGGCCTGCAACCCCGCGCGCACGATCTCCGCCATATAGGCGCTGGCGAAGAGCGCAACGCCCACAAGCGGGCGCACCAGCCGGTCCGGCGACCAGCTCGCGGGCACGAAGAGCGGCAACATGGTGTTGGCCATGAAGAGCACAGTGATGAAGGGCACCCCGCGCACGAATTCGATGAAGAGGGTCGCGAAGAAGCGCACGACCGGCAGGCGCGAGCGCCGCCCCAGCGCCAGCAGCACGCCACCGGGCAACGAGAAGACGATGCCCACGGTGGCGACGATCATGCTCAGAAACATGCCGCCCCAGAGGTCCGTGGGCGCCTTGGGGAGGCCAAGGGCGTCGGACCCATGCAGCAGCAACAGGCTCGCCACGGGATAGGCCAGGAAGAACAGCAGAGAGCCTAGCCCCTTTCGCGCGGCGCCCGGCCACAGCAGCCAGACCGCCAGCGCCCCGCCCATGGCCATGCAGAGGTTCACCCGCCAGACCATCTCGCGGGGATAGGAGGCGTAGAGGAAGAAATCGAGCTTGCGGGCGATAAAGCTCCAGCAGGCCCCCGCCCCCGGCGCCCGGCAGGCCGCCCCATCGGGCGAGGACCAGACGGCGTCGATCAGCAGATAGCGCACCAGCCCCGGCGTCACCCAGAGAATGAACAACAGGCCAGCCACCGTGAACAGGGCCGAGCCCGGCCCCGCCAGCATGTTCTCGCGCACCCATTTCACCGGCCCGCCCGCGAAGACGGGCGGCGGCAGCACGGGGCTGGGCGAGGTGCGCAGAAAGACGGGATCGGGGCGCTGGTCCATCTAGCGCTCCGCCCAAGCCGTGTGGCGCGCATAGAGGGCCATGAGGCCCGAGGTCGCCAGCGAGATCGTCAGATAGACCGCCATGGTCACGGCGATAACCTGCACCGCCGCGCCCGTCTGGTTCAGCACCGTACCCATGAAGACCTGCACGAGTTCGGGATAGCCGATGAAGACCGCAAGGGAAGAGTTCTTGGTGAGATTCAGATATTGGCTGGTGAGCGGCGGCAAGATAACCCGCATGGCCTGGGGCAGCACCACCAGCCGAAGGGTGGGCGAGGCGCGCAGGCCCAGCGCATGGGCGGCCTCGCTCTGGCCCTTGGCCACCGATTGCACCCCCGCGCGCACCTCTTCGGCGATGAAGGAGGCGGTGTAGAGCACCAGCCCCAGCACCAGCGCCACGAACTCAGGGTTGACGCGCAGGCCGCCCTGGAAATTGAAGCCGCGCAGCACCGGATAATCAAGGGTCACAGGTGCGCCCGCAGCCATGAAGGCGATCAGGGGCAGGCCTACCAGCAAGGCGAGGCTCACCAGCCCCACCGGGCTCTGTACGCCCGTGGCGGCCTGTTTGCGCCGCGCCTGCAGCATGTAGAGAAAGCTCGCCGCCACCGCGACAGCCAAAGCCGCCAGCACCCATCCTGACCCCGGCCCGAAGCTGGGGTTGGGCAGCAGCAGCCCGCGATTGTTGAGATAGACGCCCGCAGGCCCGCCCCAGTGCAGCACGCCCCCGCCCGGCGCGCCCCAAAAAGCCGAAGCGCCGAAGGGCAGCGCGATCAGCGCCACGATCCAGCCCAGCGCCGAGGCGATGGGCGCCAATAAGGCGCCCGCGCTGCCGGGCGTCTGGCTGCGGGCGAAACGGGTGGCGAAGATGGCCAGCGCACCCGCTGCAAGCGCCAGCGCAAGAGAAGCGGCGTCGGGCCATGTCAACGTCACCGACGGCATGGCGAGGGAGGCGCGCGGCGCGGGCAGAGGGCTCAGGATGGCGTTGTACCAGAACAGCAATTGCAGCAGCAGCGGCACATTGCGCAGGGTCTCCACATAGACCGTGGCGAAGCTGCGCGCCGCCCAGTTGGACGACAGGCGCATCACCCCCAGCGTGAAGCCCAGCAAGGTGGCGAAAACGATGCCGACGCCCGCAACAAGGAGCGTGTTCAGCAGGCCAACCTGAAAGGCCTGCCCATAAGTGGAGACGGCGGAATAGGAAATCAGCGTCTGGTTGATGTCGAAGCCCGACACCCGGTTCCAGAAATCGAAATTGGTGGGAATGCCGCGCGCGCGCATGTTGGTGGCGGCGTTGTCCACCGCCACCCATAGCAGGGAGACCACGACAAGCGCCGTGACCGCCTGCGCCAGCAACCCGCGAAAGCGCGGGTCATGCAGCAGCGGAACCTGCGGCCTGCCAGCCCCACGTCCACTCTCGCTCATGCCCGCGCGCCCCGAATGCTTCGCCGATCAACGCACCGGAGGGGCGTATTGCAGACCGCCCTTTGACCAGAGGTTGTTGAGGCCGCGCTTGATCTTCAGCTTGGAGTTTTCACCCACGTTGCGATCAAAGCTCTCGCCATAGTTGCCCACATGCTTGACGATCCGGTAGGCCCAATCCTTCGTCAGGCCGAGGCCCTTGCCGAAATCGCCCTCGACGCCCAGCAGGCGGCGCACTTCCGGCACCTGAGACTTCATCTTCTCATCCACATTGGCCTTGGTGACGCCAAGCTCCTCGGCGTTCAGCATGGCGAAATGGACCCAGCGGACGATGTTGAACCATTGGGAATCGCCCTGGCGCACCGCGGGCGCGAGCGGCTCCTTGGAGATGACCTCGGGCAGAACCACGGTCTCGTCCGGATTCACCAGCTTCAGCTTCTCGCTGTAGAGCTGGGAGACGTCCGTGGTGAAGGCGTCGCAACGGCCGGTGTCATAGGCCTTGATGGCCTCGTCGGCGGTGGCGAAGGCGATGCCCTCGTATTTCATGTTATTGGTGCGGAAGAAGTCCGCCATGTTCAGCTCGGTCGTGGTGCCCTGCTGCACGCAGACCGAGGCGCCGTTCAGCTCCAGCGCGGAAGAAATGTTGTTCTTCTTGCGGGTCATGAAGCCCTGGCCATCGTAATAGTTCACGCCGCCGAAATGCAGGCCGAGTTCGGCCTCGCGGGACTGGGTCCAGGTGCCGTTGCGGGCCAGCACATCCACTTCGCCCGACTGAAGGGCCGTGAAACGGTCCTTGGCGGTCAGGGGGATGAACTTCACCTTGTTGGGATCATCGAAGATGGAGGCGGCGATGGCGCGGCAGAAATCCACATCAAGGCCGGTCCAGACGCCCTTGTCGTCGGGCAGGCCGAAGCCTGCGAGGCCAGTGTTGGAGCCACAGGAGAGAAAACCCTTCTGCTTGATGGTGTCGAGGACGCCTGCTGAGGCGCCCGTGACGAGGCAAGCTGAGAACCCGGCTGCGATCAATAGACGTTTCATGATGAAAATGCTCCAGTCGTGGTGTCGACGCCAAGGGCGCCGGTCGCTTGGCGACAGGGGTATTCCCTGCGGCCCATCCAAGGGGTATTCACGTCGCCGGTCAAGCCTCCGCGAAACAGGACCATCAGATGTCGAAGCTGACGAACGAAACCAGGGCTGGCCTGCGCAGCGCCACAAGGCTGATCCACGCCGGGCGCGACCCCGAGGACCAGTATGGTTTCGTCAATACGCCGATCTACCGGGGCTCCACGGTGCTTTTCCCCACCATGGCCAGCCTGAAAGACCGTGATGTGCCCTATACCTATGGCACCAAGGGCACGCCGACCACCAAGGCGCTGGAAGACGCCTGGACCGAACTGTCCAACGCCGAGGGCACAGTCCTGGCTCCGACCGGCCTCGCCGCCATCACCCTGGCGCTGATGACCGCCGTCAAATCCGGCGATCACTTACTGGTGAGCGATTCCACCTATGGGCCGACGCGCCACTTCTGCGACACGGTGCTCGCCCGCATGGGCGTCGAGACCGCCTATTACGATCCCCAGATCGGCGGCGGGATCCAAGCCCTGTTTCGGCCCACCACCTCAGCCGTGCTGGTCGAGGCGCCGGGCTCCCAGAGCTTCGAGATGCAGGATGTGCCCGCCATCGCCGAAGTCGCCCATGCGCGCGGCGCCTGTGTGATCATGGACAATACCTGGGCGACGCCCCTGTTTTTTCCACCCCACGACCGGGGCGTGGACCTCGCCATCGAGGCGGGCACCAAATATCTCTCGGGCCATTCGGACCTGCTGCTGGGCCTCGTCTCCGCCAACAAGGCCTGGTTCAAGCGCCTGCGACAGACCTTCGACGCCTTCGCAATGTGCGCCGGGCCAGAGGACGCCTTCCTGTGCCTGCGGGGCCTGCGCAGCATGAAGCTGCGCCTCCAGGAGGCGGAGCGCCAGGCGCTGGCTCTGGCCTATTGGTTCAAGGGGCGACCCGAGGTGAAGGAGGTGCTGCACCCCGCCCTGCCCTCCCATCCCGGCCACGCCATATGGAAGCGCGACTTCTCGGGCTCCTCCGGCCTCTTCTCCATCATCCTGCATCCCGTCAGCGAGGCGGCCGTGGCGGCCATGCTGGATGGCCTTGAGCTGTTTGGCATGGGCTATTCCTGGGGCGGCTTCGAAAGCCTCGTCATCCCCTTCGACTGCTCCACCTACCGCACCGCCACCACATGGGCCCCCGGCGGCCCGGCGCTTCGCTTTCAGGTGGGCCTGGAGGATCTGGCGGACCTGACCGAGGATCTCGACCGGGGCTTTGCGAGGCTGCGCGCGGTGGGGTGAGGGCGTCTACCTCTCCCCCGCCCTCACCTTGGACAGCCAGCGCCGCCCCGCCAGCCAGATGTCGGAAGGCGCCTCCTCCACCGTGGCTGGACCGCCGCGTTCGCGTTTGAGATGGATGGCGCGATCATGGAAGCGGTCGAGGCCCGGGCGGTGGGCCACATGCAGCACCATGGAGTCCCGAACCTCAGCGCGCAGCAATTCCATCATGCGGGTCTGGCTGAGTTCATCCAGCGCCGAGGTCGGCTCGTCCATGATAATGATGTCAGGCCGTTTCAACAGCACGCGGGCGAAGGCGAGGCGCTGCTGCTCGCCGCCTGACAAAACGCCCGACCAGTTCTCCTCCTCATCCAGCCGCGCGATGAAATGATCGAGGCCGCAGGCCCGCAGCATCTCTTCGGTGCGGCCGGGCTCGACGGGCGTCTCGTCATGGGGATAGTCGAGCGCGTGACGCAATGTGCCAAGCGGAATATAAGGCCGCTGGGGCATGAAGGCGATGCGCGCGCCGCGCGGACGCAGAATCTGCCCGGAGCCCCACGGCCACAAGCCCGCCATGGCGCGAATGAGCGTGGACTTGCCGGTGCCTGAATCCCCCTTCACCAGCACCTTCTCGCCCTGCCTGATGCGCACCTCCGCGTCCGCCAGCATCACCTTGCCGTCATGCTGGGCGATGGAGAGGCCGCGCAGATGCAAGGCGCCATCGTCGCTGAAGCCCAGATCAATGGCGTGTCCCTCCGGCCCCTCCGCGAGCTTGTCGAGCTGGGCGAAGGCGCTGTCGAGCGCCGCCACGCGACGGGCGGAGGCGAACCAGTCGGCGAGACGCAGGCTATTGTCCGAGAGCCAGTTCAGCGCGTTCTGCACCTGCGTGAAAGCCGCCGCCGCCTGCATGAGATCGCCCAGCGAGATTTCCCCCGCCAGATATTTCGGCGCGCCCAGCAATAGCGGGATCACCGGCGCCAGCACATTGTTGGCGCCCGCCAGAAAGATCATGCGCGTCTGGCGCCCGATGACGCTGACCCAGCGCAGCGCAAGAGCGTCGAAACTGCCATCAAGCTTCGACCGCTCATCGTCATCCCCCCCGATGAGCGCGATGGTCTCCGCATTCTCGCGGGTGCGGGTGAGTTCATAGCGAAAGTCCGCCTCCGCCGCCGCTTTCTCCTCCACCCGCGCCACCAAGGGACGCCCGATGAGCAACATGCCGAAGGAGGTGACGCCCGAATAGAGGATCGCGGCGATGACGAGATAGCCGGGGATCTCCACGCCCCACATGGTCAGGGAGCCTCCGATGAACCAGAGCACGCCCACGAAAGAGGCCGCCGTCAGAACCGCATTGGTGACGCCTGCGGTGAAATCGACGAAGAGCTCGATGGCGAGGCGCCCATCCTCCGCCATGCGCGCTTCGGGGTTATCAACGAGATCCAGAATGCTCAGCTGATAAAAGCGCCGCCGCTCCATCCAGCGCCGCACCAGGGTCTTCGTCAACCATTCGCGCCAGCGCAGTTGCAAGCGCATGCGCACCTGTTGCAGCAGCGCGACCGTCAAGGCCGAGAGCACCGCCAGCACGATCACAAGACTGATGCTGAGGATGATGCGCGGTTCGTTCTTGTATTGCAGGGCGTCGAAGAACAGCTTGTTCCAGCCATTCACCGCCACCGCGACCGCAAGGTTCAGCAGCAGCGCCAGAAAGAGGCCGATGGTGAAGCCCCAGGCCTTGATGCGGGTGGGCCCGCGCCAGTAGCCAAAGGCAAGCAGCGCGAAACGTCGCAGCAGGCGTTGCTGTATCGCGGCATGGGATGCGGGACGGTCAACCATGGCGCAGTCACAACGCACACGGCCAAGCTCGGTTCCATGCCCCTAGGGCAGTTCGACAACCAATCCATCGCGCAGGGTCACGCGCCGGTCCATGCGTCCGGCAAGCTCGAGGTTGTGGGTGGCGACAAGCGCCGCAAGCCCCGTGGCGCGCACGATCTGGGCGAGCGCGTTGAACACATGATCGGCGGTTTTGGGGTCGAGGTTGCCCGTGGGCTCATCGGCCAGCAGCAGGCGCGGACCATTGGCGACGGCGCGGGCGATGGCGACGCGCTGCTGCTCGCCGCCCGACAGTTCCGCAGGCCGGTGCCCCATGCGTTTGGCGAGCCCCAGATAGCCCAGCAATTCCTCGCTGCGCTGTTTCGCCGAAGCCTTGCTCAGGCCCGCAATCATCTGGGGCATCATGATGTTTTCGAGCGCGGAGAATTCGGGCAGCAGATGATGGAACTGATAGACGAAACCAATCTCGTGGCGCCGCAGCATCGTGCGCTCCGCGTCATCCATCACGGCCGTGGGCGCGCCGCCCACATAGACCTCGCCGCCATCAGGCTTCTCCAGCAGGCCCGCCACATGCAGCAGCGTGGATTTGCCCGCGCCCGAAGGCGCAATCAGCGCGACGGATTCGCCAGGCCACAGCGCCAACTCGACGCCGTTGAGAATATCGAGCGAACTCTCACCCTGTTTATAGCTGCGCCTGACCTCATGCAGCCAGAGCGCGGGATAGTCCTGCGGCGCGCTCATTCGTACCTCAGGGCTTCGACGGGGTCGAGCTTGGCCGCGCGCCAGGCAGGATAGACGGTGGCGAGCAAGGACAGGGACAGGGAAAGGGATACGATCAGCACCACATCGCTCGTCACCACCACCGAAGGCAGGCGGCTCAGCAAGTAAAGATTGGGGTCGAAGACATTGAGCCCGAAGCTGCGGTTGATAAGCTGGCGCACCGCTTCAAGATTATGCGCCACCACAAGCCCCAGCAGCAGGCCCGCGAAGGTGCCCGAAGCGCCGATGGTCGCCCCCGTCACCAGAAAGATCCGCAGCACCGCCCCGCGCGTCGCGCCCATGGTGCGCAGGATCGCGATATCGCGGCCCTTGTCCTTCACCAGCATGGTCATGCCCGAAATGATGTTCAGAGCCGCCACCAGAATGATCAGCGTGAGAATGAGAAACATCACCGTGCGCTCGATTTTCAGCGCCTCGAAGAAGGAGCGGTTGCGCTGACGCCAATCGGTCATGATCATGGGCCGCCCTACCGCCTTGTCGAGCTTCAGGCGCATGGCGTCCATGTCGTCGGGATCATCGACAAAGGCCTCGATCACGCTGGCCTCATCCTCCCGATTGAAATAGGCCTGCGCTTCGCTGAGCGACATATAGACGAAGATGCCGTCGAATTCCGAAACGCCGATCTGGAAAATCGCCACCACCGGATAGGCCTTGATGCGCGGCGCGACGCCAAAGGGCGTGGCCGCGCCCCTTGCGGTCAGGATCGAGATGGTGTCGCCCACGCGCACGCTGAGCTGCTCGGCCATCTTGGCGCCGATGGCGACGCCGCCTGCGGTGTCGAAGCCCTCCAGCGTGCCGCGCCGCACATTGCCCGCGATGCCCGGCAAACGCTTGATGTCATCCTCGCGAATGCCGCGCACCAGAGCGCCCGATTGCTGATAGGGCGAGGAGACGCCCGCCGCGCCCTCCACCATGGGAATGACGAGGGTGACGCCCGGGACCTGCTCCAGCCGCTTGCCCACCTGGTCATAATCATTGAGCGGCGTCTCGACTCCCTGCAGGAAGACATGGCCGTTGATGCCGATGATCTTGCTCATCAACTCCAGATGAAAGCCATTCATCACGGACATGACGACGATCAGCGTCGCCACGCCCAGCATGATGCCTGCAAAGGAAAAACCCGCGATCACCGAGACGAAACTCTTTGCCCGCCGCGCGCGCAGATAGCGCAGGGCGATCATCCATTCGAAAGGCGCGAAGGGGCGCGCCGCCTTGTAGGGCGACGCCTCGACCTGCTGCGTCTCGATGGTCTGATCGCTCAAGCGGTGAACCTGTTGATGACCTCATCCAGCGAGAGGTTCTCCTTCGCGCCGGTGCGGCGGTTTTTAACCTCGATCTTGCCATCGGCGAGCCCTTTGGGCCCGACGATGACCTGATGGGGGAGGCCGATGAGATCAAGCGTGGCGAATTTCGCGCCCGGCCGATCATCGCGATCATCATAGAGCACGTCGATCCCCGCCTTCGTCAGCTTGGCGTAGAGATCGGCGCAGGCCGCGTCCGTCGCCGCGTCGCCCACCTTGAGATTGGCGAGGCCAATATGGAAAGGGGCCACGGACTCCGGCCAGATGATGCCGGCGTCATCGTGATTGGCCTCGATCAGAGCGGCCACAAGGCGCGAGGGGCCAATGCCGTAGGAGCCCATCTGCACAGGGGTTTCCTTGCCATCGGGACCATTCACCACCGCGCGCATGGGCAGCGAATATTTCGTGCCGAAGTAGAAGATGTGGCCGACCTCGATGCCGCGCGCCGAAACGCGCTGGGCCTCAGGCAAGGCCTCGAAGGCGCTGGCGTCGTGCATTTCAGAGGTCGCGGCGTAGCGCTGCGTCCATTGATCGAAAAGGCCCTGCATCACGCCGCGATCATCAAAGGCGACGTCGGCGGGCGGCGTCTCTATGTTCAGATAATCGGAATGGCAGAAGACCTCGCTCTCGCCGGTGGAGGCGAGGATGATGAATTCATGGCTGAGATCGCCGCCGATGGGGCCGGTGTCGGCGCGCATGGGAATGGCCTTCAGGCCCATGCGGGCGAAGGTGCGCAGATAGGCGACGAACATCTGATTATAGGAGTGCCGCGCGCCCGCCGCATCGAGATCGAAGGAGTAGGCGTCCTTCATCAGGAATTCGCGCGAGCGCATCACGCCAAAGCGCGGACGCACCTCGTCGCGGAACTTCCACTGGATATGATAGAGATTGAGCGGCAGATCCTTGTAGGAACGCACATAGGCGCGGAAGATCTCCGTGATCATCTCTTCGTTGGTGGGGCCAAAGAGCATCTCGCGCTCATGGCGATCCTCGATGCGCAGCATCTCCTTGCCATAGGCCTCGTAGCGGCCGCTCTCGCGCCACAGATCGGCGGACTGGATGACCGGCATGAGCAACTCGATGGCGCCCGCCCTGTTCTGCTCTTCACGCACGATCTGCTCAATCTTGCGCAGCACGCGCAGGCCCAGCGGAAGCCATGCGTAGATGCCCGCAGATTCCTGCCGCACCATGCCGGCGCGCAGCATCAATCGATGCGAGACAATCTCCGCCTCCTTGGGCGTTTCGCGGAGCGTGGGAAGAAAGAATCGTGACAGACGCATGAGAGGACCTGAGCTGGATGGAGCGATTCGCGCAGAAGGGGCGCAATTGAGGGCCAAACAACAGCAAGGCGCGTCGAAAGACAAGCGCAGAGGCGCTCTGCGGGTTCGGCTTCGCCCGTAAAGCCACGCAGTAAGGCACGTTTGACACTGATCAAGGATGACAGCCCGCAAATGCGCCAATCTCGTCAGCGACCTTTGACAGAAAGAAAATGCGGAATCCGCGCCACGAAAATGCCTAAATTTAAGGCGCTCAATTTGGGGCGAAAAAAATTACAATAAAAACATATATTTAACTTGTCTATTTGTGTGCTTGAACACTTAAAAAAAGTCTGAAATGGCGTTTCGGAGGTGTCGACAAACGCAAAAGCATTAGATAGATTTCTCTGGCTAATCCGAAAGGAGGCCGCGCCCGGTTAAACGGACACGTGCAGCATTCCAAGTCGCGGGAGGAACCCGGTTTCCGGCAGCGACGGCAAAGAGCCCTAAGGCCAAAGCCGTCGAAGGCCACAACAGGAACCGGTCGAGACAAGGATACTAGAGCAAGGTCGATCGATAGATCGAGCCTTGCTTTTTATTTTCGAGGCGGGCTCAAGAATAGCGATAAGTGATTTAAGTATCTGAAATTGATGATGTACTTCACTAAATGTCGCTTGCTAAAAGTCGCCAATTAAGCAAGGTCTCTTGACGAGATGTGCCAATCTTGGCACATTTGCATTGATGATCGATCGCTCGAAAAAACTGACCGCGCGGTTTTATGAAAGCAGCGGTGGGGGCAGGCCCGTTCGTGAATGGGTCCTTGAGTTGTCGGATACGGACAGGTTTACGGTCGGCAAGGACATTCAGAAAGTCGAATTTGGTTGGCCCCTTGGCCGCCCACACTGCGCTCCCCTTGGCGACGGCCTTTGGGAAGTACGCAGCAACCTCGACGGTAACCGGATTGCGCGGGTTATCTTCTGCTTGGGCGATGGCCATATGATTTTACTGCATGCTTTCATCAAGAAGACACAGAAAATACCGCTGCAAGATTTTGACCTTGCCCTCAAACGCAAACGAGAGGTGACGCGATGGACCCGAACAAGAAAGGCCGCGTGAGCGACGAAACCTTCGATGAATTCCTTGCAGAACAAGGAATGCTTGAAGCTTGTGAGGATCACGCCATCAAGGAGATCATCGCGGCCCAGATCGTGGAAGCCATGCAAGCGCAAGGCCTCACTAAGACGCTCATGGCCGCGCGCATGAAAACAAGTCGTCGCCAACTCGACAGGCTGCTGGATCCCGCATCATCGTCCGTCACCCTCGACACCTTGCGGCGGGCCGCGACAGCGGTAGGACGCACCTTGCGCGTAGAGCTGGCCTAAGGCCAGGGTCCCTAAAGCCCCGCCACATCCCCCTGCGCCCAGTCCGCCTTGGTCCGGGCCGCAAATTCGGCGAAGGAACCGGCCGCAATGGCCTCGCGCATCCCCGCCATCAGGTGCTGGTAATAGGCCAGGTTGGCCCAGGTCAGCAGCATCATGCCGAGGATCTCGCCGGACTTCACGAGATGGTGCAGATAGGCGCGCGAATAGTCGCGGGCGGCGGGGCAGCTCGACTCGGGGTCCAGCATGCGCGGATCGGCGACGTGGCGGGCGTTGCGCAGGTTGACCTTGCCAAATCGCGTATAGGCCAAACCATGGCGCCCGGCGCGGGTGGGCATGACGCAATCGAACATGTCGACCCCGCGCCGCACGGACTCGAGGAGATCGTCAGGGGTGCCGACGCCCATGAGATAGCGCGGCTTCTCGCGGGGCAGATGGGGCTCCACGGTTTCGATCATGTCGAGCATGACCTCCTGCGGCTCGCCCACCGCAAGCCCGCCGATGGCGTAGCCGGGAAAATCCATGGCGGTCAGCGCCTGCGCGCTCTCCACCCGCAGCCCATGCACGGCCCCGCCCTGCACGATGCCGAAAATCGCCCGGCCCTCGCCCCCCGTAAAGGCCTTGCGGGAGCGTTCCGCCCAGCGAAGCGACAGGCGCATGGCGCGCTCGGCCTCCGCGTCCGAACAAGGCAGCTTCACGCATTCGTCGAACTGCATCTGGATGTCCGAGCCCAGCAGGCCCTGGATTTCCATGGAGCGCTCGGGCGTCAGCACATGACGCGCGCCGTCGATATGGGACTGGAAGGTCACGCCATTCTCATTGAGCTTGCGCAGCTTGGCCAGCGACATCACCTGAAACCCGCCGGAGTCCGTGAGGATCGGATGCGGCCAGTTCATGAATTTGTGCAGCCCGCCAAGCTCCGCGATGCGCTCTGCGCCTGGGCGCAGCATGAGGTGATAGGTGTTGCCCAGCACGATGTCCGCGCCCAGCGCCCGCACCTGATCGGGATACATGGCTTTCACGGTCGCCGCCGTGCCCACCGGCATGAAGGCGGGGGTGCGGATCTCGCCGCGGGGCATGGAGACCACGCCCGTGCGCGCCGCGCCATCCGTCCCCTTGAGGGTGAAGCCAAACTTTTCGGTCACGGGATGATCCATTGGAAAGGGGCCGTCAGGGCGTCCTGATCAGCAGACAGGCGTCGCCATAGGAATAGAACCGATAGCCCGAAGCGATGGCGTGCGCATAGGCCTCATGCATCCGCTCAAGCCCGGAAAAGGCGCTGACCAGCATGAAAAGCGTGGAGCGCGGCAGATGAAAATTGGTGAGCAGCACATCCACCGCCCGAAACTGGTAGCCCGGAGTGATGAAAATGGAGGTGTCGCCCGTAAAGGCGCGGATGCGCCCATCCTCCCCCGCCGCCGTCTCCAGAATGCGCAGGCTGGTGGTGCCAGCCGCCATTATGCGCCCACCCCTGGCTCGCGCCGCCTCAAGCCGCTCGGCCACATCCTCGCGCAGAACCCCATATTCGGCGTGCATGCGATGGTCGGCGGTGTCGTCCACCTTCATGGGCAGGAAAGTCCCCGCCCCCACATGCAGGGTCACCCGCTCGATGATGACGCCCGCCGCCTCAATGGCGGCGACAAGGGCTGGCGTGAAGTGCAGGCTCGCGGTGGGCGCGGCCACCGCGCCGGGATCGCGGGCGAAGAGGGTCTGGTAATCCTGCTGGTCCCGCGCATCCTCGCCGCGCTTGCTGGCGATATAGGGCGGCAGGGGCATATGCCCATGGCGCATGATGGCCTCGTCCAGCGCCGGTCCCGAGAAGGAAAAAGCGAGCAGCGCCTCGCCGCCCTCCCCCTTCTCGATGACTTCGGCGTCCAGGGCGCCAAGCTCGCAGACCGAACTTTCGGAGGCCTGCCCGAAGCGGATGCGCTCGCCGATGGCGACTTTCTTGGCGGGGCGCACGAAGGCCCGCCAGCGATCCTCGCCCTCGCGCTTGTGCAGGGTCGCCTGAATGCGCGCCGAGACTTCGCCGCGCGTGCGAAAGCCGTCGAGCCGCGCCGGGATCACCTTGGTGTCATTGACGACGAGCACATCGCCGGGGCGCAGGAAAGAGGGAATGTCGCGCACCCCCGCATCCTCGAAAGGCCCCTGCGGCGGAACCACCAGCAGACGCGCAGCATCGCGCGGCTCTGCAGGACGCAGCGCGATCCGATCTTCAGGCAGCTCGAAATCGAAGAGATCGACGCGCATGGGGATTGAGGCAGTCGGCAGTCGGGCGCAGGCAGTCGGAATAGACGTTCAGCAGGTAAACTATCTACCGCCGAATGCCGAATGCCGACTGCCCAAAACCCTCAGCCCAGCTTAGCCGAAACGATCTTGTCGGGATCGCGCACGGGTTCGCCGCGCTTGATCTTGTCCACATTCTCCATGCCCGAGACCACCTGGCCCCAGACCGTGTACTGACGATCAAGGAACGTGGCGTCGTCGAAGCAGATGAAGAACTGGGAATTGGCGCTGTCGGGGTTGGACGAACGGGCCATGGAGCAGACGCCGCGCACATGCGGCTCCCGGTTGAACTCCTGCTTCAGGTTCGGATATTTCGAACCGCCCGTGCCGGTCCCATGGGGGCAGCCGGTCTGGGCCATGAAACCCTCGATCACCCGATGGAACACGATGCCGTCATAGAAGCCCTCGGAAACCAGCTTCGAAATATGGGCGACATGATTGGGCGCGAGATCGGGGCGCATCTTGATGACGACGGGGCCCTGAGTGGTCTCAAGGGTCAACCGGTTAAGGTCCTGGGATGGCGTCTCCACCGGAGCGGCGGCAACCGCTTCAGCTGGCGTCGCAGCGGTCTTCTTGGCGGGCTTTTTGGCGGGCTTCTTCGCCTTGGCTGCCTTGGGGGCTTTTCCTTCGTCCGTCATGGCGGACCTCCTTGGGTAATGGTTTCGTGTACGCGCGCGCAGCAAAGCTGGCGGCGAACGCGCGGATTGCTATAGCCGTCCGCGCCGCGCTGGTAAACCATCAAGGTGGCTGGACGCCTGCGCTCCGCCTCAATCCGGGGCGCTGGCGAGCCGCACCTTCAGCATGCGGTCGGGCGAAGTCACCGATCCGTTGTTGTTGGGATCGCCCTTCTTGATCTTGTCCACGAGATCCATGCCCGAGGTGACCTCGCCGAAGACCGTATATTGCCCGTTCAGGAACGAGGCTTCGGCGAAGCAGATGAAAAACTGCGAATTGGCCGAATTGGGGCTCTGGGAGCGGGCCATGCCCAGCGTGCCGCGCTTGAAAGGCGTGGGCGTGAATTCGGCGGGGATGTTAGACAGGTCGGAGCCGCCGGTGCCATTGCCCTTGGGATCGCCGGTCTGGGCCATGAAGCCCGCGATAACCCGATGGAACACGATGCCATCATAGAACTTGCGCCCCACCAGGGTCTTGATCTGCTCCACATGCTTGGGAGCGAGATCGGGTCGCAGGCGGATCGTCACGCGACCGTCCTTGAGATCGATATAAAGGGTGTTGGCGGGGTCCGAAGCCTGGGCGAAGGCCTCGCCCGCAAGAGCGAGCGCGGGGGCGGCGGCGAGAAAGGCGCGGCGGTCGATGGTCATGGAAGATCCTCTTTCAAACGGGTTCTGCAATGGGTGAAGCTTCAGCCTTGCCCGAAACGCTTCGCGAGCGCCTGCGCCACCAGCGGCGGCGCGAAAGCCGAGACATCCCCGCCCATGGCGGCGATCTGGCGCACCAATGTGCCGGTGATGTGGCGAAGGCCGGGGGATGAGGGCAAAAAGACGGTGGTGATCTGCGGCGCCATGGTCCCGTTCATGCCCGCCATCTGCATTTCATAGTCGAAGTCGGTTCCATCGCGCAGGCCGCGCACCAGAAGCGTGGCGCCATGCTGACGCGCCGCCTCCACCGCCAGCCCGTCGAAGGTGACGACCTCGAGCGCGCAGCCCGTGCCCGCCACCAGCGGGGCGGCGCAGGCGCGGATCATGTTGGCGCGCTCCTGCGCCTCGAACACCGGCTTCTTGCCGGGATGGACGCCGATGGCCACGATCAACCGACCGCAAAGCCTTGCAGCCTGGCGGATCACATCCGCATGGCCATTGGTGAGGGGATCGAAGGTTCCCGTATAGAGCGCCGCCACCTCAGCCATGTCGCCGTCTCCAGAAGTTCTCAGCCCTCGGCGCCATCGGAGGCCCCGCCAGCCTCGCCTTCATCGCCATTGGCTTCATCTTCGCTGATGCGCTCGACCGAGACCACGCGCTCCTTGGCGTCAGTTCGGAAGACGATGACGCCCTGAGTGCCACGCCCGGCGACCCTTATGCCCTCGACAGGGCAGCGGATCAGTTGCCCGGCGTCGGTGACGAGCATGATGCCGTCGCCGGTCTCCACGGGGAAGGAGGCCACCAGCTCGCCATTGCGGGCGTTGACGGCCATGGCGACGATGCCTTTGCCGCCGCGTCCGGTGATGCGGTATTCATAAGACGAGGTGCGCTTGCCGTAGCCATTCTCCGAGATCGTGAGAATGATCTGCTCCAGCGCCCCAAGCTCCGCATAACGCTCCTGCGTCAGCGTCTCGGCGCCTGCGCCGGTGGCGAGCGCCTCGCTCTCCTCCTCGGCCGCCGTGACCTCGCCCTCGACCTCGCCCGCTACCGCACGGCGACGGCGCAGATAGGCCTCGCGCTCTTCGGCGCTGGCTTCCACATGGCGCAGGATGGCCATGGAGATGAGCCGGTCGCCTTCGCTCAGGGTGATTCCACGCACGCCCATGCTGTCGCGACCCTTGAAGACGCGCACATCGGTGGTGGCGAAACGAATGCACTGGCCCTTGGCGGTGGTCAGCAGCACATCGTCCATCTCGGTGCACATCTGCACATTGACAATGCCCTCGCCCTCATCAAGGCGCATGGCGATCTTGCCCGCGCGGTTGACGGTGGTGAAGTCGGACAACTTGTTGCGCCGGACCGTGCCGCCTGTGGTGGCGAACATGACGTCCAGCGCCTCCCAGGCAGCCTCATCTTCAGGCAGCGGCATGATGGTGGTGATGCGCTCACCCTTCTCAAGCGGCAGGATATTTTCGAGGAAGCGGCCCACAGCGGTCGGCCCCGCCTGCGGCAGGCGCCAGACCTTGAGCTTGTAGACCTGCCCCAGCGAGGAGAAGAACAGCACGGGCTGATGGGTGGTGGCGACAAACAGGCTCGCCACGAAATCCTGCTCGCGCGTGGACATGCCCGAGCGACCCTTGCCGCCGCGCCGCTGCTCCCGATAGGTGGCGAGCGGCACGCGCTTGATATAGCCCGCATGGGACACGGTCACGACCATGTCCTCGCGCTGGATGAGATCCTCATCTTCCATATCCGCATCGCTATCCATGATGACGGTGCGGCGCGGGGTGGCGTGAGCGGTCTTGATCGCCGTCATCTCGTCCTTGATGATGGCGAAGACCCGCGCACGCGACCGCAGGATGTCCAGATAATCGGCGATCTCCACCGCCAGCTTGTTGAGGGCTTCGGCGATCTCGTCGCGGCCCAGCGCCGTGAGGCGTTGCAGGCGCAGGTCGAGGATTGCGCGGGCCTGCTGCTCGGACAGGCGATAGCTGCCATCCGCGTTCAGCGTGTGGCGGGGATCGGCGATCAGCGCGATCAGGGGCGCCATGTCATGGGCGGGCCAGTCGCGGCCCATCAGGGCCTCGCGCGCCGCCGCCGCATCGGGCGAGGTGCGGATGAGGCGGATGACCTCGTCGATATTGGCCACCGCAATGGCCAGACCCACCTGCACATGGGCGCCATCGCGCGCCTTGTTCAGCAGGAATTTGGTGCGGCGGGTGACGACCTCCTCGCGGAAATCGATGAAGGCGCGCAGGAAGTCCTTCAGGGTCAGCATTTCCGGCCGACCGCCGTTCAGCGCGATCATGTTGCAGCCGAAGGAATTCTGCAGCTGCGTATAGCGATAGAGCTGATTCAGCACGACGTCGGCGACCGCGTCGCGCTTGATCTCGATGACGATGCGCATGCCGTCGCGGTCGGACTCGTCGCGCAATTCGGCGATGCCTTCGACGCGCTTCTCGCGCACGAGTTCGGCGATCTTTTCGAGCAGGGTGCTCTTGTTCACCTGATAGGGAATTTCGGTGATGATGAGCGCTTCGCGATCCTTGCGGATCTGCTCCACCTCAGCCTTGGCGCGCACCAGCACAGAGCCGCGCCCGGTCTGATAGGCGAGCCGGGCGCCGCCCCGGCCCAGCATGACGCCGCCAGTGGGGAAATCAGGCCCGGGAACGATCTCGATCAACTCATCGATGGTGATCTCGGGATTGTCCATCATGGCGAAGACGGCGTCGATCACCTCGCCCAGATTGTGGGGCGGGATATTGGTGGCCATGCCCACCGCGATGCCGCCCGCGCCATTGACGAGCAGATTGGGGAAGCGCGCCGGCAAGACGACCGGCTCATGCTCCTTGCCGTCATAGTTCGGCTGGAAGTCGACGGTGTCGAGGTCGATGTCCTGGGCCAGCGCCAGCGCCGGACGGGCCAGGCGCGACTCGGTGTAACGCATGGCCGCCGCCGGATCGCCATCCACAGAGCCAAAGTTGCCCTGCCCGTCGATGAGCGGCAGGCGCATGGAGAAGGGCTGCGCCATGCGCACCAGCGCGTCATAGATCGCAGAGTCGCCGTGGGGATGGTATTTACCCATGACGTCGCCGACGATGCGGGCGCTCTTCACATAGGTCTTGTCGGGCGTATAGCCATTCTCGGTCATCGAGAAGAGGATGCGCCGGTGCACGGGCTTGAGCCCGTCGCGCACATCGGGAAGCGCGCGGCTGACAATCACGCTCATGGCGTAATCGAGATAGCTGCGCTTCATCTCGTCGGTGATGGAGACAGGGCGAATGTCGGGGCCCGAAGGCTGTTGAACGTCGTCGTTATCGGCCAAGGCCAGGCAATCCCATCAGGGTTGAAAAGGTTGCCGTTGGTGATATCCGATTCCCGCCCCGAAGGCCAGTTTTCCGCATTGCGAAGCGCCAAATAAAAACTAAATTTTACAATCACTTAACATTATAGCCGCAGATCATCGCAAAGCCATGCACAACCCATTTGTCCAAACCTGCGGTCGAGTTGGCGAAAGCCGCCTGATTCCCCCGGCGCATCGGGCCATCCCGGACCTAAATGAAAAACAGCCAACCCAAGGGGCTGGCTGTAAAATGAAGCGAGGCCCGACGCGCCGGACCCTGTGGTGGGCGCGGCCCTGCTCAGAACGGGATATCGTCATCGATGGGGGCCGAACGCCCACCGCCGCCGCCGCTCCCGCTGCCGACCTGCGCGGGCCGACCGCCGCCAGCCGCCGGGCGGCTATAGCCGCCGCCACCGCCGCCTCCCTCATAGCCGCCGCGATCATCGCCGCCGCCGCCTTCACGACCGCGCCCGTCGAGCAGGGTCAGTTCGCCGCGGTAGCGCTGCAGGACCACATCGGTCGCCTTGCGCTGATTGCCGTCCTTGTCCGTATATTCGCGGGTCTGCAACTGGCCCTCGAGATAAACCTTCGAGCCCTTCTTGCAGTACTGCTCGGCGATCCGTCCCAGCGCCTCGTTGAAGATGGTGACATTGTGCCACTCGGTGCGGTCCTTGCGCTCGCCGGTGGCCTTGTCCTTCCAGCTCTCGGTGGTGGCCACGGAGAAGGACACGATGGGGTCGCCATTGCCGGTGCGGCGCACCTCGGGATCGCGGCCCAGATTGCCCACGAGAATGACCTTGTTGACGCTGCCTGACATGAGGCTCTCCAAAATTTGGGGTCGGCCCTTCGCCGACGATTGGACGCCACCCTACCCGCCCTTGGGCTCGGGCGCCCCTACCCGCAAGCTTTGTCCACAGGGGCCGCAGGGTTCGGGACGTCAAAAAACGGACGGTCAAGGCGTGTTCTATATTTGTTCTAGCAAACAGCGACGGCGAGCGCAAGCCCGCCGTCCAAGTCTTTATCGTTCAGCCTGTGGTCACCGCCGTATCGATGTCCGTGGGGTCAATGACGCGGTTGAGGCCCTTGTCCAGCTTTTCGCGATCAAGCTCCCCTTCCCACCAGGCCACAACAACGCAGGCCACGCCATTGCCGGTAAGGTTGGTGAGGGCGCGGCACTCGCTCATGAACTTGTCGATGCCCAGCACGATGGCCATGCCCGGCAAGAGCTCGGGACGCACCGACGCCAGCGTCGCCGCCAGGGTGATGAAGCCCGCCCCCGTGATGCCGCTCGCGCCCTTGGAGGTGAGCATCGCGACCAGAAGGATGGTCATCTGCTCGCCGGCGGTCAGGGGCACATTCAGCGCCTGGGCGATGAAGAGGGTCGCCAGCGTCATGTAGATATTGGTGCCGTCGAGGTTGAAGGAGTAGCCAGTGGGCACCACGAGGCCCACGACCGACTTGGAGCACCCCAGCCGCTCCAGCTTCTCCATCAATTGCGGCAGGGCGCTTTCCGAAGAGCTGGTGCCCAGCACGATCAGCAACTCGTCCTTGATGTAGGAGATGAACTTGAAGATCGAGAAGCCCGCGATCCGCGCGATGAGCCCCAACACCACGATGACGAAGATCAAGGCGGTCAGGTAGAAGGTGGCGATCAGCCCGGCGAGGTTGCCCAGAGCCTGCGGACCATAGCGACCGATGGTGTAGGCCATGGCGCCAAAGGCCCCGATAGGAGCCGCGCGCACCACGATGGCGATGACGCCGAACATGGCGTGGGCCACATCATCGACCAGCGCGCGCACCGTATGGCCGCGCTCGCCCAGAGCCATCAGCGAGAAGCCGAAGAGGATCGCGAACAACAGCACCTGCAGAATGTCGCCGCGCGCGAAGGCGCCGACCACGCTGTCGGGGATGATGTGGAGCACGAAATCGACGCTCTTCATCTCCCCCGCCTGCTTGGCGTATCCCGCCACTGCCGCCGCATCGGGCTTGCCGGAGAAGCCTGCGCCAGGCTGAAGCAGATTGGCGACCAGCAGGCCCAGCACCAGCGCGAATGTCGAGACCACCTCGAAATAGACCAGCGCCTTGACGCCGACACGACCGACCTTCTTGGCCTCATTCACATGGGCGATGCCCGACACCACCGTGCAGAAGATGATGGGCGCGATGACCATCTTGATGAGGCTGACGAACCCATCGCCCATGGCCTTGACCCAGTCGTTCTTGGCCAGAACAGGGTCAAAGGTGCCCAGCAACGCGCCCAGCACGATGGCGATGAGAACCTGAACATAAAGGAGGCGATACCAGGGTTTACGCCCCGATGCCGGCGCGTCTGCGGTGGATGCGGGATTGGACATGTTGCCTCTCGGGGGCCGGGCGCGACTGGACGCCTGATTAAATTGGACTAGTCCAACGATCCCCGAAACTACCTTCAAACCCACCCCCGCGCGAGGGAGTTACGCCGACCGCATATTAAACTTTAGTCGCATATGCACACAGACAAAGTCCGCAGCCTGCGCCCAGAGGCGCAACGCTACTTGGCCGCTGCCAGCGCCTTGTTCCATCTGGCGACCTCGGCCTTCACGAAATCGCCCAGAAACGCCTGCGTCTGCTCAGAGTCGGTCGGCAGCACGGCGCCCAGGTTGAGCAGACGGTTGCGGGCGCCCTCATCCGCCAGCGCCTTGCGCAGGGCGTCGTTGAGCCTTGCGGTAATCTCCGGCGCGGTCCCGACCGGCGCGAAGATCGCATTCCAGGCGATGACCTGATAGTCGGGCAGGCCCGCTTCCTTGGTGGTGGGAACGTCAGGCAGCGCGGGCGAGCGCTCGGGGCTGGCGATGGCGTAGGCGCGGACGGCGCCGCCACGGATCTGCTCGGCCAGATTGACGATCTGGTCGCACATGAAATCCACCTGTCCGCTGATCATATCGTTCAGCGCGGGGCCCGTGCCCGTATAGGGGACGGCGGTCGGCTTGATGCCAAGCTGACCGTTCAGCATCACGCAGGTCGAATGGGACACCGAGCCAATGCCCGCATGGGCCTGATTGAGCTTGTCGGGATTGGCCTTGGCGTAGGCGACGAACTCCTGAAGCGTGTTGGGCGCGAATTTCTTCGAGGCTACGATCAGGATCGGGGTCGAGGCGGCGATGCCCACCGGCACGAGCGCGGTGGGGTCATATTTCAGACCAGGATAAAGCGCGGGCGCAGCGCCATGGGTGCCCATATGGCCCATCATGATCGTGTAGCCGTCAGGCGCCGATTGGGCGGCGCGGGTGATGCCGGTGGTGCCGCCAGCCCCCGCCACATTCTCAACCACGATCTGCTGCCCAAGAGTGCGCGACATATGTTCGGAGACGAAACGCGCGATGATGTCGGTCGGCCCGCCAGCGGCGAAGGGAACGATCATGGTCACGGGCTTGGAAGGATAGGTCTGCGCCATGGCCGGGAGAACCAGAAGGCCCGTCAGGGCAAGGACGGCTGAGAGCATCTTTTTCACGGTTGTCTCCTCATTTTATGAAATTCATCAGGGCTCAGGAAGCTGCCGCATCGTTTCGCCCTGCAGATCAGGTCGATGGATGACCCAGACGATGTAAAAAATGGACTAGACTAATATAAGTACCGCTCTCAACCTTGCAATGCCCCCACATTAGACTTCGCGAAAACGTGAAGACTTCAATAAAAGTGCAAAAAACTTGAAGAGGCAAACAAAAAACCCGAGGCGCCAGCGCCCCGGGTTCGATGCTTCAGAATAGGCGCTTCGACTATTCAGTAAAGACTTCGTCGCGTTTCTGACGCATGGACGGCAGGATCGCGATGATCAGCATGATCAGCGAGACCACCAGCAGCGCCGCCGAGAGCGGACGCTCCACGAAGGTCATGAAGCTGCCGCGCGACAGGATCATGGCCTGACGCAACTTCTCTTCCATCAGCTTGCCAAGCACGAAACCCAGCAACATGGGCGCAGGCTCGAAGCCGAACTTCAGCAGCGCATAGCCGACCACCGCAAAGAAGGCCGTGAACAGCACATCCGAGGTGGAGTTGTTGATGGAGTAGATGCCGATGCAGCAGAAGATGCTGATCGCCGGGAACATCATGCGATAGGGCACCTTCAGCAGCTTCACCCACATGCCGACCAGCGGCAGGTTGATGATGAGCAGCATG
>CANGTC010000035.1 GCA_947456505.1 Beijerinckiaceae bacterium
GACGCGCGGTCTCCCCTGGCGCCAGCACCTGAAAATTCGCATTGATGGTGGCGACCGTGCTGCGCACGCCGCGCCCATCGGGATTGGTGAGCGCCAGCACCCGGCGTTCAGCATTGTCCGTCGAGGTGACGGCGATGGCGTCGTCGATCATGGGGCGCAGGTCGCTCCAGCGCCAGTGATGGCCGCTCGGAGCGCCCTTGGCGACCCGATGCACCGGGGTCTCCCACAACGGGGTGATATGCGCATCGACCCACGAACGACGGATCGCCTCCAGCCGTTCAGCGCTGAGTCCGCCCTGGTTATCGCCTTGCGAATAGCCCATGTTCCCCCCGATCTGGCGGCGAACCTATCGCCCTCAGATGCGCGGGTCCATAGCCTTGAAACCGAGGCGCACAGAGCCGTAATTCAGCGCCTGAACGTCCCACACCAGCGCGATATGCTGGGCCACCGCATGCACATCGCGCCAGGCGCGCTGCAGGGGATGGGTGCGCTCAAGCCCGCGCCCGCCGGCCAGCGGCAGCAGGCGCTCGACGGCCTGCACGGCGAGCTTGGCCGCATAGCCCGTGTTGAGGCGATATTTCACGCGCTGCTCATAGGTCGGCAATTCGCGCGCGCGGGAGGCCGCCACGATCTTCATGCGATCCACCGCCAGCACGGCCTTGGCCGCCTCGATCTCGGCCGTGGCCTCGGCGACGCGCATCTGCACGCTCTGCTGCTGGGCCAGCGGCACCTGTCCGGCGGAGCGGCGGTCAACCAGCTCCTCCAGCACCACATCCAGCGCGCCCTGAGCGCCGCCCACGGCCGCGCCCACGAGGCTATGGGCGAATGGTGCGAAGAGCGGCATGTTGTAGAGGTCGCCCTCATTATGCTCGCCGCCGGGGCTCTGGGCCTCACGGGTGGTCATGACATCGAGCAGGCGATGGTCTGGCACAAAGGCGCCGTCGAGCAGCACATCGTTGCTGCCTGAGCCCGTCAGGCCCACCACGTTCCAGGTGTCCTCGATGGTGTATTGGTCGGCCAGCAGCAGCGCGAAATATTGCTTCGGCGGCTGGCCCTCCTGCGGGACCATGATGAGGAGGATGCAGGCCTGGCAATGGTTCACATTGCTGGAGAAGCGCCAGCGGCCGCTCACCCTGTAGCCGCCCTCGGCCCGCTCCAGCTTCACCTCGGCGGGCAGGAAGGAGCTGGCGACTGTGCCATCCGGCGTCTGGCTCCACAAATCCGCCTGCGCCTGCGCGGGGAACATGCCGAGGATCCAGGAATGGCAGGAGGTGACGCTATAGGCCCAGGCGCTGGAGACGCAGTTGCGGGCGATCTCCGCCGCGATCTGCGTATGGGCGCCATAGGCGAGCTCGTATCCGCCGTATTGGCGGGGCTGCAGCGCCTTGTAGAAGCCCGCCGCGCGAAAGTCCGCCTCGGTCTCGTCGGGGATGTGGCGCAGGCTCTCTGTCTGCGCAGCGCGGGCGCGCAAGGCGGGCCCGAGGGCGCGGGCGCGCGCGACAAGGACCTCCTCCAGCTCCACCGCCTGCGCGTCCAGAACCGAAGCCGCAGAAGCATTGATCGCCGCAACCATGTTCATCGCCTGTCTCCCCCATGCTGAGAGCGCAAACTACCCGGATTTGCCCCGCGCAACAATCAAAATTCAAACAAGCGTATGACTTTTCAGTGAAAGCCCACCGCGCCCAGAAAAACCGCCGCCAGATGGGGCGCCAGTTGCGCCACGCGCTCGGGCGAATAGCCTTCCCAATCGAGCGAGCGCCACAGCACCCGCTCACTGGCGACGAAGCCCAACATGAGGCTGGCGACCCCATGGACCCGGATCGAAAGCTCAAGCGACCCCGCCTCCAGCCCAAGCGCCGCCCCGATCAAACCACCCAGCGCCTCATAGAGCCGCCGGTAAAAATGCTCGTAGATGATGGGAAAGGCGGGCGATGGCGACACCAGCTCCATGGCGATCACCGGCAGGCGCCGCTGCACATCGGCGTTGGCGAGCACCAGTTGCGCCCAATCCCGAATGAAAGTCTCCGCCGCGACCCGCAGCGCGGCCCTGTCAGCGCCAGCCTCGCCAACCGCAAGCCGGAGCGCCTGCACGGGCCCCCCGATCAACCCGCCGATGCGCTCCATGAGGGCCTCCACCGTCATGCGGTAGAGTTCCTCCTTGCCGCCGAAATGATAGGTGATGGCGCTAAGGTTCACCCCAGCAGCCAGGGTGAGTTGGCGCACGGTCACGCCTTGATAGCCATGCTGCCCGAAGAGATCGGTGGCGACTTCAATGATGAAATCCCGCGTCGCCATACCGCCAGGCGTCTCCTTGCGAGAGGGGGCGCGATTGTCGGGGGTTTTGTGGACGGCTGGTTGAACGGGGCCTGGCATGGGGGCTTTGCTACTCTTTCGAGATTCAAAAAACCAGTTCGCCGAAATGACCCGGCGACGGCGCCCCCTAAATGACGACAGGGGACGGTGAAGCCCCCTGTCTCATTCTCAAGGAGAGACCCCTGCCCGCAAATCAGGCGGAGGGCTCCTTCGATTCACTTCGCCAGCGGATCGGGCCGCATCTGGAAATGCGCCGCCAGCGGCCGGCTGCCCTTGCCGCCTTCGATGTGCCAGGGCACGCGGTCGCCATTGGCGGCCCAAAGGCCCCGGCCCTTCCAGCCGGCGTTCGGGTCGTCGATGCGCCCGTCAAAGCCCTTGGCGTAGAAGCCAAGCGGATAGGGAACCCGCAGGGAGACCATCTTGCCGTCCTTGCCCAGCGCCACCAGGCCATCCATCAGGTTGGCCGTGGACATGGGCACATCCTCGCCCATGCCGAAGGTGTTGTGCTGATCGACCCAGGAATAATAGCTGGATTCCGCGCTGTTCTCGCCAATGCCTTTGAAGCCCGGACCGGGGTACTGATAGAAGGTCCAGCCTTCCGGGCAATGATCGCCGGTCGCCTTGGGACCATTGAGCGGGCCCTTGCACTTGCGACGATCAAAGGCGCCCATATGGCCGCTGGCGAGCGAGGTCCAGACCACGCCCTGCTTGTCGATGTCGCCACCACGGGGGCCGAAGCCCGGCAGCGGCACATTATAGATTTCGCTGATGGCGGTGTTGGTGGGGTCAGGACCCGGCATCACGCGCACGACAGCGCCGGGGAAGCCCCGGAAGGTCCCCCAGACGGAACCATCCACCGGGCTTGGCATCACGGCGTAGAAGCTGCCGTTGATGCGCTTGTCCTTGCCTTCGACGACCGGTTGGTTCGGCTCCACATATTCGCCGCGCTTGCCATCGCCGCTCGTGTCGAGAATGAAGGGCGTCCAGCCCTGGGCGCGCTTGATGTCGCCGGTTTCATCGAGCAGTTTGGTGTTGATCCAGCCCGCCACATTGGCTGCCCCGGAGGTCCAAAGGGTCTCGTTGGCGTCGAAGCCGAACTGCAGATGATGTGAGCCGAAGCAGGTCTGATAGGGCTCGTACTTCCCGGTCGCGGGATCATACATGGTCACCCGGCGATTGGTGCGGTCGAGCGGGAAGACCTTGGCGGAGGGATGGTCGCCGCCCTTCTTGCACCAGTCGGGATTTTCCGGAACATGGCCGGTGGCCGCCAGCCAGAGGCGACCTTTGCGGTCGAACATGGAATTGTGATTGTTCGCCTTGCTGTCCCAGATGTCCTCGTCGCCCCAATAGGCCGAGGGCTGGAGGATATGGACGGAGCCAGCATTGCCCGGCCCGAGCGCCAGCGGCATCTCGGCAGTGACAGGCAGCTTGTAGTTGGATGCCACATTCTTCACAGGGTCCAGAATCGGCATGTCGTTGCCCGCATGCTCGCTTTGACCATAGAGCGGACCATAGGCGTTGACCGTCGGATAGCGCTTATCCGTCGAAATGAGGTCGTGCAGATATTGCTTGTCATTGTGCCAGTCGCGCAGGGTCACGACGATGTTACGCTCAACGCCCTGCGGACGCGTCGGCTTGGCATGGGGCAATTCGCCATTGGCGACGCGCTGCGTCCAGTCGCCCAGATATTTCAACGGCACGGAATTTAGCTCGCCCGCGATCAGGTTGACCATGCTCTCGCCGGCCTGCCCGGACTGAATACGACGCATCCAGGCGTCTTCATGACTGGCGAATTCGCCGAAGGCCTTGGGGATGGTGCGCGTGGCGAGTTGGCCAAGCTGATGACACCCAACACACCCATTGTTCTTCATGATGTTGAGGTAGGATAGCTGGGTGTGGTTCTTTGGAATATCCGAATTGCCGCCGAATTGATTGGCCTCCGGGATCTTCATCATGGAGTACCAATAGATGGCCGGGTAATATTTGGCCGCGTCCGCCTCGGAGGGCGCAATGACGGCCGTATGATTGACGATCTTGCCCGGCTCGCTCTTCACCTTCGCGGAATCGACAAGGCCATAGCCGCGCACCCACACATCATAATTCGCCTTGGGCAGGTCGGGGATGACGTAACGGCCCTGATCGTCGGTCACCACGCTGCGGATGAAGCGGACGCCAAGCTCGCGAGTCTCGGCGATGACCCAGACGCCAGCCTCCGGCCCCTTGGAGCTCGTGACGACGCCGCCGATGTCGTCATTGTCGATGGCGGGCGCCTGCTGCGCCTGAGCGGAAAGCGGCATGGCCCATAGCAGGGCGGCGGCGGAAATGGACGTCGCCAGACGGCGAAACGCAATGGATCGGATCATGAAGCCCCTCCCGGATCAGGCCTTTTGAGGTCAGGCCTTGAGCGGGGAATGCTACACCAAGGATTTTTGGCGACAAGCGGGAATTGGTCCGAAAATCGACCTACCCGGTCACATTTTCCGCCGCCGCACAGCAGATGAATTTGCACTTGGCTTCGACGTTTTGTGCGGTAATCTGACGGAAACAAGCCACGACGAAGTGGCGGACCAAATCAACGCAAGGGGGGCGCCATGACACCTATGCTGCATGCCTGGACAAGACGAGGGCTCCTGGCGAGCAGCCTCCTGACTTGCGCAGCAACCCTCACGCCAGCGATGGCGCAGACCGCCCCGCGCGAGGCCTTTGGAACATACACCATCGGCCTCTCGTCCCTGGGAACGGCGGAGGCCTGGCTGCCATGGCTGGAGTCTGGCCGCGAGGGCTGGCTGGGACTAGAGCCTGTCTATGAGTCTCTGGTGGGATCAGACGTCAAGACCGGCGACTTTCTCGCCCAGCTCAGCTCCCGCTGGGAGATGGAGGATCAAGGCAAGAGCTGGCGCTTCTTCCTGAAGAAGGGCGTCAAGTTTCACGATGGAAGCGAGTTCACCGCCGAAGACGTTGTCTTCTCACATGAGGCTATGATCGCAGACCGCTCTGTTTCCTCGAGCAAACCCGTGCTCAAGGCGCTGGTGGAGAAAATCGAGATCATCAACCCCTACGAGATCGTCTACCGGCTGCGCCAACAGGACGTGACCTTCCTTGGCCGCGTCGTGCAGGGCAATTTCGGGGTGGTCTCAAAAGCCTATCACGAGAAGGTCGGCGAGCGCGAAGCCGCCGCCAAACCCATCGGCACCGGGCCCTATCGGATGGTGGAGCACAAGCGCCAACAATCGATTGTCTACGAGGCCATTCCCAACCACCATGTCCAGACCGCAGGTTTTCAGACGGTCGTGCTGCGCAGGGTCACCGATCAGGCGGCCAGACTGGCCATGCTGCGCAGCGGCGAGATCGACATTACGGAGATCGCCTTCAAACTGAAGCGCGAGGCGGAGGCCGCCGGCCTCAAGCTCATGCGGGTGCCGGGCGCTGCTGTCTATCATGTGCAGCTCGGCGGCCAACTCGCGCCAACCCGCGAGCAATTCGACAAGAACGTGCCCTGGGTTGGCGACCCCGCTGATCCAGCCTCGCTGGAGCGGGCGCGCAAGGTTCGGCTGGCCATGAATCTGGCGGTGGACAAGGACGCCATCATCGAGGCGGTCTTCGAGGGCGAGGGCTCCCCGAGCATCACGGGATTCTTCCCGCCGGACTCAGAATTCATCGCGCCGGGACTAAAAGCCGTGGGATATGATCCCAAGGAGGCCAGACGTCTGCTGACCGAGGCGGGCTACCCCAACGGCTTTTCCCGCGACATCGAGATGCTCCTCATGCCCTGGCCCGGGCGCGCGGAAATGGCCGACGTGGGCGAGGTCGTCGCTGGCTTCTGGGAGAAGAACCTCGGCCTGAAGGTCCGTCGCCGACCCATCGACTGGGCGACCTTCGCGCCCAACTACGCCGTCGCGCGCAAGATGGCCTGGGTGACATGGGCCCATGGTTTCAATCCGCGCGCCTTCCCGGACCCCATCAACGGCATGGACACCTGGATGATGACGGAGTCGCGCTACAATTCCATCGCCGAACTTCCGGCCCTTGACGCCCTCGCAAGCAAGGTCCGCAGCGAGACTGACCGGTCGAAACGCGTCGGCCTGTACCGGGACATGGGCAAGACTCTCAACGAGGGCTATAACGCGGTGACGATAGCATCGGTCCCTGCGCTCTACGCCTATAACCCCAAGCGGATCGCGAGCTATCCCCTGCCGCCGGGCGAGGCCTATCTCGGCGGCTATCATCTGGCGACGCCCGTCCGGTAAGCCAACGGGCGGGATGGGCCTCAGGCGCCCATCCCGTCTGCGGTGTTGTCGTTACATGCCGACCCCAAGGCGCCGCACCACCCAGGGCAGCACCACGGTCTCGAAAATCTTCTGATCGCTGAGCTGCGCCGAGCGGCCCATGTGACCGCCTGTGGGATTGACCCAGGCCTCCTTCGGATCGCCATTGTTCATCAGGAGAAAGAGATCATCGACCGGCACCTGCGTGTCGTTGCGGCCATTGACGAGCAGCATGGGCGCAGAGGGCTTTTCAAGGAAGCCGCGATCTTTCAGCGACATCTTCGGCCCATAGGCCAGGAAATCATCCAGCGTCTTCACGCCATAAACCGCCGAGCGCGCCTCGAAGAGGCCGAACAGATATTCGCGCGTGCCCAGGGCTTTTTTCTGCCACTCCGGCTGGAAATAATGATGCACCGGCCCCCCCTGCACCACTGCGCCAAGCAGACGGTCCTTCTCGCTATAGGCCAGATGCGCTGACCAATGCCCGCCCCAACTACCGCCGGTGACGACGACGCGCGTGGCGTCCACATCATCGCGCTTGGCCAAGGCGTCCAGCACCACAGAATAGACCTTGTCAGCGCCCGGTTCGATCTTGATGCGCGTCTGCCCGGTGCCTGGCATATCGAACGCGAAGAAGGCCACGCCCTTTTCAGTATAGGCGGCGTTGCGGATGGAGCCATCCTCCTTGCGACCATCAAGCCCGCCGATGGTGATGACCACAGGCGGCTTGGCGACTCCCTTGGGCTTGCGCAGATAACCGGTGATCTCGGTACCGTTGTAATCAAACTTCACGGCCTCGATGGGTGGATCGACGAGGCGACTATAACCCGCAAAGGCGTCAATCGCCTTCTTGTAGGCCTGCGCGGTGCCCGGCGAGTCCTCAAGGGGGAAGCGTGCGAACATGTACCATTGCATGGCCTTGTCATAGGTGTGGGCGGCCTCGGCCTTGTTGGAGGACTCGAGGGATTTCGCCTTGGCCATGTGCCGGTCGCCGATGGCGCCCCAGACAGCGGCCCAGTGATCGCGATCCTGGCTTGTCAAATTCGCCAGCGCCTCGCGCACTTCGGCTGCGTCAAGCTGCGCCACCGGATAGGCCTTGCGATCAGCGCGCACCTGAATTTCGGCCTTCAACTCCTCCAGGGTGCGCGGCGTCGCCAACTGGGCGACGGCGGCGGTGGATGCGAGCAAGGCGGCGGCGAGCGCGCCGGAGACGGCTGTCCTGCGATTGATCTTCATGATTTGCTCCCTGTCTAGGTTCAGTCTTTACGGCCTGCGGTATGTTCGCTGCGGGCGTAGTCGGCGCTCTTCACATCAACGCGCGCATCGATGAGATAGGGACGCCCGGCGAGAAAGGCCTTTTCGGCGCGCAGCAACGCCTTGGCGAAGTCCTTGGCGGTCTCCACAGGCCCTTCCCCATCCAACCCCTGCGCCTTGGCGATGGCCAGCAGATCAATCGGCGGATCGGCCATTTCCTGACCGATATATTTGTTTTCGACCGGCCTGCCGCGCACCACCGCCATGCGCTCCTGATGGGCGACATCGTTGTAATAGGAGCGGTTGTTGGCGACCACGATGATCATGGGAATCTCCATATGGGCCGCCGTCCAATAGGCGTTGCAGCCCATCAGGAAATCGCCATCGCCAATGATCGAGACCACAATCCGCCCGGAGCCCTTGAGCGCCAGCGCCGTGCCAATGCCGTTGCCCGGCCCCGCGCCCACACCGCCGCCGGAGTCAAAGCCCACATAATCAAGCGGGTGCTTGAAATTCACGGTGTCGGCGGGCCACCCGAGGGAATAATTGGCGATGGTGACCGCGCGGGTGTCCGTGAACTCACGGATCACCAACGCCAGATCGCGCAGCACCATGATACCCTTGACGCGCGGCGCATCAAGCTTCCTGGCCTTCCGAGCCGGCCATTTGGCAGGCGCGGGCTTGTCGCCGCGCAGGCGGCGCACGGCGGGGAGCAGCTCCTTCACCAGCGCGTCAGGCGAGCTGACGATGGGCAGATCGGCGGCGGGCAGACCGAAGTAGTCCATGCTCCAGCCGTTGTGCAGATAGCGGTCCAGCGAGCAATTGATGATCTTGGCGTCGATGGGATCATCCTTGCCGAGGGTCTGGAGATACTGGCCCTTGAGGTCGATCCAGTCGAGGGAAAGCACCACATCGGCCTCCCGCAGGATCGCCGTGATCTCGCCGGAGGGACGGAAGCGCGGCTCCACGGGATGCAGGGGATGGTCCGTGGGGAAAGAAGCCGCCGTTTTCATGTCCGTCAACACCACGGCGCCCAGAGCTTCGGCGAGTTCGATACGCGCCTGCCAGTCGTCCATGCTGCGGGAAACGCGGCCCATCAAAATCACGGGCTTCTTCGCGTTCACCAGCAACCCAGCAGCCTCTTCAACGTTTTCAGGCGCTGGCGCTGGCGGCAGGCCGGGAGCGAAGCGGGCCACATCGGGGAATTTGATCTCTTTCTTGAGTTCTTCTTCCTGCAAAGCGACGTCAAGGCAGACATAGGTCGGCCCATAGGGCTGAGTGCTGGCGATCTGATGGGCGCGCAACATGGATTCGATGGCTGCGGGCACCGAGCGGGGCTCATCATCCCATTTGGAATAATTGCGAATGAGGGCGCCCTGATCCTTCGCCGTATGGATCCAGTCGATCCAGGGGCGGCGGATATCCGCATCCCCGGGGCCTGTAGCGCCCAGGATCACCACAGGAAGACGCGCGCACCAGATGTTGAAAATGGCCATGGTGGCGTGCATGAGGCCCACGCCGGAATGAACGGCCACCGCCATGGGCTTTTCCGTCACCTTGGCGTAGCCATGAGCTATGGCGACCGTGTGCTCCTCATGCAGGCACACGAGCATCTTGGGGTCTCGGTTGCCCAGATAATTCACAAGGCTGTCATGCAGCCCGCGATAGCTGGAGCCCGGGACCAGCGCGATGTAGCGCAAATCGAGCTGGCGCAGCATCTCAGCAACCGCATCCGAGCCCCATCCGAGCCGCGCGTTGGAGGGGCGGACCAGAAGATCCTTGTCCTCGAAGGTCGCAGTCGCGATCTTGACCCCGCCCTTGCCCTTTGCAGGCCTTTTCGCACGAGAGGTTTTGCTTGCCGCCTTGGCCATTCCAACGTTTCCCCAAGAGTGTTTCATTTGACGCCAGACTAGAACAGACTTGCGCCCGCGTCGATTCCCGCCTGCAGGCGGTGCTTACTGCGCCAGCGCCGTAGCGCGCTTGATGACATTGACCGGATAACCATGAACCTTGTCGATCATGCGGGCCAAATCTGCGCCGCTGACATGGTTGATGTCCATGCGTTGCCGGGCCGCCTCCGCAAGAAACTCGGGATCGGCCAGAACTGCGTCGAAGGCACGCCGCAACTCGGCGACACGCGCCGCAGGCACGCCCGGAGGCGCGACGATGGGTCGACCCAGATATTGGGGGGCGAAGATCACCTCCAGCAGCTTGCGCGTTTCCGGATCGCTAACCAGATCAAAGATCAAGGGGACATCGGAATATTCCATATCCTTGGTCATGCCGAGTTGCAGCAGCATCCTCATCTTTTTATCCGCGATCAGCGGATTGATGCGGTTGCGGAACGCCGCCGAAGACCCTCCGGAGACATGGCCGTCCGACTCTCCCTTCTCCACAGCCAGAAGCGCCTCCTGCGAGCCGGGATAACCGGCGACGACCTTCAGTTTCAGACCCAGCACATCGTTCAGAACATGGGGAAAGGTCGTGGGCCCGGATCCCGGACCTGTACCCGCAACAGTGATCTGCGTCGTCTTCAGCGCATCAAGGGATTGCGCGGGCGCCGAGGTGTTGATGACGAAGAGACCGACATCCTGCAGTGGGCTGCCGATCCAGTTCAACTCCTGCGCCTTGAACTGATAACTCGCCTGATTGGGCGCCAGCAAAGGCGCCAGCGCGATCTCGCGCGTCAGCAGCGCCAGCACGGAGCCGTCACGCGGCGCCAATGTGGCCATGAAATTGGCGGCGCGCGCGCCCCCCGCCCCTGGCATGTTCTTGACCATGATGGTGGGTGCGCCGGGCAAATGGCGCGGCATATAGCGCGCGATCACCCGCGCATATTGGTCATAGCCACCGCCCGGGGCGTTCGCTACGTTGATCTCGATGGACTTGAGCGGTTCCATCGCCGTTTGCGCAACTGCGGGCGCCGCCGCCAGACAGGCGGCGAGCGACAACAGTTGCAGCCTATTCCTCAGGGTCAACATAAGTAATGCCTTCCCGCGTCCTGTTGATGATGTAACGGGAGGACTGGGTCTTCTGCTCCTCAAGGATATGCCCAACCAGACCAGCGGAGCGCGACACCACCGCGATGGCGCGCACGATCTTGGGCGAGATGCCGATCTCCAGAAGCAGAGCGGCGAGCGCGCCTGTGGCGTTGATGGTGACATGTTTGCCAGAAGTCTCGTCGATGATGGCCGAGAGCTTCAGCAAAAGCTGCACGTGGGGCCCGTCAAGCCCGGTTTCCCGCGCCACGCGGAGCAGTGGCGGGCTGCGGGGATCGTCGGGCTTATGCAATTTGTGACCAAAGCCCGGCACGCCTTTCTTGCGTTCGCGAAAGCGCGCCACGGTCTCACGACACCACTTGTCCTGATCGGCCTCCTTCACGCCCTGCTCCAGCAAGGCCGCGCAACCTTCCATAGTGCCTGCATGGACGCTGCCGATGGTCAGAAGACCCGAAGCGATGGAGACTTGTATCTGATCCGGCGTGCTCTCAGCCATCAATCGCGCGATGACAGCGGAAGGCGTGAATCCATGCTCCATCAGCGTGAGCAGACAGGCGTCCAGAACCCGAGTCTGCGCGGGCGTTGGAAAGCGCTCACAAATCAGGAAATAGAAAATTTCCGTGAATGTATATTTGCCGATGAGATCATTGACGAGGTCGCGACCCCTTACGATGACGCGCGTGGCGTCGGCGGTGGCGATATGGGTGACAGGCGCGCTCATGTTTCGCTCCGGATCATTTCTTGAGGATAATATCGTTGTGTTCCCCAAGTTGGGGCGCGGCGGAGCGAATGACGGGCGGCGTTTCGCTCATGCGCACGGCGTTACGAATGAGCGAGACTTCTCCCTTACCTGCGGGATGGGGCACACGCGCCACCATATCCAGCGCCTTGACCTGCGGATCGGAAAACACGCCTTCGAGATCATGGATGGGCCCGGCGGGGACATCCGCCTTGATCAGAAGATCCAGCCAATGATCGCGATCACGCGTTGCGAAGATCTTGCTCAGTTCCTCATGCAGGGCAGGATAGTTGGCGATGCGCTTCTTGCGCTCGGCAAAGCGCGGGTCCTCGGCAAAATCGAGCCGTCCGACCACCCCCAGCAGCGCCATCCAGAATTTC
Organism: Beijerinckiaceae bacterium; assembly: GCA_947456505.1. Lineage (GTDB taxonomy): Bacteria > Pseudomonadota > Alphaproteobacteria > Rhizobiales > Beijerinckiaceae > Terripilifer. Next base: position 11,951 of record CANGTC010000035.1, read on the forward strand.
TTCGGCGACGAGAGGTGAATCACGAAGCCCTTGCCGTCGCCCGCGACGAAGGCGAAGACCTGCGCAATATGGGTTCGGGTGGCGCGTCCCGGCGTGCTCCCGTCTTCGAAATAACGGGCAGCATTCTCAGCCAGAAACGAGATGGTGGATTCCAGCAGCGACGTGCTGACCCTCTGGCCGCGCCCCGTCAGATGCCGCGAATTGATCGCCGCCAGAATGCCCATGCAGGCGGAAATGCCAGCGAGATGATCGGAAAGCGAAATGCCCATGGGCTGCGGCTTGTTCATATCCGTGAGCAGGCTCAAGAGCCCGCCCATGGCCTGACCAACCGTGTCATAACCCGGTCGATCCGCATAGGGGCCGCTGTCGCCAAAGCCGGTGATCGAACAATAGATGAGCCGAGGGTTACGCTCCTTCACCACGTCCCATCCAAGGCCGAGGCGATCCAGCGCGCCCGAGCGCAGATTTTCGATCACCACATCCGCCTCTTCCATCAAGCGCAGCGCATGCGCCTTGCCTTCAGAAGATTTCAGATCCAGCGTCACGCTTTTCTTGTTCCGGTTCACCGAACCAAAGGTCGCGTTGTAACTTGTCTCGCCCCATCGGCGGAAGGGATCGCCGGCTTCCGGCGGTTCGACCTTGATGATCTCCGCGCCGAAGTCGCCAAGCAACATGCCGGCATATGGTCCACTGACATAGCTGGTGAACTCGACGACCTTGATACCCTGCAATGCGCTCATGATTCCGCTTTCTTACTTTGCCGATGCTATGGCGGTCTGAATCAGACTGATCAACTTATCATCGAGTTTGGTTGCCTGCGCCACCGCTTCCTGAACCTCGGCGCCCGTCGCAGGGCTCAGATCAAACCCGGCTTTCATGATTTCATCCCGAAATTCCGGATCTTGCACCATCTTGTCGAAGGCCTCCCGCAGTGCCTTCACGCGCTCTTGCGGCACGCCCGGCGGAAAGATGAAGGACCTGCCAATATCGACGTTGGACGCGAGAAACCGGGCGACCGCTTTTTGCTCGGCGGTCTGCGCAATATCCAGCGCCAGCGGCACATCAGGCAGATCCGTCTCTTTCCGGCTGCCGAACTGCACGATCGGAGTGACGAATTTATTTTCGAACCAGGCCTTGCGCAGGGTTTTGAAGATGGTCCAACTCACGGTCATGCCGGAGATTTCCCCGCGCTCCACGGCGATGAACATGGGGTTGATGCCTTCATAGCCCTCAACCACCCGCAATTTCACCGGTTGCATCCAGCGCAGCAAGGCAGGCAGGAGGGAGGTTGGCGACCCCGGACCAGACCCACCCAGCACGACTTCCTTCTGTTTCAGATCGTCAAAGCTCTTCACGCCCGTATCCACGCGCACGGCCGTCACGTTATTGACCCGCTCTATGGCGCCGAGCCAGATGAAGTCGTTCACCTTGTATCTGATCTTGTCAGCGTCGATGACCGATGCGAGAGCCACGGAATCGGACACCATGGCCATCACGAGGCCATCACGCTTGGCGAGATTGAACATGTGATTGTTGGCGGTGATTCCCCCAGCCCCCGGCATGAACTGTGCGACAATCGCCGGATTGCCCGGAATGAAACGGCCGAGATGACGGGCCATGATCTGATTATAGATGGCGTAGCCGCCCCCCGGCCCAAAGGGCACGATGGAGGTGATCGTCTTGCCCTTGTAGAAATCCTCGATGGGATCGGCATAGGCGAGGGCGAGGGGCAAGGCGGCGCTCAAGAGCAACCCAAGCCACAGACGGGCGGCGGGACGCTTCATAATCCTGACTCCCTTGATCCTTTATTTTTGTGGGCCTACTATAGCAGCCAGTCGCGCAGCCACAAGCGCCGCAGCCACGGGAGGGCAATTCAATGTCAGATATCAAGGGAATCGCCCATTTCAGCATTCCGGTGAGCGATATCGATAAGAGTCTCGCTTTTTACACGCAGATCGTTGGATGCAAGCACCTGGCCACTCCGCCCAAGCGCCATCTCTCATTCATTGACGCAGGCGGCGTTTGCCTCATCCTCGTCAAACAGGCCCATGCGATCAATCCTGTCTTGCAGGAATCCGAGGGCGTCCACCACTCCTTCGTCATCGCGTCCGACCGGTTTGACGCCGCCGTGGAAAGGCTGAGGCAAAACAATATCGAGATCATCGGCGAGGAAGATCGGCAAGGCGGGGTTGTGAATGGACCGCGCATATATTTCCGGGATCCGGACGGCACAGTGCTGGAATTCATCAATCTCACCAGCTACGTCAATGGGCACGACGACCATTGATCCCGAGCCTGAAAAATGTTGACGACAAATTTGCAGACCGTCTTCAGCACAAATCAAAATGAGCTTGCCCTTGACGCCTTGAATTGAGGAATGCGCCGCACATTCCCGAGACACGGGCGCTCAAAGGGAAGCAACCATCAGGCAAGCGCCATGATCTACGAACCCATTCGCCCGCGCGCGCGCATCGGCTTTATCATCCCCTCGTCAAACCGCATGGTCGAGGAACAGGCATGGCGACTTCTGCCCCGCGACATCATCCCCCATGTCACGCGCCTCGCCATGACCAATCGTCACAAGGTCCCGCTCGACCAATTGCTGCCTCGCATTGAGCAGGCGACGGCGCTGCTTGCCGATTCGGATTGCGACGTCACGGTTCTGCAATGCACGGGAACGTCCATGTCCGGCGGCGTCGCCATGGAGGCCGAGGTGCTCGCCGCCATGGAGAAAATCAGCGGTCGCCCGGCCCTGAGCGCAGCTTCTTCCCTCGTTAGCGCGTTCACCACTTTGAACGCGAAGAAGATGGTCTTCATCTCCGAAACGCGACAGGACGAGCATGCGCAGAAACTGAAATTTCTCGACGAAGCCGGTTACACAATCCTCGCAGATCGCGCCGTGGGCCTTTCCGGCAGCGCCGAATACTGCAGCGCGCCACCGCAGCTATGGTTCGATGAAGCCATTAAACTGCGTCGCGACGACGCGGATGTCTATTTCATCAGTTGCGCGAATATTCGCAGCATCGATGTGATTGAGGATCTGGAGGAAGAACTGGGCCGCCCGGTGGTGACCAGCAATCAGGCGGCCTTCTGGTGCGCTCTGCGAAAAATCGGGATCACTGACCGCCTGCCGAAGCTTGGACGCCTGTTCGATGAGAAAACCGCCGCATGAAATAAAGGCCTGAAATAAAATCAAATGGGGGGAAACAATGTTGGATCTGCCACACCAGGCCTATGGTCATCGCGCACGCATCGGCTACACCTCACCGCCCCTGACGACCGAGGTCTTTCCCTATGAATTCTATCAGATCGCGCCCAAAGGCGTATCTCTGGTGGTGACGTCGCTGGCCATCGTCGTGCGTTCGAAGCGAGAGTTGGACGACAGTTACGACATCAGCCTGCGGGCGGCGCGGGAAATGCGCGACGCAGGCGTGGATCTGGTGTGCCTTGGCGGGGTGCCCATCAACCTGCACAAGGGCTTTAACAACGCTGAACAGATCTGTGGCGCGCTGGAAGCTGAACTCGGCGTCAAGGTCTCCAGCAGCGCCTCCGCCCAGATGTCCGCAGCCCGGCATCTCAAGGTGAAAAAAGCCGTGCTCGCCCATCCCTATGCGCAAAGCGACACCAATAGAATTTCCGACAGCTATGAGACCATGACTGGCTGCGAGGTGATCGGGCGCGCCTGCTGGGGCAGTCCCTTCAACCGCATCGGCGCCATCCCCCAACATGGAGCGCTGGAAATGGGGCGCAAGCTGCTGAAGGAACATCCGCAGGCCGATACGATCCTGTTCCCCTCGCCCCATTGGCCCACCGCCTATGCGCTGGACATTCTCGAACAGGAGTTTGGCGTGAACGCCCTTGGCGCCCATCAGGCCATTGTGTGGGATGGGCTGCGTCGCTGTGGAATCGACGACAAGATCGATGGCTTCGGGAAGCTCTTCCGCGACTTTTGAAGGGTGGGGCCATGATGACGCCTGCGCGCAATCTTGCAGCGATGTTTTATGTCACTCTCATCATGACGAGCGCCTGCGCCGCAGCTCACGCGCAATCCATCGATAGCTTTTACAGAGGCAAGCAAATCACCTTGCTGGTCGGCAGTGGCGCGGGTGGGGGCTATGATGTCTACGCGCGCACCTTCGCCCGCCATTTCAACAAATATATTCCTGGCCAACCTGGCTTTGTGGTCAAGAACATGCCTGCAGCAGGCGGTATGGCCGCCGCCAACACGCTCTACAACCAGGGCGACAAGGACGGATTGACCCTCGCCGCACATACCAACGGGATCGCCATGGATCCTCTTTTGGGCAATGCGGCCGCGAAGTTCGACGGGCGCAAGTTCAACTGGCTCGGATCCATCGGCAAGCTGCAGAATGTCTGCGCAATCTGGCATGAGCATCCCATCAAGACCATTGAGCAGGCGCGGACGCGGGAGTTCACGGCCGCAGGCGCCGGCGCCACATCCAACACCGTGATCGTGCCGCGCATTCTCAACGCCCTGCTGGGGACCAAAATCAAGGTGATCGCGGGCTATGAGCCTGGCCAGGGCGACGCCATCGCCATGGAAAGCCGCGAAGTCGATGGCGTCTGCGGCCTCGCATGGTCGACGATCAAGGCCTCGCGCGGCCACTGGATCAAAGAGAAGAAGATCAACATCCTCGTTCAAATGGCCATGGACAAGCTTCCTGATCTTCCCGATGTTCCCGGCGCTCTGGAATTGGTCAGCGGCGAGAACCGGCAAATTCTAGAACTGATCCTCATCCGCCAGGAAATGGGCCGTCCCTTCGCGGCGCCCCCCGGCGTGCCTGCAGAACGCGTCCAGGCCCTGCGTGCGGCATTCCAGGCGACGCTTGGGGATGCCGACTTCATCGCCGAAGCGCGTCAGGCGCAACTGGATATCGAGCCTCTCAGCGGCGAGCGTATCGACGCATTGCTGGCGGGAGCCTATGGTGCGCCGCGCGCGATCATCGACAAGGCCGCATCACTGCTCAATCCGCCTGCGGGGGACAAATAGATCTGGTCACGGCGGATGTCGCCACCCGGGCGAAGCTGCGACTTTTCGGGCTGCTCACGCGCCGCTTGGCCGCCACGACGCCCGATGCAGCGCACAAGGCCTGGCGGTATCGACGCCCCACACGAGCAGGTGAATGAGAATGGTGATCGCGCTGGGACTCGAACCCAGGACCTACAGATTAAAAGTCCGTTGCTCTACCAACTGAGCTACGCGATCTCCGGGCCCTTGCGACCGCCTTGCAAAGCGGACCAACCGACCAACCCCAGGTCAGCGAAACCGGCGAAACCGAAAATCGGTCCAAAAGCTTCGTCAACCGTATGCGGGAATGAACATGTCGCTCCCGCATAGAGTGGGCGTTGAGTACCCGCCCCGGCCGGTTCGGTCAATAGCGGCGAACAACCGATGTGAATTGCCGCTTGGCTATGGGGCATGCTAGGCAACGAGTTGAATCGAGGACGTAACGGACCATGAGCGACCAGCAGGACAGCGGCGACCCCAAGAGGACGGCTTCGCCGTTCTGGCGGTTCTCCCTGCGCATCTATGGGACGCCTGACGTTCCCGCCGCCTGCCTCACCCTGCAGGATAGGTCGGGCGTGGACGTGAATGTGCTGCTCTTTGGCCTTTTCGCCGCCTCGCAGAACCGACGGCTCGCGTCCGCCGACATGGACGCCATCATGGCCGCCATCGACCCTTGGCGGCTCAATGCCGTGGTTCCGCTGCGCGGCGTGCGCCGCTTCCTCAAGGACACCCCGGCCGGTTTCGAGGCGCAGGACATCCCCGCCCTGCGACAACGCGTCAAGATGATGGAGCTGGATGCCGAGCGGCTTCAGCAGGAAGTCCTCTATTCCTCTTGGCCCATGGACAAGCTTGGCGTCCCGGCCCCGGCCTCTGAGGCCGCGCGGGCCAATGTGGAAGCCTATGCTTCCGCGCTCGGCGCGAAATTCGATTCGGGGGCGGTTGACTGCCTGCTCGCCGCATTCGTCAAAATTGGAGAATCATCCCAGTGAGCAAACCCAAACGGATCATCGTCGGCATCAGCGGCGCATCTGGCGTCGTCTATGGCATTCGCGCCCTGCAGTTGCTGAAGAAGTTAGGCGTTGAAACCCATCTTGTGGTCAGCAAGGCCGCCGAGATGACCATGGCCTATGAATGCGACTACACGATCAAGGACCTGCGCGCGATGGCCGACCATCACCATGCGCAGGTGGACATCGGCGCCTCGATCTCCTCGGGGTCGTTTCATACGCTGGGCATGCTAATCGCTCCCTGCTCCATCCGCACCATGAGCGAGATCGCCACGGGCGTGACCGGCTCGCTGATGAGCCGCGCTGCGGATGTGGTCTTGAAGGAGCGCCGGCGTCTGGTGCTGGGCGTGCGCGAGACGCCGCTGCATACGGGCCATCTGCGCACCATGTTGCAACTGTCGGAAATGGGCGCCGTGATCGCCCCGGTCGTACCAGCCTTCTACAACAAGCCAGAAACGCTCGACGACATCATCAACCATTCGGTCGGCCGCATGCTCGATCTCTTCGACATCGATATCGGCTCCGTGAAGCGCTGGAAGACCGACGAATAGCGACTACTGATGCTCCATATACCACCATAGCCCTGCGAAAATTACGCAGGAGACGCCGGTGGTGATGAGGGCCTTGAGCAGAAGCCTGGGCGCAACGGGAGCGCCCGGGTCCGTACCCGGCGCCATCTCGTCATCCTCGTGCTGGGAGCGAACGCCGAAAGGCAGCACGGCGAACAGTACGATCCACCAGATTGTGAAGAAAATGGCGAGGCCGATCGGCAACGTCATGGAGTCGTCTCCTTGCCAGCTATGGTCCCGAAGTGACTCACACCTGCTCCAGTTCGATCAAGGCGCCGTTGAAGTCCTTGGGATGCAGGAAGAGCACGGGCTTGCCGTGGGCGCCCGTCTTCGGCTCCCCATCCCCCAGCACCCGCGCGCCCTCCGCCTTGAGCTTGTCGCGCGCGGCGAGGATGTCATCCACCTCATAACAGATGTGGTGCATGCCCCCATCCGGGCTCCGCTCCAGGAACTTCGCTATGGGTGAGTTGGCCCCGAGAGGCTCCAGCAATTCGATCTTTGTATTCGGCAATTCGATGAAGACCACCGTCACCCCGTGGGCGGGCTGGGCGAGCGGCTCGGAGACCTTTGCGCCGAGCGTGTCGCGATAAAGCGCAGTCGCGGAGACAAGGTCGCGCACCGCGATGGCCACATGGTTCAGACGTCCGATCATCTTGCCCCCGTACTACACTTCCATCACGAGCACATGCACCGTGGGGCGCTTGCCCCAATGATTGCGCACGGTGTTGCGCACGCCGCGCTCAACCGCCGTCACCGTAGCGTCCGCATTGCGGCGTACGGAGCGCGGCAGGCTGTCAAGCACCGAAAAAACCGTCTCATCGACGATCTGGTCCATACCCTTGCCATCCTTGGTGCGGGCGGGCAATCCCGCCAGCACCACGTCAGGATCACCAGCCAGGTCGCCCTTGGCGGTGATGGCGATGCCGATGGAGATCACACCCCCGAAGGCGAGACGATTGCGAACCTTCACCGCATCGTCATCAGGCGATAGCAGGATGTCGCCATCCTTCATCAGGCGCCCATGGGGGACCTCGTCGATGACGCCGGGCTTGCCGGGGGCCAGCGCCAGCATGGCGCCGTTGCGCAGGGTGAAGACATGGGGCACACCCTGGGCGCGGGCGAAATCCGCATGGACCGACAGATGCAGCGGCTCGCCGTGGGCAGGCACGGCGATCTGGGGTCGGATCCATTCATACATGCGCTGCACCTCGCCCCGGCGCGGATGGCCGGAGGCGTGGATGGGCGCATCGCGGTCCGTGATGACCTTGACGCCCTGAGTGACGAGGCCGTTGATCATGCCGTTCACCTCCCGCTCATTGCCAGGAATGGTGCGCGAGGAAAAAATAACGAGGTCGCCACGGTCGAGCTTGATGTCGGGATGCTCGCCTTCGGCGATGCGGGCCACGGCCGCGCGCGGCTCGCCCTGACTGCCAGTGGCCAGCAGCACGACCTTGTCGCGGGTCAGGCTGGAATAGGAATTGGCGGACAAGAAGGGCGGCACGCCTTCAAGGTAGCCGCATTCGCGGGCCACCGCGATGGTCCGCTCCATGGCGCGGCCAGCGATGACGACCTGACGGCCCGCTTCCACCGCCGCTTCCGCCACCGAGCGGAGACGCGCCACATTGGAGGCGAAGGTGGTCACCAGCACGCGGCCCTTGGCCTGGGAGATCACGTCCTTCAGGGCGATGGCCACATCGGCCTCGGAGGGGCTCTCGCCCTCGCGCATGATGTTGGTGGAATCGCAGACCAGCGCGAGCACGCCCTCGTCGCCGATGGCGCGCAACCGGGCTTCATCAGTCGGCAAGCCGATCACCGGGGTCGGGTCGCGCTTCCAGTCGCCCGTATGCATAACCGTGCCGAGCGGGGTGCGGATGGCGAGGCCGTTGCTCTCGGGGATCGAGTGAGACATGGGCACGAATTCGATGGAGAAGGGCCCGAGTTGAATCGTCGCGCCCTGCGCCACCACATTGATCCGGACATCGGGCGCGCCGGGCTCGGACAGGCGACGTGTCTCCAGCAAGGACGCGGAAAAGCGCGTGGCGTAGACCGGGCACTTAAGCCTCGGCCAGAGATCAGCGATGGCGCCTACATGATCCTCATGGGCATGGGTGATCACCAGACCCAGCAGGTCCTTCTTGTGGCGTTCGATGAAGGTCAGGTCGGGCATGAGCAGATCGACGCCCGGCAGGTCAGGCCCCGCAAAGGCGACGCCGAGATCAACCAGGATCCATTTGCGCTTTCCCTTGGGGCCGAAGCCATAGAGCCCTGCGTTCATGCCGATCTCGCCGAGGCCGCCGAGCGGCGCGAAGACGAGTTCGTCGCTGGAATCGTTCATTCCCATTCCTATCGTTGCCCGGACGCCTCGGAGAGGCCCGGGAGAAATACATCGCCAGCATCAATGGTCCGCAGGCCGACCTCGGTTTCCAGCAGCAACCGCCCACGCTCATCGAGCCCGTGCAGCACGCCTTTGACGCGTTGATCGCCAATGGCGACCATCGCAGCTTCGCCGATGCCTGCGGCGAAAGAGAGCCAGGCCGCGCGGATCTGCGCGAAGCCCCTTCCCTCGTCCCATTGATCGAGCCGGTCTGCAAGCTCTTCCGCCAAAGAATCCAAAAGATCTCCGGGCGAAACAGTCAGGCCAAGGCTCTCAAGATCGGTCGCGGGATAGGGCAAGTCCTGCGGATGGGAGGCGCAATTGACACCCACGCCGATGACGCAGGCGAAAGCGCCACCTTGGGTCTGCGTCGCCTCCAGCAGCATGCCCGCCAGCTTGGCGCCGTTCACGACGATATCATTGGGCCACTTGAGCAGGGTCCGGCTGCCCAGAAGCGGAGCCAGAGTGGAGGCAAGCGCCACCCCTGCGACAAAGCCAAGCTCAGGAGCCCGATCTGGCATGGCAGCGTTTAAAAGGAGCAGACTCGCGTAGAGATTCCCGGTCGGCGAGACCCATCGGCGCCCTAACCGCCCCTTGCCGCCAGTCTGCAGCACGGCGCGTATCCAAAGGCGCCCGGGATCGTCCTCCCGAGCGCGGGCCATCGCCTCGTCATTGGTCGAGCCGAGGGTTTCAAAGACCTCGAGCCGATAGCCGCGACCACTGACCGAGGCGGGAAAGCTCACGTTCAGAATAGGGACTTGGCGGCGGCGGTAGCCGCCACATCCAGCGGTCCCGGCCAGAAGGAGAACAGGACCACCAGCAGGCTCGCCACGATCAAAACCGCCGTCACCGCGGGGCTGGCGCGCTCGAAGCCGGGCGCAGGCTCGTCGAAGTAGATCACCTTCACGACGCGCAGGTAGTAGAAACAGGCCACCACGCTCATCAGCACACCGATGACCGCGAGCGGATAGAGATGGGCCTGAATGGCGGCATTGAAGACGTACCACTTGGCGAAGAAGCCCGCGAGCGGGGGAATGCCCGCCAGCGACAGCATCATGGCCGAGAGGAAAATGGCCATGGGCGCATTGGTGCGCGACAGACCCGCGAGATCGGAGATCTTCTCCACATAGACGTCGCCGACGCGCATGGAGAGGATCGCAGCGAAGGTCCCCAGCGTCATGGTGAGATAGATCGAGAGATAGATCAGAACGCCCTGCACGCCCTGCTCCGTGCCCGCAGCCAGACCCACCAGCGCAAATCCCATGTGGCCGATGGAGGAATAGGCCATCAGGCGCTTGATGTTGCTCTGCCCGATGGCGGCGAAGGCGCCAAGGGCCATGGAGAGGATGGCGACGAAGATCAGGATCTGCCGCCACTGGTCGGTCACGCCCGGGAAAGCGGTCATCACCACGCGCACGGTGATCGCCACCGCCGCCATCTTGGCGGCCGTAGCGAAGAAGGCGGTCACAGGGGTCGGCGCGCCCTCGTAAACATCCGGCGTCCACATATGGAAAGGCACCACCGACATCTTGAACGAGAGGCCCGCCAGCAGGAAGACGAGGCCGAAGATCACGCCGATATTGGGCTTGCCCTGGATGGCGGTCGCTATGCCTTCCAGCGACACAGTGCCCGCGAAGCCATAGAGCAGCGAGGAGCCATAGAGCAGCATGCCCGAGGACAGCGCGCCCAGGGCGAAATATTTCAGGCCAGCTTCGGACGCGCGCACATTGTCGCGATGGAAGGCGGCGATGACATAGAGCGACAGGCTCATCAGCTCGAGACCGAGATAGAGCGACATGAGGGTCTGCGCCGAGATCAGCATGAGCATGCCGAGGGTGGCCAGAAGCACCAGCACGGGGAATTCGAAGAGGTCGATCTTCTCGCGGCGCATATAGTCCAGCGACAGCAGCAAGGTCACCATGGAGCCGATCAGCGCCAGGCCCTTCATGTAGCGGCCATAGGCGTCGTCAACGAAGGCGCCGTCGAAGACGACGACCTTGGGTCCGGTCCCCACGAACAGCAGCAGGAAGGCGAGGCCCAGCACGGCGATGGCGCATTCGCTGATGATCCAGTCGCGCCCGTCGCGGGCACGGAACACGCCGAGCATGAGCAGCGCCAGCGCGCCGGCAGCCAGCACGACCTCCGGCAGGCTGTGGGCGAGTGCGAAGGAGATGGGAGTCATGATCGCATGTCCTCAGTGCAGCGCGAGCGCAGCGGTTTTGGTGGCGGCGAGCGCGGCGTCGAAACCCCTCACAAGGTGATCGACGGAGGCTGCGCAGGCGTCCAGGATCGGCCCGGGATGCACGCCATAATAGATGGTGAGCAGAAGCAACGGGGTGAACAGCGCGATCTCGCGCGCATCCAGATCCATGATCCCAACCAGCGCTGGCTTCTCCAACACGCCGAAGATCACACGGCGATAGAGATAGAGCGCATAGGCGGCCGAGAAAATCACGCCCGTGGTGGCGAAGAAAGCGACCCAGGGATTGGCGCCGAAAGCGCCGATCAGGGTGAGAAATTCGCCGACGAAACCCGAGGTGCCGGGCAGGCCCACATTGGCCATGGTGAAAACCATGAAGACGAAGGCGTAGAGCGGCATGCGCTGCACGAGGCCGCCATAGGCGGCTATGTCACGCGTGTGAATACGGTCATAGACCACGCCCACGCAAAGGAAGAGCGCGCCCGACACAAAGCCGTGGGACACCATCTGAAAGACCGCGCCCTGGACACCCTGCGCGTTCATGGTGAAGAGGCCCATGGTCACGAAGCCCATGTGGGCGACCGAGGAATAGGCGATGAGCTTCTTCATGTCCTCCTGCACCAGCGCCACCAGCGAGGTGTAGACGATGGCGATGATGGAGAGCGTCCAGACCAGCGGCGCGAAGTAGAGCGAGGCGTCGGGGAACATCGGCAGAGAGAAGCGGATGAAGCCGTACCCACCCATCTTCAAAAGAATGCCCGCCAGAATCACCGAGCCTGCGGTGGGCGCCTCGACGTGGGCGTCAGGCAGCCAGGTATGCACCGGCCACATGGGCATCTTCACCGCGAAGGAGGCGAAGAAGGCAAGCCAGAGATACTTCTGCATGGAGGCCGGGAAATCGGTCTTCAGCAGCACCGTGATGTCGGTGGTGCCAGCCACCCCATACATGGCCATGATGGCCAGCAGCATGAGCAGCGAGCCGATCAAGGTGTAGAGGAAGAACTTGAAGCTGGCGTAGATGCGCCGCTTGCCGCCCCAAACGCCGATGATCAGGAACATCGGGATCAGACCGCCTTCGAAGAAGACGTAGAAGAGCACGAGATCCAGCGCGCTGAACACGCCGATCATCAGCGTCTCCAGCACCAGGAAGCAGACCATATATTCTTTCACCCGATGCTCGATCGAGACCCAGGAGGCGCCAATGCAGAAAGGCATCAGGAAGGTGGTCAGCAGCACGAAGGGCATGGACATGCCGTCGACGCCGAGCTTGTAGATGAGGCCTGCGCCGATCCAGCTGCGTTCCTCCACAAGCTGGAAAGCCGCCGAAGACGGATCAAACAGCTTCCAGGCCCAGAGCGAGAGCGCGAAGGTGACCAGTGTGGTGATGAGCGCGGTCCAGCGTATGTTGTTGCGGGTTGCTTCATCGTCGCCGCGCAGCAGCAGGATGAAGGCCGCGCCAACCAGCGGCAGGAATATCAGGCCGGAGAGAAGTCCAAAGCCGAACATCAGCGCACCCCTCCCACAAGGTACCAGGAGATCAGGGCGGCGACGCCGATCAGCATGGCGAAGGCGTAATGATAAACATAACCGCTCTGCAGGCGCACGACCCGGTTCGTCACATCGACGACCCGCGCCGAGATTCCATCAGGACCGAGACCGTCGATGATGCGCCCATCGCCACCCTTCCAGAACAGGCGACCGAGCCAGAAGGCCGGGCGCACGAAGATCAGGTCATAGAGCTCGTCAAAGTACCACTTGTTGAGCAGGAACTTGTAGAGCAGCGGATTGGCGCCCGCGATGCGCTGGGCCGTGCCTGGCGCGAGCACATAGACATAGAGCGCCACAAGGAAGCCGCCCGTCATCATGATGAAGGGAATGAAGCCCACCGCATGGGGAATCTCATGCATGGCGTGAAGGATGTGATTGTTGGGCCCGGTGTAGATCGCTTTCTTCCAGAACTCATCCGCGCCATGGCCGATGAAGGAGGAGGCGAAGGCCAGACCGGCGAACAGGGCGCCGCAGGCGAGCAGACCCAGAGGGATCAGCATCACGGTCGGCGACTCATGGGGCGTATGATCGTGGCCATGGCCGTGATCATCATGGGCCGCATGACGCTCGCCATAGAAGGTCATGAACACCAGTCGCCATGAGTAGAACGAGGTGAAACCCGCCGCGATGGTCAACAGCAGGAAGGCGTAGACGCCCGCGCTGGAATGCAGCCCCGAGGCATAGGCGGCTTCGATGATAGCGTCCTTGGAGAAGTAGCCCGCCGTCAGGGGGAAGCCCGTCAGCGCCAGAGTGCCGATGGTCATCATCCAGAAGGTGAAGGGGATCTCCTTCCGCAGCCCGCCCATGTTGCGCATGTCCTGCTCGTGGTGCATCGCATGGATGACCGAGCCCGCGCCCAGGAACAGCAGCGCCTTGAAGAAGGCGTGGGTGAAGAGGTGGAAGATACCGAGCGAATAGCCGCCCACGCCCAACGCCACGAACATGTAGCCGAGCTGCGAGCAGGTGGAATAGGCGATGACGCGCTTGATGTCGTTCTGCACGAGACCGACGGTCGCGGCGAAGAAAGCTGTGGTCGCACCCACGATGGTCACGAATGTGAGCGCTGCGGGCGCCTGCTCGAAGAGTGGCGACAGACGCGCCACCATGAACACGCCCGCCGTCACCATGGTGGCGGCGTGGATGAGGGCGGAGACGGGGGTCGGGCCCTCCATCGCGTCCGGCAGCCAGGTGTGGAGCAGAAACTGGGCCGACTTGCCCATGGCGCCCATAAACAGCAGCAGGCAGGTGATGGTCATCGCGTCGACGTTGAGGCCGAAGATATGGATCGGCTTGTTGGCGAGGCCGGGCGCGGCGGCGAAGATCGTGTCGAAGGCGACCGAGCCCGTCAGGCCGAACACGAGGAAGATGCCCAGCGCAAAGCCGAAGTCGCCCACGCGGTTGACCACGAAGGCCTTGATGGCGGCGGCGCAGGCCGAGGGCTTCTCGTACCAGAAGCCGATGAGAAGGTAGGACGCC
>CANGTC010000036.1 GCA_947456505.1 Beijerinckiaceae bacterium
CGCTTCAAGGCGAGCACCGACATCGCCACCACTAAAAACCGGAAGGAGAAATCGAATGCCTTGACTCAAAACTGACCCACGGAACATAAAAGGGCGGGTCACTTCTCAGTGAAAATCCCGGGTCAGTTCTTCGTGAAAATCTACACCGTCACGTCTATCATGCGCAAATGGAACCGCTGAACGCGACCGCCGCCCTCTCATCCGATGGCGGATCTGCCGAGGTCTGGTGCGGCGTGCAGGGCCCATCCGCAGTCATCAATGGCGTGGCGCAACTCCTGGGAATCAGCCCGGACAAAGTCACCTGCCACCAACACTATCTCGGCGGCGCTTATGGCCGCCGCTCGCAGATTGAGGTTGTACTCAGCGCAGTTCTCCTTTCGAAAGCGGCAGGGCGACCGGTCAAGCTCATCTGGCAGCGTGAGGATGACCTGAAGGGCGGCCGTTTCCGTCCGGCGACCTCGCATTATCTTGAGGCGGGCCTTGACGCTCAGAATCGCATCGTAAGCTGGCATCACCGGGTCATCGCTGAAAGCGTCATCGCCTACACCTCGCCGCCCGCACGACTCGAACAGATCGGCGGCAAGGATCATATTCTGATGAAGGGATCTCCCGTAGCGCCCTATGACATACCCAACAAGCGCGCCGAATTTGTTCGCCAGCAGAAGGGTGTTCGTTTGTCTCCCTGGCGCGGCGTCGGGGTCGGACACAATCTCCCCGCGATTGAAGGCTTCCTTGACGAGATTGCCCGAGAGATCGGGAAGGATCCTTTGGATCTGCGCCTGGAGTTGACAGACAAGAGTCCGCGTGCGCGGCGCCTTCTGGAAACAGTCGCGCAAATGTCGGATTGGGACCGCAAGCGCGAGGGAACGGCGCTGGGCATCGCGCTTGAGGAGAAAGACGAAACCCTTGTAGCAGGCGTTGCAGAAATCTCTCTTGATCGATTATCCGGACAAATAAAGGTCCATCACTTCTGGGCTGCTATTGATTGCGGCATCTGTGTCCAGCCCTTCAACACCATGACGCAGATTGAAGGGGGCGTCATCTATGGTATCGGCCATGTCTTACGTGAAGAGATCACCCATATCGATGGCCGGGTCCAGCAATCAAACTTTTCCGATTATCAGGTGATGCGTATGGAGGATATTCCCAGCATTGAGGTCAAGGTCGTCTCGACCGACAACAAACCTACCGGCGTCGGGGAAGATGGCGTTCCCCTCGCCGGCGCAACCATTGGGAACGCTTTTTACGCTCTCACAGGCGTTCGGGTCCGTGAACTGCCCATGACGCCGTCTCGGGTGCTTTCCGCGCTTGGCGCCACACGCACCTGATTGCCGTGCCGGCTCCCCGAGAAGATGTCCACCCCCAAGCAAGTGTTGCGACCTGGAGAAGCGGACCTAAAGCCAAGGAAGAGGCCCGCCCCTGCTGTAAATGTTGGCACGCAACGGCAGGTGGATGTGTTGACGACGCAAGACGAAAGTAGCGTGAGAACGGCTGGGCCAGTGGGACGACCGATATAAAGAAATATTGAAGAATGGTCCTTTGTTCATGACTTCGTGATTTTTCAGTTCATGTTCGGAGCAAGCTTTTTGACAGAGTCTATCAACTCGGTGGAAGAGCCGTAGAGCGATGTCGTAATGCGCTCGAGATCTTCCGGCGGGCGCCATGACATATCGATATCCAGCTTTTTCGCTTCTGCAATGAGTTCTGGATCGGCGACTGCATCCGCCACCGCCATGCGCATGGTTACGGTCCTCGCAGGCGAAACGCCGGGCGGCAGGACATAGGGTCGCCCATATTCGGTGCTGGAGAATACGAAACGCATAAATTGCCGCTGCTCTTCCGTCTTGGCGAAATCATAAATCGAGGGCGCATCAGGGATTTCAGCCATCCTGGCTTCTTCTGCGCGGAACAGCACGCGCAGTTTACCTTCCTGGAAAGCCTGAGCGCTTCCTCTGAACTGGCCATAGGAAGCGCACACGCCTTCAACCTCGTTTCGTTCGATGGCGAGGACAATGTCTGGCGTACCCTTGTAACCTTCGATCAGTTTGAATTTGGCGCCCAGCACATGATTGAAAATGGTGGGGAGAATGTTGGTCGAGTTTCCCGCTCCATTGCTTCCCACAATGAGTTCATGGGTAAATACATCCGCGGCCATTTTGACCGGGGCCTTATCTCCCACAACGCAGACGCGACCGGGGAAAGAGGTGGCGCCAAGCCATATCATTCGCCGGGGATCCGCCTCCAGATTGGGTTGTCCAAGAAGCGCCTGGTTGACGAGATTTCTCGTGAGGGCGCCGATCACCGTGCCGTCCCGTGGCGCTTGCGTGTAGATATAATTGGCGGCCACGATGCTGGCCGCTTGAGGCATGTTCTGCACGATAACAGTCGGGTTGCCCGGGATGTGCCGGCCGAGATAACGAGCGAGGAGGCGGGCGCCGACATCATATTCGTTGCCGGGCGAAAAGCCGACGACCATTCGCACTTGCTTGTTCTTGAAAAAGTCCCCCTCAGATTGGGCGGAGGCGAGCGACGCTGAGACCAGAATTGAGGTGAGGAATAGGATCAGCCGATAGCCGGAGCTATTGAAACGCATTTGTTTTCTCCTGATAATCTCAGGATAGCACCTTCCTTGAAATGATGGCAACCAGCTGCCTCGAAGGGCATGTGCACCTTTGGCGGTGTTCACTTCCAGGTTGGGTTGATCATAAACACATATGCGATCCGGCGAACTGAATGCTAATGTTGGTGAGGTCGCGATCACACATCCAGGTGCAAAGGCTCTTCCATGATCTTGTATTCAACGCCAACTTCCCCTTTCGGGCGAAAGGTCAAGGTCGCGGCGATGGCCCACGGTCTTATGGATCGTATCCGCATCGAGAAGGCTGATCCATGGAGCGCCGACGATATGCTGCGCAAGGTCAATCCCATCGGCAAGATGCCCGTTCTTGTGACCGATAAGGGGCTGGCTGTTTATGATTCCGGCGTCATTCTCGATTTTCTTGACACTCTGCTGGAGCAGCCACGCTTGTTTCCGCGGCACAACGCTATCGAGACGCGCGTGCTTCATGCCTTGGGAAATGGACTGATTGAAGCGGGCATCCTCATCACCTATGAAAGACAGCGTCGACCAGGAGAGTTCTGTTACGAACCCTGGGTCTCACATCAACACGGCAAGATTTCGCGAGGCCTTGGCGTGGTGGCGCAGTCGCCGCCCAATCCAGGGGTTGTGAATGCTGCGTCCATCACAATCGCATGTGCGCTGGGCTATTTTGACTGGCGCAAGCAAATCGACTGGCGCCAGGAATTCCCGGCGCTGATCCCTTGGCTCGACGTTTTTCGCAGCGGCTGTCCTGCATTCGATGCGACGCAGGCGCAGCACTGAATTACTATCGTTCAAGACAGAGCTTTGCGCGCCCACGACACGATTTCATGGGCGATGAACTCGGGTTGTTCAGCGATGGCTGCGTGGCTTGATTGTGGAATTTTCACTACAGTGAGCCGGTCGCCCAGCGCAGCCTTGTATTCGACCGCATCTTCGGCATGGGCCAGCGGATCATGGCTCGGTTGCATGTAGAGTATGGGGGCTCGCCCGGAAGCATAATCTTCTGTGCGAGGGGTCATATCCCCGGCAATGCGTTGCGCAGCAAGCACCTGCGGGTTCCAGCCCTTCAACCAAGGCGTGGGATCGTTTCCAGGTGCGAAGAAAGCGAAAGACAGCGCCTGCAATCGGATATCGTCGGGCAGTGTTGTATTTGCGCTGTTGCGGATCGCTTCGCGGACCATAGGCGGGCTGGGCGCATGCCCGACATTCGCGGCGACAAGAACGACGCCGCGCACCAAATCCGGGCGGATTGTGGCGAGGAGCCGGGACACCCTGTTACCAAAGGCGTGACCGACCAGAATCGCCGGCCCCCCGCATTCGGCCTCTATAATTGCGGCTATATCGTTGGAGCAGTCGTGCAAGTCCGCATAGGGAACAGGGCTCGTGGAGGCGCCGATACCACGCGGTTGCGGTCGAATGACCTTGTACCCCTCCGCTTGAAGCGTCGTCGCCATGGGTTCGAAATCTTCTGCGCCACGTCCAAGTGATGGCAGCAGAACCATGGACGGCCCACTGCCCTGGACAAAAAACTCCAGACGAATGGCGCCGCGCGGGATGATCTTTCGATCAATATGGGCGTTCATTTTTCATTTTCCCCTGTCTTGCGGTCGTCGTGGGAGGGAGGCTTTATCTGCTCGATTGTTGAAGCGATCTGCGCTGCGCTTTCATCCCACAGTCTTTCCTTCTCCTGCTGTTCCTTGAGACGCACCAGCTTGTAATAATCGTCGAGCGGCAGCAGCCTCGTATCGAGATTGTCGAGGGCGCGCTCTTTTTTGAGGATCGCAAGGCTTTCATGGACCGCCCGTGCGGCGGCGAAAAGCGTCAGGGAGGGCAGGGTGGCCGCTGGAACGCCCAAATGCTCAAGGTCTGCGGGACGCGCTTTAGGGCCACCTGCCGCCTGCGACAGGGTTGCAATGAAAGGTCCAGGAACGTCACGCAGGACCCTTGCAATGGCGGCGGGCGTGTCGACGCCCTGAGGTTTCGCCATGTCGGCGCCCGCCTCCATGAAGAGACGGCACCGGTGGATAGCGGCATCCTCTCCCTCCAATGCGAAAACATCGGTACGTGCGCAAATCATCATGGTCGAGTCGCTGCGAGCGTCGAGGGCGGCCTTGATCTTGGCGAGCATCTGCTCAATGGGGATCACCTGCTTTCCGGGAAGGTAGCCGCAACGGCTGGGAAATGCCTGATCCGTGAAGAACAGGGCCGCCGCACCTGCTTTCTCGAAAGCCTTGACCATCTGGCGCACATTGTTGACGCCGCCGAAACCTGTGTCACCATCCACGTAGACGGGAATTTCCACCGCACCACAGATGCGGGCGTAGTGGTCAGCGAAATCTCGCATATTGGACTGGCCTGTATCAGGCTCTCCCAGAAGGCTGCCTGCCGCAGCGTAACCGCCCGCGCCCATCGCTTCGAAACCTTGTTCCTCTATGATGCGGGCTGAGAGCGCATCATAGGCGCCAGGCATAAGGGTGAGGCCGGGAGCATTGAGCAATGCGCGGAACGTGTTGCGAGGCGTCATCTGCCGGGCTCCTTCGCCGCTGTGCGCTCGGCGCGCTGCAGCCAGGGAGAGGTTGCGCGCATCTTCTGCTCCCATGCCGCTATTTCATTTTGATGCTTCAAACTCATGCCAATGTCGTCAAGGCCTTCAAGGAGCCGCATGCGGTCGGCGTCTGAAATCTGGAATGGGGTCTCTGGCCCGCCCGGTCCGCTGATGATTTTGGCGCGCAAATCCACAGTGAATGGTTGAGCGCCTTTCGCGTCGAGAACCCTGCGTTCGAAGACGGCGGCCACGTCATCAGGCAACTCTATGGGCAGCACGCCGTTCAGCAGGCAGTTCTCGCGGTAAAGATCGGCGATGCCGCGTGCGATGATGCAGGTGATCCCGACCGCCATCATAGTCCAGACGGCGCCTTCGCGCGACGAGCCGCATCCGAAATTTCGGCCAGTTACGAGGATTGATGGATTGGCGTATTGGGGCTGGTTGAGCACATGGGCGGGGTCCAATGCGTCGTCTGGTCCCCGCCGTGCGCGGTGAAAGAACAATTCCCGGTAGTCAGGCTTGAGAGAGCGTTGTGTGGGAACCGGGGCGATCTGGTCTGTGTTGATGTCGTGCTGGAGAAGCGGCACGGCGACGCCGGTGACAGATTGGAAGGGTTGCATTGATTTGCTCGTCAGACGATATGGCGGGGGTCGGCGATGACGCCTGCGATGGCGGAGGCTGCGGCGATTTCAACGCTCGATAGATGGGTGCGGGCTCCCTTGCCCTGGCGGCCTTCGAAGTTGCGATTGGTCGTCGATACGATCCGTTCCTGCGGCCGCCCACGGTCTCCATTACCACCCGCGCACATGGAGCAACCACTTTCGCCCCAAAAGAAGCCGGCGTCCTTGAAGACCTGATCGAGGCCTTCGCTTTCGGCCATCCGTTTGACGCTGGTCGAGCCTGGGACCGCCATGGCGGTGACGCCGGGGGCCACGTGTTTCCCCCTGATGATGCTCGCTGCTGAGCGAAGATCTGAAATGCGGGCGTTGGTGCAGGAGCCAATGAACACCCGGTCGATTTTTGTTCCAGCTATCGGCTGGCCAGGCTCGAGCCCCATATAGGACAATGCGCGCTCCGCCTTTGTAAGAGCTTCGACATCCCCCACAAGTTCTGGAACTGTTTCATTCACGCCGATGGTTTGTCCCAGATCGGTGCCCCAGGTGATCTGCGGCGCAAGGCTGTTGCAATCGACGCGCATTTCCTTGTCGAAGACCGCACACTCGTCGCTGGGCAAAGAGCGCCATTGGGCGAGCGCGCTGTCCCATTCTTGCCCTTGTGGCGCATAGGGCCGACCTCTCAGATAGTCGAAAGTCTTCTCATCCGGCGCTACGAATCCTGATCGTGAGCCCATTTCGATGGCGAGATTGCAAAGCGTAAATCGCGCCTCGATGGTGAGCGCGCGTACGGCGTCACCGGCGAATTCGATCGCATAGCCACGCCCGAAGGAACTGCCGAACAGGGCCAGGATTCGAAGGGACAGATCTTTTGCCGACACATAGGGGCTTAGGTTTCCCTCCAGCATGATTCGCATGCTCTTGGGGCGCTTTAACGCGATCGTCTGGGTGATAAGGATGTGTTCGAGTTCACTGGTGCCGCAGCCGATACCGAGCGCGCCGAGGCCGCCGACTGTGCAGGCGTGGGAATCGGGGACTGCATGGGTGGCTCCTGGCAGGACAAGACCGAGTTCCGGGGCGACCACATGGCTGATCCCTTGTTCCGGGTCGTCCAGATCAAAGAGGCGGATGTCATGCCGCCGACTCCCCTCGCGCATCGCTCGCTGGAATTGAGCCCCATCGGGATTGGTGGTTTCGGTGCGGCCTGGCTTGGTGGCGACCGTATGGTCCTGCATGGAAAATGTCAGATCAGCGCGCCTGACCTTGCGTTCCGCCATCTCCAGCTTTTCGAAGGCATGGGGCGCGTGCAGTTCGTGCAGCACATGACGGTCCACATAGACCAAGTCCCGCCCGTCGAGCCGCCGCGCGACGAAGTGGGCGTCCCATATCTTGTCGAACATGGTCCTCGGCTTGTTCACTTCGGCCAATTTTTCCTCCGATCAGACGCCTTCATCTTCCGCTGGTGATTGCTGCAAATCCTGCAATGGGTTGAGGCGCTGGTCTTTCTGATCAAGCTGCCCTCGGGACGGCACAGGCCCATCAGTACACCTTGATGCCTTTGCGCGGATGGCGGTTGATACCCTGCTTTAGATGAAAAGATGCAGCGCAAACCTATTCGCTTGGCGCCCCCTTTCCAAGACCCATCTTGTGCTCGGCCACAGGCTGCCTGTGAATGCTTGACCTTTACAGTAGCCGGGATGGCGGGGATCAATGTTCATCAATAGGATAGTGGGTGTCCATGCCCGAAAGTTCGGGGGATCGGCTTTGGTTGGAAGATGGACCGTGATTGCGGCGGTCTTGTATGGAGCGGCTTTTGGCCCCTGCCTGTCGCATGTTGCCGAATTGGTGGAGGGCCCAGTATCCGTGCTGCTAGGCTTTGGACCAGGCGGACTGGGCATATTGTGACCCGCATTGTGGCAAAGAATATGGCCGCGTCCCTCGGAAAATCCTTTGTCGTGCAGAACATGCCTGACGCAAGCGGCTGGGAGCAGCATCCGCCGCCACACGCGCGCGCCCGGATGGAATCACGTGTCTTCTGGCGAGTCCGCAAGGAACTGACCTTCTGCCGCTAGATCCGCTCGCCACCTGATTTATTGTAAACCTGTCGCTCCCTGGGTCATGGGTGTCCGCCAGATGGGCTTCAGGCTCGTCCATAAATCTCGATCGGCAGCTTTATAAATTTCTCCTCGCGGGCAGGGTCGAGAGTACCCAGCCTCTTCGCCCCCAGCGGGGCCGCAAGTTCTGGCTGTTCGTTCTCAAGCACGCCGCTGGTGGTTATGCAGCGACCGGTATGGCCGTATAGCGTTTGAGCTTCAGGATCGAGAAAGAAACTGAGGAGCAATCTGGCGGCGTTGGGATGGGGGCAGGGGTTCGAGCCTCCCCAGCCTTGTTTCAGTCTCCCCGGGGTGGCTTGCATCCTTGCCAGTTGTGACGTCCTAACCTCAGATCGTGCCTGAGCGTTCATCAGGAGGCATTGATGTCGGCGAGCTCCGGCGCCTCCATAGTCTAGAGTGGTCTTCATGGCTTGGTCCCAGTGGAGATGTTGTGCGAAGCCGTTGGCGTTCTATCCCCAAGAAGCGATCCTAAAGCCATGGGGCGGAAGTGATGCGCCTGGGCTTGTCCATGGCTGTGGGAGCGGGTTTTATCTACACTTTCCCTTGTGGTGGATCAGCGCCATCGCGCCGCGTTGACTAGCCTTGCGGGCGGGATTGAATTACGATTCATTGCAAGTGTTTGGTGGGAGGAATGCGGTGGCGCAACAAGCCTGATCCGTGAATCTCATTACACGCCTGGGGGGGGGGGGAATATATGAAAATGACGATCAAAATGTTGCTGGGTATTTTATTGCTTTCCAGCCTGACGCCAGCCGTGGCGCAGGAATTGGCGGCCGTCTCGCGGTTGCCTCGCGTCGAAGCCCCCCCAAAAGACTCCGATCTCGCCAAGCTTTTTCAGCAAATTCGCGAAAAAGGCGGACAACCGCTCAACCTGCAGTTGACCATCGGTAACGCCCCGAAAATCAACAAGGCCACGCTGGCTCTTTCCTATGCGTTGCGATTCGACTCAATCACTCCGCGCAAGTTGCGGGAATTGACCATCATCCGAACCGCACAGATCGCCCAGTCAGACTATGAGCTCGCGCAGCATTATCCGCTTGCAAAGGCATGCGGCTACACAATGGCTCAATTGGAGGGCCTGCAAAACTGGAAGGCGTCGTCAGACTATCAGCCAATCGAGAAAGCCTTGTTAGGCTATATCGAAGAGGTCGCCGCTGGAAAGGGCGTGGAGGACAAGACATTTGAAACGCTATCAGGTTTCTTCAATCCCCAGGAGATCATTGAGGTGACCGTCACTATCGGTAGTTACTATAGCACCGCTCTTCTGACCAAAGCGCTCAGGGTGAAAATTGAGGACGATGGCCGCGCACCAGCGCCTGGTAGTTGCTGATGCGGTGCGCCCGTCTACGTAAGCACGCTTTCACCCTAGTCTTCCATGATATCAAACGGGCTGTAGATTAAGTAATAATGAGGATGTCGAATGCCTGCGGAGTATGATTACGTCATCGTGGGGGCTGGTTCCGCTGGCTGCACATTAGCCAGCCGCCTCTCGGAAGATCCGAATGTTCGGGTTCTTCTGCTGGAGGCTGGAGGATGGGATCGTGATCCCTGGATCCGCATACCCCTGGGCTGGCCGAGGCTGCTTCTGAATCGTCTGCACGACTGGATGTATTTTTGCGAACCAGATGTCGCAATGGGAGGGCGTGGCATAGAATGCGCCCGTGGCAAGGTGGTGGGCGGTTCCTCGTCCATTAACGCCATGGCATATGTGCGCGGCAACCGGGACGATTATGATCGTTGGGCGCGATCTGGATTATCGGACTGGTCCTACGAGCGAGTGCTCCCTTATTTCAAGCGCCTCGAGAACTGGTGCGGGGCCCCATCTAATTGGCGTGGCGTGGGGGGGCCGCTTAATGTACAGGAGTCGACCTTTGCTGATCCGCTTGTGGAGGCATACTTCACCGCAGGCGCAGAGGCGGGATATGGCTTCACTCCCGATTATAACGGTGAGCGACAGGATGGATTTTGTCGTTGGCAAATGACGATTCGCAAAGGACGCCGCTGGAGCGCCGCGAACGCCTATCTGTATCCAGCCCTGGTCCGCCCGAATCTCAAGTTGCTGACACACGCACTGGTGACAAAGGTTCTCTTCGACCGTGATGTGGCGGTGGGGGTCGCTTACGAACATGCCGGGCGATCGACGGTCGCCCGTGCTGGCGAAGTCATCCTGTGTGGAGGCGCCATCAATTCCCCTCAACTTCTGATGTTGTCGGGCATAGGGCCCGCCGATGAATTGCGCGCGCTCGGGATTGACATTCAGCTTGATCGGGCAGGGGTCGGCAAGAATTTGCAAGATCATATATCGGCCGCAATCCACTACGCACGCAAGGAGCCAGGACCCCTGCATCGTCACATGCGGATTGACCGCATTGTTCTAGATCTTGCAAAAACCTATCTATCCGGTTCGGGCATCTCAAATGATCTACCGAGTGGCGCCATGGCTTATCTGAAGTCGGACCATAGTGCTGATATCCCTGATATTCAGGTGTTGTTCAATGCGGCCCCAATGACCGCTTCCCCCTATCTGACGCCCTTTGTAAAGACGTATGCGGATGGGTTCGCCAGTCGGGCGATTCTTTTGCGTCCTGAAAGCCGGGGCGAGGTGACGTTGCAGAGTGCTAATCCTGCGCAGCTCGCAAGAATTCAGCAGAATTTTCTGACCACGGAAAAGGATCGAACCGTGTTGCGAAATGGCTTGCGAATGGTGGCTGAGATTGGGCGGCAGAAGGTGATGGAGCCATTCGTCGCTCGCCAGACCATGCCAAATCCGGAAGATCTGTCGGATGTAGCGCTTGATGCGCATATTGCGGCTACCGGCATCACGGTTCACCATCCGGCGGGAACATGCAAAATGGGGGTGGTGAATGATAAGGCTGCAGTCGTGGATCAGAACTGCCGATTATATGGAACGCGCGGCCTTCGGGTCGTCGACGCTTCTGTGATGCCAGATCTGATTGGTGGAAACATAAATGGCCCAGTCATCATGATAGCCGAAAAAATCGCCGATTGCATTCGCGGGCGGAAGGAATTCAATAAATGAGAAACATCTGTTTATCATTGTGCCTGAGCTTTTTGATTCATCATCCTGCGCAAGCGTCCGATTGGCCGACCGGAACAATTGAGGTTGTTGTACCCTATGCGCCCGGCGGCGCTGCGGATGTCATGGGGCGGATCTTCGTGGATGCAATGAGCCAGAGGCTCGGGCAAGCTCTGGTGGTGAAGAATGCGGCTGGAGCTGGGGGTCTGTTGGCGGCGCGCCAGGTGGCGCGGTCGAAGGCGGATGGGCGAGTCCTGATCGTCTCCGGCGCCGCCTCCCATGTGCTTGCGCCCCTGATGAGCGCCGACGCCAATGTCGACCCTGTTCGCGACTTCACGCATATCGCCTATTTCGGCGGTGCGCCGACGGTGCTCCTTGCTCATCCCTCTACTGGTGTTAAGACCCTTGCTGAGTTTCTTGTGGCCGCTCGCGCGGCGAAGGATCCCATTGGTTATGTTTCTCCTGGAGTCGGTACGGCAGGCCATATTGTCGCCGCCTATCTTGCGGGAAAGGAAAATATAGAGCTGGTCCATGTGCCGCACAAAGGCGGTGGCGCAGCAATTTTGGATGTCATCGCAGGGCATGTGAAATTCGCGAGCATGAACTGGTCGACAGCGCGCGAGCATGTGGCGTCCGGCGCATTGAATGTGATCGCCATCACTTCGGACAAGCGCATATCGGAACGGCCGGATCTGCCGACATTCAAAGAGCTTGGCTATGGTGATCTTGTGATGGCGACCTGGTATGGACTGTCCGGTCCGGCGGGGCTGTCGCAGGAAATTGTGTCAAAACTTAACAAGGCCGTTATTGAAAGTCTCGGTGACGCCCGTGTGACTCGGCAACTTGAGCTGGAGGCGGCGGAGCCGCAGGCTTTGTCTCCGCAGGAGTTTACGGATTTTGTTGGCGGCGAATTGAAACGGTGGGCCCCAATCGCAACGCGCTTGAAGGAAGCCAACCCCTGATCAATCGATACGATAATCCCCAGGATTGAAGCGGCGTGTGCGCCATCGATACAGGAATGAGAAGCCCGGCCAGTTGTTGATCACTTTTCCGGCTTCGTTCTTGAACCAACTGGTGCATCCGCCAGTCACCATGACAGTTTTTGCGAGTTTGGCCTGAAGATCCATGTTGTATCTGTTCTCGACTTCCTCCAAAACGTCCATGGAGCGATGTCCCTTAAGGAGGTGGCTGATCGCTTTCGATATGTAACGGAATTGCGACTCAAGCATATAGACAACGGATGTATGGCCTAAATTCGTGTTGGGGCCATAGAGAATGAACATGTTCGGAAAGTGACTGACCGTCATGCCCAGATAGGCCTGCGCGCCTGCTTCCCATTTATGGGCCAAGGGTAAGCCATTTCTCCCTTTGATGATGATTGGCTCCAGGAACGCCGTCGTTTTAAACCCCGTGGCGTAGATGATGACATCCGTAGGATGCATCCGCCCGTCATCCATGCGGATCCCATGTGGCTTGACTTCGCTAATGCGTCCGGTCTCCAGAGTCACATGAGATTGGGAGAACATGGGCAGCCATTCGTTGGACGGCAAACCTCGCTTGCAACCAAGGGGATAATCAGGCGTCAGTTGCGATTGCAGGTTCTGATCCGGAACCTGACGACTCAGGGAGGCCCTAAAACCAGCCTGAGCCAGCCGATTGCGCTTTTCATCTTCGAAGGTCAGAAACCGATATTCATTGACGATGTAGAATTTCAGTCGATCTAGTTTGCGCAGGATTGGAAACGCATTCAGCAATGCCATCTGTTTGGGTGTGTAAGTCAGATCCGGCTTCGGCCGGATATAACCAGGAGATCTCTGAAAGATGGTCAAGGCGTTCGCTAATTTTGCGATACGCGGCGCAAACTGAACAGCGCTTGAACCGGTCCCGATCACAGCTACTTTCTTGCCGTTGAGATCGACATCATGGCGCCATTCCGCAGAATGGAAAGAGATGTGTCCTGCGGTATCCTGCCCAGGAATGTTCGGAATCTTTGGTCGGTTGAGTTGGCCGACCGCCCAAACAAGCGCTTTGCAGAAATAAGTTTCGTGATCTTGTGTCTCCAGCAGCCAAGTTCCCGTGGTCTCGATATATGAAGCGCTGATGATTTTTATTCCAAAACGTATGTGCTTACCAAGGCCGAAACTGTCGGCGCATTGTTTGAGATAGTTGTGTATTTCACGCTGGGGCGCGAAGCGACTGGACCATGGAAACCGGGTGGCGAAGGAATAGGAATAGAGATGGGATGGCGCATCGCAAGCGGCGCCGGGATAGGTGTTCTCCCGCCAAACGCCTCCAATGTCTTGTGCCTGTTCCAATATGATAAAATTATCAATCTTTTTGCGTTTGATGTGGTAAGCAAAGCCTATGCCGCTGAAACCTGCGCCCACGACCACAGTATCGAAAAGTTTGTCGGGCATGCCTTGGTCACCGCTTGACTTGAAACTATGGGAAAGCTTACATTTTGAGAGATAATTAAGCAAGATAAGGGTGGGACGCGTGGCTTTGATTTCGATTGCGGCGGTGTCGACTTTACGTTCGGCTTTGTGCGGTTTTGCACTGTGCGTGTCTTCATGCGCCGCATTCGCCTTAGACAAAATCACCTATGCTGGAAACGGCGGCGCTGGAGACGCTCCGCTCTATATTGCGAAGACTCTGGGCTTATTCGAGAAAGAGGGCCTGGACGTCACGATCTCCAAGCTTGATAGTCCGCCTACCATGTTGGCTGGAGTTGCCTCTGGATCAATTCAGGTGGCGGGTATCGCGATTACGCCAGGTTTTTTCTCGTCTGTTCAGAGGGACATAAAAATCAAGTTGGTGGGAACAAAGACCACGGGCTTCTCAGCTTTAAAATTTGTCGTCAGCAATGAATTGGCCAAGGATGGTCCCGAGAAGGCGCTGAGCCAGCTTCGCGGAAAGAAAATCGCCATTACGTCAAAGGCGTCATCCAATTACTATTTGCTTCAGGAACTGCTCAAATCTCGGGGCCTGGTCTTTGATGACGTGACCGTTCTTGAGATGGGTTTTTCCAATATGCCTGGCGCATTGAGTACGGGCGCAGTCGATGCGGCGATCATGTTCGAGCCCTTCATATCGCAAACCGTGGCTCGCAAGCTGGGAATGGTGGCTTCTGGCTTCGACGGGTTGGTTCCGGGCGGGGGCGTTGCGTGGATCGTCTATAGTGAGAAATTTGGCGCAGATCGGAAAAACGCTGTCGCTTTCATGAAGGCCTATATTGAAGCTATTCGAATTTACAATGACGCGTTTTTCAAGCAACAAAATTTCGAGAAAATCGCAGCAATCATCTCTGCAGGGGCGGAAGTTCCGGTTGAAATTCTCAGATCGTCGATCAACGTGGTCATTGATCCGGAGCAGATTTATGATGATTCCTACCTGAAGGGCAGCCAGAAGTTTTTTGTCGAACAGAAATATCTTGAGCGTCCGGCGGACATTGGCGCTTTGAAAGATTGGAGCTTCGTTGAATCTGCACTTGGTGCGTTGGGCAAGTACTGATTCACTTGGGATCAGGCCTTTTGATAGATCAAAGCGGCGCCAAACTGACGGGTGGTTGTTTACAAGGATTGTTGAGTTGGCGTAACTCGAATCGCAAGATCTAGGAACAGGTGTCGGTGCGGAGTTGATCGCGCAACATCGAAAAGCTGATCACGTTCAGCAAAGCAAAGTTGGAGGATGCATGTTGCAGCTCAAGCGCCTGACCACGTTCTGTCTGGTGGTCTCTATAATGATGACACTGAGCGCAGCCAAAGCGCAGGACGCCGTTGCTGAATTTTACAAGGATAAACGGATCACGCTTTTGATCGGCGCCTCAACAGGTGGCGGCGTCGATCTTTTCGGACGCTTGATTGGCAAACACATGGGCCGTTTTGTACCTGGAAAACCTGGTTTCAACGTGACGAATGTCCCGGGAGCCGGTAGCCTCACCGCCGCGCTTAACCTTTATTCACTTTCGCCAAAAGATGGCACGCATATGGCGGAAGTGCTCCCCGGCGCTTTCACGCAGCCGCTCATGCAGCCCACGCTTGCAGGGGGGCGTGCGGCTTACGATCCCACCAAATTCAGCTTTATCGGCAACGGAAACGCCGAAACTCTCGTCTGCGTTGTACGGCTCGATTCCGGCATATCGAAATTTGATGATGTTTTTACGAAGGAACTGGTGGTAGGGACGCCAGGGGGTGGCAGCACCGTTCACGAGAATTCGGTCGTGTTGAAAGAACTGCTCGGCGCAAAGTTGAGGCTTGTGACGGGCTATCCCGGGACGCGGGAAATCGTGCTTGCGCTCGAGCGGGGGGAAATTGGCGGCATCTGCGGTTTTTCCTACGCATCATTGAAACAGCAGCTTCCAGGCGCTATTCATGGCGGCAACGACTTCAAGATCATTGTGCAGAACGGCGCCGAGAGCAATCCGGAATTGAAAGCGGCTGACGTGCCGCTCAGCATTGGGTACGCGAAAACCGAGGCAGATCGAAAGCTGCTTGAGCTTTATTACTCTCTGGGTCGGTTTTCCCGTGCTTTCATGATGCCGCCGGGTGTTCCCGCTGAACGCGTGAAAGCGATACAAGCTGCGTTCATCGCGACCATCAAGGATCGCGCCTTTCAGGAAGACATCGAGAAGA
Source organism: Beijerinckiaceae bacterium (assembly GCA_947456505.1). GTDB lineage: Bacteria > Pseudomonadota > Alphaproteobacteria > Rhizobiales > Beijerinckiaceae > Terripilifer. The sequence continues at coordinate 15,544 of CANGTC010000036.1, forward strand.
TACAGTCTGAAGCGATCCCGCAAACGGGAGATGAACTCAAGGCGATGATCGATACTATGTTTGCGACGCCGCCAGAGATGGTTCAGCGGATCAACAAGATATTGCAATAAACCTGTATTATGGGATCTTGTGGACGGGGAGCGTCTGAGCCTGCAAGGCATGCTCTGCGCTCTTCCCTGTCGCCGGTCTGATCGTATCTCCAAGATCAACGGTATCGAAGGTCTGGTGCTTCAGTCCACCTTTTGGTCGATCGCGGCCATGATCGGGCGCCATTTATCGATCTCGTCTTGCATATAGGATTTCGACTGTGCCGGGCTTAGCCCTTTCAGGGATTCGTAGCCTGCTTTCAACAATCTGCTTTCAAAAGTCTGGTCGGCGAGCGCGGCCTGTGTCGTTGCATTTATGTGGTCGATGATGGCGGCCGGGGTTCTTCTTGGCGCGTAGATTCCGAAGAAACTCTGTGACGCGAATCCGCTCAAGCCCTGCTCGATGATGGTTGGTATTTCTGGTGTCAGTTCGATCCTTTGGGGAGAGGTGACCGCGATCATGCGCATGCGATTGGAAGTATGAAACTCGACCACCTGCGCCGTGATGTTTGCAAACATCAGATCCACGCGCCCAGCCAGAACATCCAGGGTAGCAGGGCCCATTCCTCGATAGGGCACAGGGACGATATCCAGGTCCCCGCCGACCCTGCGGAAAAGTTCAGCCGTCACATGGGTGCTGGTGCCTACGCCCGCATGGGCGTAGGACAGCTTGCCCGGTTGCTCCTTCGCTCGCGCGATCAGGGCCGGGACCGTTTTGACGTCCATGCTTGGGCCGACAAGCAAAGCCAGCGAGGTCGTGGCGAAGATGGTTGCGACCTCGAAATCATTGACGGGATGATAAGCGACGTTGGGCGTCTGCAGGGGTTGCAGGACATGGGTGGTGTTGCTGCCAAGGAGTAGCGTGTATCCATCTGGCTGGCTGCGTGCAACTTCCACGGCTCCGATGATGCTGCCTGCTCCAGCCTTGTTCTCGGCATGGATTGAGCCGAGGCTCTGTTGCAATTTATCTGCCCAGAGGCGCCCGATGATGTCATGAACCCCGCCGGGGGATGACGGTATGACCAGCTTCAAAGGGCGAGAAGGATAGGCGGATTGCGCGGCCGGGGCCTCGATGGTCCCCATCAGAATTCCCGCAGTGGCGCCGGATAGCAGTTTGCGTCGGTCAATCATGGAGAGTCGGCTCCGGTCTGCTTTATGGTCAATGAGAACTATAGCAGACCCCCGTGGTGCGTGAAGCCCGCTAGTGTACGCGCTCACCTCCGCGTGTTGGCATTTACTTAGGCGACCGCGTGTCTTGCTGTTGCAATAAAGCCGGTCACCAGCGGAGACTGGTCGGAGCTGCGTACCGCAAGTGCGAAAGCGGTCTTGCTGATGCTGGCGTTGAGTGGGCGGTAGGTCACTTGGTTCAGCTGAATGTGTTTCAATGCGTCGGGAACGATGGCGAGGCCGAGACCCGCAGCGACGAGACCGATGAGCGTGGAGAAGGGCTGGGCCTCACAGGCGATCCTGGGCGTGAACCCAGCCGCATTGCACAGAGATATGACCTCATCATGGTACCCCACCGCATCTTCCCGGGGGGAAATAAGAAGCGGTTCGTCGGCAAGCATCTTCATCGAAATGACAGGCTGGGCGGCAAGTGAATGACTCGCATGGATGGCGACCATCAAGCTCTCCTCAGCCAGATGGTGCACATCGATCCCGTCGCTGCGCAAGGGGGTACGCACCAGGCCAATATCGATCCGATTATCGAGCAGGGCGTGTATCTGTTGGGTCGTCGTCATGGCGTGGAAACGGAACTCGACTCCCGGATGGATGGTGCGGAAAGCGCTCAGGATCTGGGGCAAAATCGCATAGGCCGCAGAACCGACCAAGCCGATGGTGAGGCGCCCGGCCTCACCACGGGAAACGCTGATGGCTTCTTCCAGGGAATGCTCAATGGACGCCAGATTCGTGCGTGAGCGCTCGTAAAGCACCCGACCCGCCGCTGTCAGCTCGACGCGGCGCTTTGTGCGTGTGAACAGGGATACGCCCAGTTCGGCTTCCAGCTGGGCGATCTGTCGGCTCAACGGCGGCTGTGAGATGTGAAGCCGCCGGGCCGCGCGGCCGAAATGTAACTCCTCGGCGAGCGCCACAAAGCTGCGAAGCAGTCGAAATTCAACCATTTATGCCCGTTCAGTATTAGAGTGAGAACAATTATATATTGGCAAGCATGGATTTCCAGCTGCAAATTGGCCGGTGTGGAAGGAAACGCTTCGTGGGGGAGGATGTCTTGCGTCTTGAACGGGTAGCCCATGAGGCTCGCGGCTGTTCCTTGTCCGTCATGCGTGGCGGCTTCGGACCTAGGCTTCTGTATCTGCACGGGCTGGAGGGGTCGGGCGCCTCGCACCCATTCCTCGAGATGCTGGCTGAGAACTTTGATGTCTTTGCGCCCGAGCATCCGGGCTTTGGCGGCTCCGCAGACCCCGCGTGGCTCGCCAATATCCATGACCTCGCCTATTTTTATCTCGATTTGCTGGACGATATGGGCGGCGAGCCTTTCCATTTGGTCGGCGCCTCGGTCGGCGGATGGGTTGCGCTGGAGATGGCCGTGCGCAATTGCTCCCGCATCGCCAGCCTTTCATTGAATGCGCCTGCGGGCATTTATGGGGAGGGGTTGCGCCGCGGGGATATCTTTCTCTGGCCAACTGAAGAGCGTATCCGGAATTTCTATTTCGACCAGACCATCGCGGAGCGAACCCTGGCGGGGATGGATCCGATCCGCGACTTTGACGAGACCTACAAGAATGCGGTGACGCTGGCGCGCATTGCTTGGGAGCCGAGGCTTTTTGATCCCTTTCTTAAGAAATGGCTCCACCGCGTCACCGCGCCCACCCAGATTATCTGGGGGGAGCAGGACAGGGTTCTGCCTGTGGGCTATGCAGAGCAATTCGCCCGCCTCATTCCCCATGCCAGCGTTCACCTGATCGACGAATGTGGGCACTTGCTGCCGCTTGAGAAGCCCGCCGCCTTCACCAGCCTCGTCACCTCATTTGCGAAGGGCCTTTCCAAATGAACATCATGATGTTTCATCTCATGCCCTATGCAGCGTTGGATCCTGAGGAAGCCGCCAAATATCCGGCGTCCTGGGTGACCATGTCGAACAGCTTGTATGACCCCAAAAAGGGAGCCGCGCTCTATAATCGCTATCTCGACGAACTCGAATATGCCGAGGAGCTTGGTTTCGACGGGGTTTGCGTCAATGAGCACCACCAGACGCCCTATGGCATGATGCCGTCCCCCACGGTCACCGCTTCCGCCTTGGCGCGTCGCACGACCAAAGCGCGCATTGCGATCCTGGGGAACGCCTTGCCGCTGCGCAGCCACCCCTTCTCGGTGGCTGAAGAGCACGCGATGATCGACAATATCACCCATGGACGCCTGATCTCCGGCTTCGTGCGCGGCATCGGGGCTGAATATCACGCCTTCGGGGTTAACCCCGCGACATCTCTGGAACGCTTCCGGGAAGCGCACGACATCATCATTCGCGCATGGACGGAGCCGGGACCCTTTGAATATCATGGCGAGCATTATCATTTCGAATATGTGAATGTATGGCCGCGGCCCTATCAGCAGCCCCATCCGCCCGTGTGGATTCCCTCGCAGGGCAGCCGTGAGACCATCGAGTTCGCAGCCCACCCATCACGCAAATACACCTATCTTCAGACTTTCAGCGCCATCGCCGCCGTCCGGAAAAACCTCGACCTCTATAAACAGGTGGCGCAGCAATTCGGGTACACCCATCACCCGCGGCAACTCGGATGGGCGACGCCGCTGTATGTCAGCGACACCGACGAGAAGGCTATGGAAGAGTGCGGGCCGCATTATGACTTCTTCCGCAACGAATTTTTGTCCAAGATTCCCTTCGAAATGGTGATGCCGCCCGGCTATGCGTCGCGCCAGTCCGCCAAGGGCATTGTGACGGCCAAGATGGCGGCGCACGAAAAAATAGATGTGCGGCGCGCCAATGAACTTGGCATGATGACCTGTGGCAGCCCTGACACCGTGGCGAAGAAGCTGATTGGTTATATGGATGAAATCGGCTTCGGAAATTTCCTCGCAATGATGCAGTTCGGCACCTTGCCGGCCAATCTCACGCGCAGAAGCATGGAGCTTTTCGCCGAAAGCGTTATGCCTGAGCTTCGCAAAGCTGCAAGGGAGCGGTTTGGTGAGTTCAGCTTCACCTGACTAAACCGCCTGCACGACCAATGATAAGAACAAAGGGAGATAGAAATGGCTTCACCAGTGAGTAGGTTTCTCGTCGGCTTGTGGGCGTTTTGCGGCGTCTCGAGCGCGTCTCTGGCGCAGGAACCATATCCCAACAGGGCGGTTCACCTGATTGTCGGGCTCGCGCCTCGCGGGCTTGCTGACCAGACGGCGCGCTTGCTTTCAACAGGCCTGTCAAAGGCGCTCGGGCAGTCTGTGGTGGTCGAGAACCGGGCTGGAGCCAATGGTGCGCTGGCGGCCCGGCAGGTCGCGGAATCCCCTGCCGATGGCTACACCTTGATGATCGTCCTTGACGCCACGCTGGTCATTGGCCCGGCGCTGGGTTCAAGCGTCAACTTTGATCCTGTAAAGGATTTCACCCCCATCGCGCGTGTCATCGATACCCCGATGGCGGTGGGCGCCAACCCCAATCTGGAGGCGCGCAACCTCGCTGAACTCCTCGCCCTGTCGAAAAAGCCCGGCGCCAAGGAAATTTTCTATGGTTCGGCAGGCACGGGAAGCTCGGGCCATCTGGTTGGCGAGTATATCAAGCAGTTGACCGGTTTGAAGATGACGCATGTTCCCTTCAAGGGGGCGGGGCCCGCCATCAATGACGCTCTGGGCGGCCATATTGACATTGTCATTTCCTCTGTTTCGACGGAGTTGCCATTCGCCGAGGCCGGCACATTGAGGCTGCTCGCCGTCACCGGCGATAAGAAATTTCAGCAATTGCCCGATGCGCCGAGGGCGCAAGACAGTGGTTTGCCGGAATTGAAGGGCTTCAATGTGCAGGCATGGGCGGGTCTGGTGGGGCCGCCCAACTTGCCTCAGCCCATTGTCCAGAAGCTGCATAAGGCCGTGTCGGATGCTCTGGCTGATCCGGAACTCGTGACCCGCTTTGGAGTGGTCAGCGCCACGATCGCCACAGGCAGCCCGGAGGACTTCGGCCGTCAGATCGGCACTGAGGCCGCCCAGTGGCAAAAAGTCGTGGACAAGGCGAACCTCAAGATTGAATAGTTTCAGGGTGATGTTGAGGATACGCAGCGCTCGCAGGAGATTGCTTGCGTCAGGTTTGCGCTATTCCCCGGAAAATCAAGCTTGCTAACTCTCCATGTTCCGCTGGGCCGCTGCATGCGCGGGGTTGATCCGGTAAAAAAACTGGCGCTTCCGATGCATACTTGTCACATTGTTGTCTCTATGCTGCGCGTCGGAACGAAAGCGCTCGCCAACGAATGAGTCTCATCAACCCGACAAATGGGGGCACCGTGTCAGACGATCATATCAAGCACGCACGCAATTTCCTTTCCCGTTTCACGGTCAATGGCGTCGCCGCCAGCGATTTTGATGACTTGCTGAACCAGCTGACAAGTTGGGACGATTGGTGCCGCGTATGGTCGGAGCGCGCCTCCGTGCATGAGGCCATGGGGCGCGAAGCCCTCGCCGCCGGGCATTTTGTCAGCGCCGCAGATCATCTCACCCGCGCCGCTGTGACCTATCACTACGGGAAATATCTCTTTGTGCAGGACATGGACCAGATGCGCACGGCCCACGCGCGCGCCGTTGAATGTCTTGATCTCGCCTTGCCCTACATGGATCCGCCCGGCGAACGTGTCCTCATTCCTTACGAGGGCAAACATCTGGCGGGCACCCTGCGGCTACCCAAGGGCGTCCAGCGTCCGCCGATCGTTCTGATGACCATGGGGCTGGATTCCACGAAGGAGGAATTGCTCACCTTCGAGGCCACTTTCCTTGAGCGTGGGATGGCCATTCTGGCCTTTGATGGTCCTGGTCAAGGGGAAGCTGAATATGATTTCCCGATCCGCTATGACTATGAAAACGTCGTCGGGCCGGTCATCGATTGGTTGACCGCCCATCGTCAGGACGTGGACACGAATCGCGTGGGGATCTGGGGCATCAGCCTTGGCGGCTATTATGCGCCGCGCACGGCCGCCTTCGAAAAGCGCATCAGGGCCTGCATCGCCAACTGCGGCCCTTACAATTGGGGCGCCTTGTGGGACAAGCTGCCAGGCCTGACGCGCGACGCCTATATCCAACGCAGCCACAGCAAGACTGCAGAGGAGGCGCATGAGAAGGCGTTCCAGTTGTCTCTGGAAGGCGTTGCGGAAAAGATCGAGTGTCCGCTTTTCGTGATTGCTGGCGGGCTTGATCGCCTCTGCCCCCCGGAAGACGCAGAGCGGCTGGCCAAAGAAGCAAAGGGTGAGACGATTCTGCTGGTGATCCCGGATGGAAATCATGTGGCCCATAACCGCGCCTACAAATATCGCAACCAGTCGGCAGACTGGATGGCCCGCCAGCTCCAGGCCTGATGCACGAACAAAATAAACGCCGTTTGGGAGGCAGCATGACCGCGAACAATAAACCCGTCATCGCATACAACGATTTGCGTGAATGGCTCGCGGAAGCCGAGCGGCTCGGTGAGGTGCGCATCGTGCGCGACGCCGACTGGAAGGAAGATGTCGGCCTCGTGGCTGAGGCGATATTGCGCGCGGAAAACGGGCCTTGCGTCGTGTTCGAGGATGTCCAGGGATGCCCCAAGGGCTTTCGTCTCCTCCTCAACATGTTCGCAGGGCGCCGCCGCAACATGACCCTCGGTTTTCCCACCGAGCTGACGAAATGGGAGCTTAGCGATGGATATCGCGAAGCCTTCCTGACCGGACGGCATAACATTCCTCACGAAATTGTCGAAACCGGGCCGATTTTCGAAAATATCCTAATGGGCGATGAGATCGATGTTGAGAAATTCCCGTCACCGATTTGGCATGACAAGGACGGCGGGCGCTATATTGGCACCGGCACCTATTCCATAACGCGTGACCCCGATGATGGCTGGCTGAACGCCGGCGCCTATCGTGGGCAGGTTTTTGACAAGAACACGGTTGGCATATTGATGGCGCCGGGTCATCACGGGGCCATTCACTGCGAAAAATATTTTAAGAAGGGCGAACCGATGCCGGTCGCTATGGTCGTGGGCGGCGATCCCCTGGCCTTCCTGCTGGGCGGTCTGGAAGCGCCCTATGGAGTATTCGAATTCGACATGATTGGCGGCATGCGCGGCAAGCCGGAGAAGATGGTGCGCGGCAAGATTACGGGTTTGCCGATTCCCGCCAACGCTGAAATCGTGATCGAAGGATATGTGCATCCCGAAAAACGGATTGTCGAAGGGCCTTTTGGCGAGTGGACTGGCCATTACGCCGGCGGCGCCAAACCATGCACAGTCATCGATGTAAAGGCGATCTATCATCGCAATGATCCGATTTTGCTCGGCGTGCCGCCGATGGGCGCCGGGCCCGACGAGATGGCGCGCTATCGGGCAGTCATGCGATCCGCGACAATCAAGCAGAACATGACAAATGCCGGCGTCCCAGATGTGCAGCAGGTCTGGTGTCATGAAGTTGGCGGAGCCAGGATGTTCCATGGCGTCTCCATCAAGCAGCGGTATCCTGGTCATGCGACACAAGCGGGGTTGATCGCAGCCCAGTGCGGCGGCTCGGCCTATGCCTCAAAATATATCGTCGTGACGGATGAAGATATTGACGTCACTTCGCTGGAAGCGCTGATCTGGGCCATGTTGACCCGCTCGGACCCGCGCGAGTCCATCCAGATCATCGACAATGCCTGGGACTCGCCAGCCGATCCTCGCATTCCGCCTGAGAAACGCATGACAGGCGACATGACTCATTCCGTCGCAGTTATCAATGCTTGTCGTCCCTTCCACTGGCGTGACAAGTTTCCCATCTCCAATACGCCAACAGCAGAAATCGCACGCAAGGCGAGGGACAAATTCGGTTGGCTGCTCGATGGGCTCCAGTCCTGAACCTGTTGTGAGGGGATCAGGCATGAGCGAGTTGGGATGGGGCGCATAGGTCCAGCCGGTGTAAAGGCTCGGGTCGTCGCCCCGTCTCTCGTGTTAACGCTGCGCGACTGTTCAGCGCCGGAAGTTGATACACGCTGAGCCTGTTGATGGTCTCTGTTGTCTTATAGCGGTGGAGGCCTTGTCGGGCCGCCAGTGCAGCCTTGGCAAATTCGGGCTCGATGGTCCTCTGTGTCGTTCCAGGGTCCGCCGACTGAAGGCTGCGCGGGAATGGCGCGTCATGCGCCGCCCGACGGGTCTTCTATGGGTCCGCAAGGCATATTGCTGCGTAGCCCAGGAGGACCTTGGCGGAAAAATTTCATGTATTTCGATTAGTTAGATGGCGCGCCCGAAAGGATTCGAACCTCTGACCCCCAGATTCGTAGGCGATGGAATTCATTGTCGCGCTAGTGCACAGTGATGCACGAGGGTGCGCAAGAGTGCGTCGGGGTTAACAGAAACGGTCTGGAAGCGGTTTGTGAACTCGCGTGCACACTGGTGAAGCGGGGCGTACTGGTGTCGACGCCGGAAGCTGTAACCGAGGTGGAACCGAGGGCTTTGCTTCGGTATCATTCTGCGAGACTCGGAGATTTTTATGATGCCTCATAAAGCGAACGAAACGGATTCGAACTCCGAGCGGATAGACGATTCTCCTGATATTGGACACTCAGGCTCAGTTGAGGATGAGCATGAGCATGTGCATGAGAAAACATGGTTGCCCGAGATTTGGCTACTGGAGCAATCAGGATCCGCTGTCGAATTTTACCGTCGTCTTGGTGAGTTGATCCGCTCCACCGGCGAGTTCTCTGATGAAGAGCGTCGTCTCCTTGCGGAGCAGGCAGAGGTACCCTGGGCAAAGCGTAAAGGTCGCCCCGCCGAAAGTCGCAGAAATTGGTCGATTTTTATGAATTACGTTTGTCAACACTTCGATGGTCCAGAAATGGAGAATCGAAGGCCTCCGTCTCGGAAGGAGGCAATTTCGCTGATCATGGCTGAATACAACTTGGCTGCCGAGGCAGCCACTAAAGCCTACGATTTGGCTGTAAGGACAAATGGGCAGAGCCCATCTATCGACCGGACAAAGGTGGCTCGATCGAAGGAAAAAAAGAAACCCTAGTTATTTCCGGACAATTTCCAGCCCGATTTTCCGTTATGTGAATCCGCCTGCAATCGGGATAGTTGGGTGCCTCCATCGAAATGGAGGACTCGATCATGAACCGTTCACCTAGCATTCTCATCAGCGAACTGCGCGAGAGCGCAGCGCCCACACTCAGGCCGCCCACCCATCCGCCCGAGCAGGTTGGCGCCGTCATCAGCGATTTGAAGAAACTCAGCACCTTCAAGTCTGCCGCCGCTGCCCTCGGCGTCCCTTACCATAAGGTTCAGCGCGCTGCCGCGCGTGGTCTGGTGCCGACCTACAGCCTAGGCGATTCGAAAAAATACGTGCGGATGAGTGACATCCTTGCTCTCATAGAAGGGGGCTCTGATGCGCGCCATTCGTAGCCCCTCCTTTTGTTCTGACATCCTCTCCGATCTGAACGGCGAACTGAAGCCTGTGACCGTGGATCTCGATTTCTTCCGCACGGAGGATGATCGCGGCTCTCTCGTCAATCGCCTCGCCGTTGTGCAGTTGGGATGGAAGGCTGCCCATTACGTCCACCGTCACCGGCCCTGTGACCACGCAAGCTGTGGAATGTGGGCGAACGCTAGACCGTGTCTTCTAGTATACGCTCCTAGCGAGGGGGCTGGGACTGATTGGCGCAAAATGAGCGCCCCCATGACGCCAGCATC
>CANGTC010000037.1 GCA_947456505.1 Beijerinckiaceae bacterium
GAATTCTACGAAGCCCAGCGCGCCCAGAACGAGAAGCAGCAGCAGGCGCAATTCGAGCGCCAGCAGGCCATGCTCGCCAAGGAGATCAAGTTCATCGAGCGCTTCAAGGCCCGCGCCTCCCATGCCGCGCAGGTGCAGAGCCGCGTGAAGAAGCTCGACAAGATCGAAAGGGTGGAGCCGCCCAAGCGCCGCCAGTCCGTGACTTTCGAATTTCCGCCCGCGCCCCGCTCGGGCGAGGACGTCGTGACCGTGAAGAATGTCAACAAGGCCTATGGCGCCCGCATCATCTATGAGGGGCTCGACTTTCTGGTGCGTCGCAAGGAGCGCTGGTGCGTGATGGGCGTCAATGGCGCGGGCAAATCCACACTGCTGAAGCTGGTGGTCGGCGCGACAGAACCAGACACCGGCGCCGTGACCATGGGCGGCAGCGTGAAGATGGGCTATTTCGCCCAGCACGCCATGGAGGTGCTGGACGGGGAGCTCACCGTGTTCGAGCAGCTGGAAACCACCTTCCCGCAGGCGGGCCAGGGCTCGCTGCGAGCGCTGGCGGGCTGCTTCGGCTTTTCGGGCGACGACGTTGAGAAACGATGCCGGGTGCTCTCAGGCGGCGAGAAGGCGCGCCTCGTGATGGCGCAACTGCTCTACGATCCCCCGAATTTCCTGGTGCTGGACGAGCCCACCAACCATCTGGACCTCGCCACCAAGGAAATGCTGGTCGAAGCGCTCTCCAACTATGAAGGCGCCATGCTCTTCGTCTCCCATGATCGCCACTTCCTCGCAGCCCTCTCCAACCGCGTGCTGGAACTGACGCCGGAAGGCGTTCACAAATATGGCGGCGGCTACACGGAATATGTGGCGCGCACGGGCCAGGAGGCTCCGGGCCTTCGCAGGTAGCGTCTCAGCGTTCGCGGAAGGTGCGCGACATGTGTTCCTGCAATGGCTTCAAAAGATATTGCAGAGGCGTGCGCGCATAGGTCTGGATGAAGGCCTCCACGGGCATGCCGGGAATGATTTGCAGATCGCCAGGCTTGCCGGAAGCATCCGACTCCATGGCCATGCGCACTAGGAAATAGGATGGGCCAACCTGTCCAGCCGGTCCTTGCTCGCGGGTCAGATCCGCCGAGATCAAAGCCACATGGGCGTTGACGACAGGCATTGTGCGCTGGTTGCCCGCCTGAATGCGCAGAGTCGCCGCTCCTCCGACGGAGATCTGATCGATATCCTGCGGGGCGACCTTGGCTTCCACCACCAGCTCGTCGGCGCGCGGCACAATCTGCATCACCGTTTCGCCAGGCCCGATCACGCCGCCGACCGTATGCACTGTCAATTGATGAATAACGCCCGTCTGCGGGGCTCGAATGTCTACGCGTCGCAATTGATCCTGAGCGGCGGTGAACCGTTCCTGCAGATCAGCGATCTTTCCCTGAGTTTCGCGCTGATCCTTCAATATATCGTTACGGAAATCCTGATCGCTTTGTATGGCCTGCAGCTCCGTCTCGCTGATCCGCGCCCGGGCCCGCGCGATATCCGAGATGTTCTGTCCGCGCAAACCCTCCAGCCGCACCTTGTCACGTTGCAAAAGCATCTTGCGCGAAATCGACACGAGCTGCTTGTCCCAGAGCTCGGTGACGCCCACGAGCTCCTCGGTGATCAGCCTGATCTCATCATCCTTGGAGGCCTGCTGTGCGACAAGACCATCGATCTCGGCGCGCGTCTGAACGATGCGCTCGCGCAACTGGGACTGCAACGAGCGCCTCCCGTCAGCGCGCGATTCAAGAAGCCTTTGTTCTCCGAGAATCGCCGCGCCAGCGACAGGCTCATCGCGGCGAGCCAAAAGATCAGCTGGAAACACAATCTGCGAAACGCCCTGTTGTTCCGCAAGCAACCGCGCCTCGCGCGCCAGCAAGGCGTCGAGCTGGCCGCGTATCATGCTCAGCGTCGCCCGGGTCACAGTATCGTCGAGGCGCATGACGATCTGCCCCGCCTCGACGCTGTCGCCCTCACGCACGAGCAATTCGCCGACAATGCCGCCCGTGGAATGCTGGACTTTTTTCACGCTGGACTCAACGACGACCAACCCCGGCGCAATGACGGCTCCAGAGAGCTGGGTGGTCGCCGCCCAACCGCCAAAAACGACAAAAACGAGAATGACGAGCGCAAAACCAACACGATTGAGTCGGGTGATGAGTTGACGCGGATCTTCATCCATAGGGCTCATCCTACATTGCCGATCTGGGTCGGGCGGGCAGAGGCCACAGGCCTGGGAGGCTCAAGCACAGGCTGCGGTCCCGTGACCCTCTTGAGCAACTCCTCACGTGGGCCGAAAGCTTGCTGAACGCCGTTGGACAGGATCAGCATCTTGTCGCACAACGCAAGCACGGATGGCCGGTGCGCGATGACGACAACAATAGCGCCTCGCGACTTGGCGTGCTGCAGCGCATTTTGCAACGAGGCTTCACCCACCGCGTCAAGGTTGGAATTAGGCTCATCCAACACAAGCAAAAAGGGATTGCCGAACAAGGCCCGCGCAAGGGCGATCCGCTGACGTTGGCCCGCTGAAAGGCTCGCGCCGCTTTCGCCGATTTGCGTATCGTAACCAGAAGGCAATTGAAGAATCATATCATGCGCGCCGGCAATGCGCGCCGCCTCCACCACAGCTTCAGCGTCGGGCTCAGCCGCCATGCGCGCGATGTTCTGGGCCACGGTGCCATCGAACAATTCAACCTGCTGCGACATAAAACCGATATGTTGACCCAGAATTTCTGGGTCCCATTGATCAAGCGCCGCGCCATCCAGCCTGATGGCGCCACGAAGCGGCTTCCACACGCCAATCAGAGCGCGCACAAAAGAGGTCTTGCCCGCGCCGCTCGGACCGATGACGCCAAGGGCCTCTCCGGCGACGAGCTTGAAATTAACATCGCGCACGAGAATATTGGGCGTGCCGGGAACCGCCACGATCAAAGCCTCGACCGACAAGGTCTGCGTCGGCTTTGGCAGAGCGGTCACCTCGCGGGGCTCTCCCAAGCGCAACAGCGCTTCGGAAAGTCGAGCAGCGCTTTGCCGAGCGGAAACAACAGAGCGCCAATTGCCAATCAATTGATCGATGGGCGCCAACGCGCGCCCGACCAGGATGGAGGAAGCGGACATGGCGCCTGCGCTGATCTCATTGTTGATCACGAGATAGGCGCCTATCCCCAGAATCGCGGACTGCAACAACATGCGAGTGCTTTTGGAGATTGCGCCGTAGAGCCCCACCACATCGCTCGAGCTTCCACTCGCTGCGAGATAACGCTTGTTGGCTTCCACAAATCGCGTCGCAAGGGTTTCCGCCATCCCCATCGCAATCAGGCTTTCGCTGTTGCGCCGGTCCCCTTCGATCATGGAGCCACGTTGCGATGCGGATTTTGCGAATTCAAGCATGGGCTCACGACTGGCGACTTCCGTCAGCAGCGTCAGTGCCAGCAACACCAGCGCGCCGGCAAGCGCGGTAACGCCGATCAGGGGATGCAATAAAAAGCAGATCACCAGAAACGCCGGAGCCCAGGGCATGTCGGCGATAGCCGCCGGACCATTGCCCGTCATGAAAGTGCGGATCTGATCAAGGTCCCGCATCGGTTGCTGCGCTTGACCGGGTTCGCGGCTCAAGGTGGCGGTCTGCAACACCGAGGCATGAATATGCTTCGCCAGACGCCGATCCAACAAAGCGGCTGCGCGCACAATAATGCGCGAGCGGATCACCTCCAATGCTGTTTGAAAAGCATAGGCTCCCAGGAGAAAAATCGACAGCGCCAGGAGGGTGGCACCGCTGCGGCTGGTCAGGACGCGATCATAGACCTGCAGCATATAGATGGGGCCAGCAAGCATCAGCAGATTCATGGCGCCTGAGAAAATGATCACGCTCCAGACAGCCTTGCGGCAATCAGTCAACGCCTCCGCAAGCGCGGAATGCATTTTCGACGATGGCGCAATTGATTGACCGAACATAATCACCCTCTCAACAACTTGAATAATCTATTTTTGAAAAGCGTTTCTATTTAAAACGTAATGAAAAAAGAAATATAATATAAATTATTTATTATCTATAAATTTCGTGTTTTACGCCGTTTAGTAATGGGCCATTAAGGTAACCTGGCTCACGCAATATTCATTTATGTGTTTGCAGGCTACGATGAGTGAGCTGTTTAGTAGAGTGTCAAAGGGTGCCTCCATGTCGCTGTCAACGACCAGCCTGCCAGACATGCTTGGTGTGGAGCACCAGACCTTTCTGATCCAGTTTGACATGAGCGGCGACCCTGACTCCCTGACAATGCAGCTGGAGACAATCGGCGCCCGGACTGTGAGCACAGTCACGCCAGCTGATCCAGACAGGGAGCAAGGTCCCCTTTTGCTGGTGGAAATGCTGGTCGACCAGACGCCGGAGCAGGCCATCGAAACCCTTTCGGGCCTGCCGGGCGTGGCTTTCGCGGAACTCAATGCAACGGTCTCCATCCTCGACATGGGCACGGGGTCTTCGGATATCACCCGTGTTGGCGACGTGGTGGAACATTCGAACCCCCTGACCTTTACCGCCGATCTGGCTCCGGCCCCATTCGCGATTGTCGATCAGGCCCAGGCGGCGCCCGAGGCCATTGTTTCAACCAACCTGATCACCCCGGCCACATGGAACCATCAATCCGCACCGCAACCAAACCCTTTTGATTCAGCCCCAACTTCGGACATCGGCCTCATCCCCTATGCGCCCGTCGATGACATGAGCCCGTCGACTGAAGGACTTTGGACGCTGTCGGGCGGCCAGTGGATGGACGCCGCCGGGGAGATGGCCTGGTCTGTCTCCGCCGCTGATGCGCAAATGACCGTCACCATCGACGCGGTCAGCAATGACCCCGGCTATGTGAATGGAAGCCTATGGGGCATGTATGGCGACAAGACAGTCATCACCAACCAATTTGGCAGCCAGGCTGGTGAAGCTTGGACGGCGAGCTTCACAGGCACAACGAAAACGGTCGTTGGGGTTGTAGACACCGGCATCGACTACACCCATCCCGATCTGTATCTCAATGTCTGGCTGAACCAGGGTGAGATTCCCTCGAGCATCAGGTCGCATTTGACTGACTCGGATCATGATGGGCTCATCACCTTCCGGGACCTGAATGACGGCTCCAATAAAAGCTATGTCACGGACATCAACAAGAATGGATACATCGACGCGGGCGATTTGCTGAAGGATTCGCGCTGGGTGGATGGGATCGATCAGGATGGCAATGGGTATAAGGATGACCTGGTCGGCTGGGATTTCGTAAACAACGATAATAATCCCTTCGACGATAATGGCCACGGAACCCATGTTTCGGGAACCATCGGCGCCATGGGCGGCAACGGCGCGGGAGTGGCGGGCGTTGACTGGACCGTCCAGATCGTCGCGATGAAATTCCTCAACGCCTCGGGATCAGGCTCCATCGATGGGGCGATCCAGGCGATCAATTATTTCACCCACGAGGCCCAAGCGACGCCAACTGAAAATTTCGTCGCCACCAACAATTCATGGGGCGGCGCCGGCGCTTCGCAGGCGCTGACCGATGCGGTGACGCTGGCGGCGAAGAACGACATTCTGTTTGTCGCCGCCGCAGGCAACAGCGCAACCAATACTGATATTGTCGCCAATTATCCTTCCGATCTTTCAACCGCCACCGGGGCCTCCTATGACGCTGTCATCTCCGTCGCTTCCTTGACGAGCGCTGGCGTCCTCTCGTCCTTCTCCAATTATGGCGCCACGACGGTGGATCTCGCCGCTCCAGGCTCCTCGATCTACTCAACCCTGCCTGGCGGCGTTTACGGGACGATGAGCGGCACCTCCATGGCGACGCCCTTCGTTACCGGCGCTGTCGCTCTTTATGCGGCGGCCCATCCCGATGCGACTGCGGCTGATATCAAGACGGCGTTGCTAGCAAGCACGGACGCCACCGCATCCCTGTCCGGCCTCACATTGACAGGGGGGCGCCTCGATATTGGCAACCTGTTGAACCCGGCGGCTCAACCCCTCGATATCGCGAGCGGGGTGAACACTCTGGCGAGCCTGGTGGCAGGTCAGCCACAGATTTCAACCATTGATACTGCGGGCGATCAGGACTGGTTTCGGATCACGCTGGTCGCGGGAAATCAATATGATTTCACCATGAACCCGGGGGCAGGCTCTGGCCTCGACTCCTACCTGCGATTACTCGACGCAAATGGCCTGCAACTGGCTTTCAATGATGACCTGGGGACCCCCAGTTGTCATATTTCCTATATCGCCACAACTGGCGGGACCTATTACGTCAGCGCGCAGGGCCATGACACAAGCGTAGGGGCCTATAACCTGTCAGTGACGACAAGCCCGGCGCCGACCGTCATAAATGGCGGCAGCGGTAATGATCTGCTGATAGGCGGCGCGCTGAATGAAACCTTGAATGGCGATGCGGGCAACGACACGCTGAACGGTGGGATTGGCGCTGATACGATGGTCGGCGGCATTGGGGATGACGTCTACTACGTGGATTATGTCGGAGACGTCGTGGTCGAAGGGATCGGGCAAGGATCAGATGATGTCTACGCCTCCGTCACCTACACCTTGAGCGCCAATGTCGAGCATTTGACGCTGACCGGGTCCGCGGGCATCAATGGCACGGGCAATGCGATTAACAATATCATCACCGGGAATTCCGGCGCCAATGCCCTTGATGGCGGAGCTGGCGCCGACACAATGATTGGTGGCGCGGGCGACGATATCTATCGCGTGGATAATGTTGGCGACATCGTCATCGAGAACGGCCTCGGCGGGAACGATGGCGTCGTTTCTTCGATCAACTATACGCTCACAGCGAATGTCGAAGGACTCGCACTGAGCGGTTCCGCTTCCATCAATGGAACCGGAAACTCGATGAACAATACGATCTATGGCAACTCCGGCAACAATGTCATCGATGGAGCGGGCGGCGCGGACTTGATGATTGGGGGCGCCGGCAACGACACCTATGTCGTCGACAATCCCGGCGACTATGTCGTCGAGGACGTGGCGGGCGGAACCGACAATGTCCTTACATCCATTTCCTATATGTTGACGGCGAATGTCGAGAACCTCACGTTGACTGGCTCGACGGGCATAAACGGCTTTGGCAATTCGCTGAACAATATGATCGTCGGCAATGCAGGAAACAACTATATTGATGGCGGGGCGGGTCAGGATTCGCTGGTCGGTGGCGCTGGCAATGACACGCTTAATGGCGGTCTTGGCAATGATACGCTTGATGGAGGATCAGGCGCGGACGCCTTCGTATTCAACACGCCGCTGATAGCAGGCAATATCGACACGATCGTCAGTTTCAATGCGGTTGAAGACAAGATCTTGATTGATCATTCCATCTTCACCGCTTTTGGCAAACTGGGCCCCATCGACTACGGCGCGCTCGCCTCCGGGCCAATAGCGACTGAATTTGATGATCACATCGTCTTCAACAAGACCTCTGGCGATCTTTTTTACGATGCGGATGGCAATGGCAGGTTGGCGGCGGTCCAATTTGCGACAATCGCGAACCTCAACGGCCTTCTGTCATCCCAGAATTTCATTGTTATCTGACGTCGTGGGTTGAACGTTCAAACGCACCCACCCCGTCAGTTCTCGCTCTGGCCGCCACGCAGACCAGGATGGATGGCGAAAGACGCGCCGGCGGCGCCGCCCGCCTCATAGGCTTTTGGCGACACCATGCGCGCCTGACGGCGCACGGGGCGCAATTTCAGATCCAGTTTTGTCATTTCGGTTTCGACGATGGAAGTTTTGAGCACGACAAGGTCGCGCCCACCGCCTTTTTTGATGGAATCGCGCTGCGCCTTCATATCGTTCAGCTTGGAGCCTATGGATATGGACATGCCCAGGGTGAAGGAAGCGTTCGCCACATGCCGTTCCTGATGGCGGATGCGCTGATAGGAATAGGTGGTTTTGTAACGGCCCAGTTCGGAGCGCACGGCGTTGTCGATCAAATCGGCCATGTAATGGGCCACTTCGGTATCTGAACGCAGACCGAAGAAAACATAGCGTATCTCCCCATCCGCGGTCTTCTCGCGCCAGACCTTGCAATCGCAGAAGTTGGCGATGGGACTGATGCAATAATCCAGCGGCGTGCGCTGCTTGCGCCGCGTCGCATAAATGCGGGGCTCACAGGGAGTCTCGCGCAACTCCACATCGCTCAAGGAGAGATCATGGCGATCAAGCAACTCCGCCACCTTGGCGGCAGCCATCAGCGCCTCCGCCTCCGTGCAGCCGTTATCCTGCGTTTTGGCGCGCAACGCCTGAATGCGAAGCTTCAGCTTGTCGAGGGAAGTGGGTTCGTTCACAATCAGGTCCTTCGGGCGGCGCGGCCTTGCACACAAGCCTAGAATGTATCGCGACCGCAAGGCAAGGCGGCGCTTGTTAAGGCAGGCTCACTCCCCCACAGCCTCAAAAGGCGCCGCCGTATGAACCACCCGGCCACCCACCACCGTCATCAGCGCTCGCAGGGCGCCGATGCGCTCCACAGGGACGTTCAGATAATCATCGCTCAGCACAGCGAAGTCCGCGAGCTTTCCAACCGCCAGCGATCCGCGCTCATGCTCGGCATGGGCGAACCAGGCTGAGCCCAGCGTATAGGCCGCCAGCGCCTCTTCGCGACTGGGGATTTCACGCGCATCCCTCGTGCGCTGGCCATCGACGCTCCTGCCGTCGAGCATCCATTGCAGAGCGACGAAGGGGTGGAAGGACATGACCCGATGAGCGTCCGTGCCCGCCGCCACTTTCAGCCCCATATTGATGGCGCTGACGATGGGGGGCGAGGCGCGCGCCACCTCCTCGCCGCGCTGACGCACAAAGGCGCCGCCCCTGAAATACAGCGCGTTCTGAAACAGCCAGCCTAGGCCCAGCTTTTTCATGCGCTCCAGCGAAGGCAGGCTCGCGTCATGCAAATGAGCGATGGACCAGCGAAGTTCGGCGAGGGACGTCTTCGCGTTCACACTCTCCAGCACATCCAGCAATTTGCTGACCGAACGATCGTTCATCCAATGGAAGGTGACGCTGAGACGCCGCTGCGCCGCCATCTGCAAAACTCTTTCCAGCGCCGTCTGGTCGGCGGGCGTTGGCTTGTCGTTGTTGTACATGCCCCAGGTGACGTTTTCGCCAATGCCATTGAATCGCAGAAGGCCCTCCCCGGCGCCCATGGGGAGATCTTTCGTCAGATGATCGAAGTCGGCCAATTCGCCACCGGGCGCAGGCGCGCTGAGGCTATAGGTGACGCGCAGGGTCAATTGATCGGCGCGCGCCAGTTGCTGCACGGCGCCATAGGCATCAAGCGGCAGATTGTAGCCGCCGGGGTCCATCACCCCTGTCATCCCCAGACTGTTGAGGGTGCGGAAGAAGGCCTTCGTGCCCTCCACCTGTTGGGCCAGCGAGGGGCGCGGCAAGAGGTCGAACAGGGCGGTGATGGCCTCCGTCTCGCCGCTGAACCAGCCGGTGAGTTCGCCGCTTTCCCGTTCCGTCTTCAACTGCGCCAGCAGGGCGCCATTATTGGGCAGATCCAGCGCCTGCACGGCGCTCTTCGAGAGCAGAGCGCCGCTGTAGAGATGCTGGATATAGAGGCGATGGTCGGGCGCCGCCGCCTCAACCTCCTCTTGGGTCGGGCGGCGCCGTTCGGAAAATTGCAACTCCGTCCAGCCGCCCGCAACGATCAGCCAGCCACCGGGTGGCAGGCCGCTCGCCGCATCGCGCAGGCGTTGCATGGCTTCAGCGATGGTGCTGGCGCCGGTCCAGTGGACCTCGGTGGCGTAGGAGAGGCCTGCGCGGATGGCGTGAATATGGGAGTCCACGAGGCCGGGAATCACCGTGCGGCCCTGCAGGTCGATCACCTGCGTCTGCTCGGACGCCGCCGCGCGCAAAACGGCGCTCTCGCCCAGAGCCGCGATGCGCCCCTCGCGCACCAGCATGGCGCTGGCGCGGGGCAAGCTCGCCTCTAGAGTGACGAAAGAGCCGTTCACGAAGAGCCGGTCGGCGGCGCAGGCGGGCGCGGCGACCAGCAGCGCCAGCGTCAGAAGGGCGCCTCTCACGTGCGTTGCAGGACGCAATTGGTCTCGACCATAGCCGCCACCGCCACCGATGGGCGACGCTGCACGCGTGTCTGCTTGTAACCATCCTTGGCGCAACTGACGGTGACCGTATTGGGGTCGGTGTCGGCGTTGATATGGGTGCGGTAGAGACCAACCGCATTGGAATTCAACGTCGCCTTCTGACCGTTGGTGGAGATCAGCGTGACCGTAGCGCCGGAGACGGCGGCCCCATTGGCGTCGCGCACGAAACCGAAATAGACCGGCCCCTCCCGATCCTTGTCATTGGCGGGATCGTAGTCATCGCCGCCCGCCAGCGCTGCAGTGGAGAGAGCGCCAAAAGCAAGGGCGAGCATCCAGCGGATTGGTTGAGCCATGGACAGAACTCCCGACAAATCAATGCAACCAGTAGAATTTGAGGGCGTAAAGATAGAGCGGGATGCAGGCCAGGGGAAAGAGCCAGGTGAGCGACAGGGGCAGCCGCCGCGCCAGACCCGGCGCCAGCGCAGCCAGGCCCGCCATCACGGCGCCGCCGATCAGCATGCTGAGATTCCAGCCGAACCAATACATGGCCGGCCCCTCGTCCGTCACAGCCGCCGCCCAGCCCCAATCCAGCCGTCCCGTGCCGGGATGATAGGTGAAGACCGGCCAGTTCTTCATCTCGCAGATCACATAGATCACCGGCGCCGCGATGGCGAAGGTGAGGGCGAAGGCCAGGGCGCGGTCGGGCTTTGCGGGCTCTTGCGCGCTCATGACCCGAACCCCCTGACATTATTGACCACATGGCCCACCAGAAAAGCGATCCAGCCGAACAGGGCCAGTACAAGGGTCAGCCATTTGCGCGCGGGTTGAAGGGACTTTTCATGGGACCTGCGCCACGCCAGCCAGTAGAGCGGCAGGACGCCAAGGCCGATGCTCGCCAACTGCTCCTTCAGCTCGAAGGCGCCAAGGGTCTTCCAGAATTCTTCCTGTTCGATGGGGATGCGGATGTAGGTGCGGTATTTCACATAGATCCAGGCGCCGAAGAGAAACGAGACCACCCAGAGCCCGGTCACCGCGCGGGCGTAGACCTCGCCCTTGACCCCGCTGAACCGCGCCACAAGGCCAGCACCGCCCGCCTTTGGCGCGCGCAGGACGGAGGCTGCCTGATGGGTGAGCGCCCCGATCAGGGCCATGGACAATAACCCATGGATCATCAGAAGGATGGTCCAGAAGGTCGTCTCCGCCATGACCGCATGCACCAGATCCATGTTTCCCCGCCCTGAGCCTTTAGGCTGAAGCTGTTTATGGCTGCATTTTGCGGTGCGGCCGGGGGGATGGCAAGTGGGCGGGGTGGCGGTGAACGGTTTGTGATTGCCTCCGATCTCAAATCAATTCCTCACCATTCCTATCCCAATGTAACAAACCTCAAATAAACCACCCTTCCAAATATATCCCTTCCAACGCCCAGCACAGGTTCCTGTAAATCCATCTCCAGCTTGAATTATCGGGGAGTTCGGAGCATGATTTCACGCGTAAGAAGCGAACTTTGTTACAAATTACCCTGCGTAATTCGGGACTGGAGATTTCGATGCCATCTCGCCATCACTTTGCGAAGCCAATAATTGCCATGATTATGCTTTCCGGCGTCTTCCTTGTTTCACAGACCCCCGCCCGCGCGCAAAACGCCTGCGATCAAGAATTGCTGATGGACACGAGGGCGACCGGGCGGCCGAACGCCAATAGTCAGCCGTGCCGGGAATTCAACAAGGACAGCCGCTCGATCCAGCAGCAGGCGCAGGCCCGCATTGAGGCGCGCAACCGCTGGAACGCCCTCGACCCCGCCTTGAAGGCCTGCCTCGAAGACGCCTTCAAGCTGGAGGCGACCAGCATCGAATTCATGATCCGGGATGGCGTGCTGCCCACCTTCGACAACACCGTCGGCTATCTGAACCAGAGGAAAATCAAATGCTGAGCGGCCTGACCTCTCGCGCGCTCCTCTGGCTGGCTTGCGGGTGCCTTGCAGGCGCCGCGCCCGCCCGGGCCCAGGAGCTCGAATCCATCGCGGTGATCAACCCCGCCGTCGACGCCTCCCATCTGCAGGGCGACGCCAAGGGCCTAAATCCCGAGACGGTGAAACTCATCAAACTGCGGATTGAAGAAGTATTGAAGGGCTCCCGCCGCTTCAACGTCTACGAGCGCGACAGCTCCATCCTCGAAGCCTCCGCCCTTATGGAGCAGAATTTCGCCCAGAGCAGCCGCGCCCTGTCCGATGCGGCCGCCTTCGGCAAGATGAACAATGTGACCTATATCGTCGCGCCCCTCGTCACCTCCCTCAAGCTGGATCGGGTGATCGAGCGGGGCGCCGCGGGCGGACCCTTCGACAGCGTCACCAGCGGCGAAGCGGTGCTGACGCTGAAAGTCATCGACACGGCCTCCGGCGCCATCAAATATCAAAAGACCGCAACCTACGCCGCGCTCGACCGCAAGACCCTCACCGTGATGTCGCCGCCCGACTATGGCGATGTCTGGCTCAAACTCTTGCAGCAAACAGGAACGGAAGCTGGCCTTTATATCTTTGACTCCATCTTCCCGATCCAGATCGTCCAGCTGAATGGCGCCGAGGCCATCCTCAACAGGGGCGACAATGGCGGCCTCGACCTCAACGCGCCTCTGAGCCTCTTTTCCATCGGAGACGCCGTGCTTGACCCGAAGACGGGCGTGAGCCTCGGCAAGGTGGAGCGCAAGATCGGCGAATGCAAACTGGTCTCGATCTCCGAGCGCATCAGCATTTCAAAATTGACGCTCGCCGCCTCCCAGACCGCGAAAATCGGGGATGTCTGCCGGAGGTCGAAATGAACAAGCGCAGGCTCACCACAAGGCTCGCAGCGCTGTCCTTCGCACTCGTCTGCCATGGCGGGCTCGCCGTTGGCGCATCGGTCAACGCCACCGCCACGGGCGACGGCCTGACGCAAGCCGAAGCCGTCGCGATGGCCTTGTCACAAGCGATACAGCAGGCCACCGGCGTCTATGTGGAAACCGGGTGGAATGTCGTCGACCCCAACGCGAAATCGCCCGCTGGTGGAGCGGCGCAGGAGGCGGGCAATTCGGGCAAACGGATCCTGCCCTCCGACCAGAACAACATACGCATGCAAACCGGCGCTTTCGTCAAAAGCTACGCCATCGAAAGCATTGAGAGTAGCGCTGGCCGCGTGATCGTGCGCTTGTCGGCGGAGATCGAACAATACAAATCCAGACTCAATTTCGCCGATGCGCGTCCACGCCTGCTGATCGACAAGGTGAGCGGGAAAAATGAAGAGGCGAATGATCTGATCTACGCCAGCGTGACGGAAAAACTGGTGAAGGCGAACCGTTTCGCCATGGTGGACCGGCGTTATCTCGATCGCTACCAGAAAGAGATGGACCTCATCCGCAGCGCTCAGGTCACCCCCGCCGACAAACACAAGTTTGGGCAGATGCTGGGCGCGGATTATATCCTCAACATCGAATCGTCAGGCCTTTCCTGCCAGGACACCTCCATCGCCATCGCCCTCACCAAAGAGGTCGAGCAATTCCGCAACTGCCGGATCGAGACCTCCTGGCAACTCTCGGAATTGGCGACCTCAGTGGTCGTGGCCGCCAATCGTTTCACCACCAGCACCCGGGTCAATCTGCGGCCCGTCAACAAAACGGACGCGCCCGGCGGACCTTCGGAACGGAACCAGCTGGTCACCATTTCGGAGAGCGTCGCCGCCACCCTGTCTGGCGAAATACTCGATGGCCTGTTTCCGCTCTTCATCGAGTCTTTCAGCGGCAAAACCGCGCTCATCAACCGCGGCGACAAGTCGCCGAAGGAAGGCGACCGCTTTCAGATTTTGCGGGTCGTGCAGGAAGGATCATCCAGCAATCCCTTCAAGTTTTGGGGCGCCAGGCTGCAAGTCGCAGGCGAATTGCAGATTGCGAAGGTGGACGGCAAATCTGTGGTTGGAAACATCCTGACCGCCGATTTCAATCGGGACGGGGATTTCGTTCTGAAGCCCATCGCCAATCCGCCCTCATCAAATGTCTCGCCGCCCGGCAAGGGAAAGCCCTCGGTCTTTGATTGACCAAGGCCTATGCGCGCTGACTGATCCTCTGAACAGGAAACTTCGCTGCAAGCCGTCAGTGTTTCTCGGACAAGGACAGCTGCAGAAAATGGTCCGCTTTGTCAGAAGCGCCGATGGAAGAATAAAAGGCGTATAGATTATGGGCGGCCAGAAAACTGCCCACGCCATGCACCGTTCCTGCCAGATCAGGCCGCTCGCCAATGCGCCTGCATGTGAGAAAGCTGTTCTCGATCATGGGCATTAACATGAGAGCTTGCTCAGGAAGGGCGATGGACATTTCAAGAAGAAGGTCGCCACAAGCGAAATAAAAATCTGGCGAGGTCAGAAAATGGTCTTCCTCGCGAGCAATGAGGTCAAGCGCCGTATCAAACATTTTTTCCATTTTATAGACAAAGACAAGCCGGATCACCAGATCATGCCGCCATCCAACTTGCAGTGAAGCATTTTGAAGGGCGCGCTCCAGATAGACCAGAGCCTCGGGAAAACGTTTCTGGACCAACAGGTCCTTACCTAATTGGTAATTGAAATAGGCGTCGTCAGGGCGGCTCTGGAGCTCCACTCGCAAGATCGTTTCATTGCGCCCCTTTTTAAGGATGTTGCTCTCAACCTCATAGCCATCGTGAGCGAACACAACAGGCGAATGTCTGACCGCCATGGCATGGATCGGCTGTTCGTGAATACGCCCGCCATAGGCGACGCCTCGTGGCAGGATGCGGGAGATTTTCGTCGAGGACTTTCTAAGATTGGTCCCCTCACCAAAGGTGCTTTGCTGACGGATGGCGCCGACAAAGTCAGGCTTCATGCTTTTAAGCGCCCGCAGATGATCGAAGCCTTCGATCAACCACTCATCGGCGTCCATCACCACGTTCCAATCCCCGCTCGCAAGGGCGAGGGAAAAGTTGCGGGCTGCGGAAAAATCGTCGCTCCATGTAAAATGGCTCACATGCGACGTGAACTTTTTGCAAATCTGAACGGTTTCGTCGGTTGATCCGGTGTCGACGACGACGATCTCATCCACATGGTCTTTGACGCTGACCAGACACCGCTCGATGCAACGCGCCTCGTTGCGCGCGATCATGACCAGCGAGACCCTATACATCTTCCCTCACACTGGTCGCCCACCAGCAGCTTCGCGTCCATCCATGGATAAGTTCAAGCAAGGGCTTGGCTCCGAACCCGTCCGAGGCGTCCTATGACTCTGAACAAGTCCGAAGCCAAGAGGCGATGAGCGAGGAAAGGCGTGAATGCTCAGCCTCTCTTGTGAAAACCGGCCTGACCCTTCATGCGCTGAGCGGGCCTAGGATTTCCCGGCATTCCTGAGGAAATGGAAACCGAATTTGGCGTCAAATGCATGTGCGAGCGGCCGAAACAACCGCCCCATCCAGCACAGACCCGAGAGGCCAGGTCATGACTTCCCCTGACCCGGGCGATCCGCATCCCGGCCGGGCCACCAAAATGATTGACGCCCTGCGCCGTCTATGCATGCTGACTTCAACGATTGCGGCGATCCAATACGACGCAACGAATGGGGGGAGCGAATGTCCAACAATCAAGCCTCGGGAGGCGCTCCATCAGCGCGTGGCGGCGCAACGGGCTGGCGGCTCTGGTACATGGTGGCCATTCTATGCGCGACCAATACGGTCGCCTTCATCGATCGCGCCTCGCTGCCGCTTCTGGCGCTCCAGATAGAGCGCGACCTGAAGATTTCGGACTCCGAAATGGGCCTGCTCATCGGCGCGGCTTTCATCATCACCTATTTTGGCCTGGCGATTCCCGCCGGCATGATCATCGACCGCTTCAAGCGTCGACGCGTGATGTCCATCGCCATCGCCTTCTGGGCGGCCTGCACCATTTCCTGCGGCTTCGCCAATTCCTTCATGGCGCTCTTCATCGGACGCGTCGGCATTGGCGCGGGCGAGGCTTTCGGCGGCCCCGGCTCGATGTCGATCATCCGTGACGGCGTGCCGAACGAAAAGCGCGGCCGCGCGGTCGCCATTTGGGCCATGGGGGCCAATATCGGAGGCGCTATCGCTTTGCTGGCCGGGGGCGCCATCCTGCTGGCCATTGGCGACGCGCCCACAGTCAATGTTCCCGTGCTCGGCGTCATAAGATCCTGGCAACTGGTGCTGATTTGTTGCGGCTTGCTGGCCCTTCCCGTGGCCTTCCTGATGTTCACCTTCCCCGAACCCGCGCGCACGGCGGCGAGCGCGTCAACAGGCAAGGGCACGACGCTCGGCCAGGCTTTCGCCTATCTGCGTTCGCGCTGGAAAGTGTTTCTGCCGCTTTTCATCGTCAATGGCGTCACCATCATCATGACCGTCGGTTCGGGCCTGTGGACCCCGCTGATGTTTGGCCGCGTGTTTCATCTTGGCCGCCCGGAAATCGGCTTTACTTTGGGGTTGATGACCCTCTGTCTCGGCATGCCTAGCCAGTTCATGGCCGGGGTGATCATGGATTGGCTGCAAAAGCGCGGCGTCAGGAACCCGATTCCCCTGTTCGGCCTGAT
This sequence comes from Beijerinckiaceae bacterium, assembly GCA_947456505.1. Lineage (GTDB taxonomy): Bacteria > Pseudomonadota > Alphaproteobacteria > Rhizobiales > Beijerinckiaceae > Terripilifer. The sequence continues at coordinate 16,693 of CANGTC010000037.1, forward strand.
CGTCACCGTGGTCGCCTTTGGCCTTGGCGTGTCCTTTCCGCTGGCGACGGAGGTTCGCTATGCCTGGGCGGCGCTTGGCGCCTATCTGCTGATCGCCACCTGCACCTTCACCATCGGCACGGCGCTGGTCACGCGCCTGTCGCCGCCGGACATGGTGGGCAAGGTCACCTCGCTCCACTTCCTCTGGGTGGGATTTTGCGGCACCCTGATTGGCGGGCAACTCTACCCCGGAGTGTCGGAACGGTTTTTCGCCTGGGCGGGTGAAAAGGCCATCGCCTATTCGCTGTCCACGGTGATCGGTACGCTCGATATGATCGCCATCCTCACCTATGTCGTGTTGCTCATCACGACGCGCGACGAATTGCGCAAGCCAGGCTCTGGCGCGCTCCCGGGCTAAAACCTTCGGATGATGGAGATTCGCATTCATGAAAGCCGCGCTCTTTTCCGCCCTGCGATATCAGGGGCCATCCGAAAATGTCGGCTGGCCGGTGGCGAGCACCGTTTATTCCCACGAGGCCGCACATCGATCCCTGCAACAGGCCCTCGACCAATTTCAGATGGCGGATGAACTGGGTTTTGACTGGGTCAGCGTCGCGGAGCACCATTACGCGCCCTTCTCCCTCACGCCCAATCCAATGATTTTGGCGGGTGCTCTGACGCAGGTGGTCAAACGCGCCAGGATCGCCCTGCTGGGGGCCACTATTCCCATCAACAATCCCATTCGCGTGGCGGAGGAATTCGCCATGCTCGACGCCTTGACGGGCGGGCGCATCGTGGCCGGCATGTTGCGCGGCACGCCCAACGAATATGTCACCTATAATATCAATCCTGCGGAATCCCGCGCCCGCTTCGAGGAGGCCTTGCACCTCATCAAGCGCGCCTGGACCTCCACCGAACCGTTCGGCTGGCTGGGCAAATATTACGAATATCGCTCGGTCTCCCTGTGGCCGCGGGTGGTCCAGACACCCCATCCCAAAATCTATATGTCCGGCTCCAGTCCGGAGTCCGGCGAATTCGCGGCGAAGAACCGCATCGGGCTGGGCTTCGCCGTGACGAGCGTTCCCGTCGCCACGCAAGCCGCCAATCATTATCGCGAACAATGCCGCCGCTTCGGCCATGAGCCCGAGCCGGAGGACATCATTTACCGCGTGGGCGTGCATGTGGCCGAAACCGATGACGCCGCGATCGAGGATTTCACCGAGGCCATGCGGACGGGGCCGAAAGGCAGCCTCACCATGGCGAACCGCGCCCTGGAGACCGCCGTCGCCGCCACCGGCTACTACGGACGCGATGCGGAGGCCCAGCGCAATCGCCTCATGCCCGGCGGCCTGCGCGAGCGCGTCGAAGAAGGACGCATTCTGCTGGGCTCGCCCGCGAGCGTGCTCAAGCAGATCGAGACGATCAGGCGCGATCTGGGCGCAGGCGTGCTCGATCTGACGGTGACCCATCAGATGGGCGCGAAAACCAATCGCTCCATCGAATTGATCGCCGAGAAAATCCTTCCCGTCATCCGGTCCTGGTAACAAGGCGACAAAAGCAATGTCCGATCAAAAAACGCCGCTGCTCTGGCTCGCTCCCCCATCCGCAGCCAGGGACCTTCTGGCGCGCACCTTCGACATCGGCGCCGCAACTGAAGCGCCACCCTTCATCGTGGCTGCCGGCGCACGCGTCGGCGAGGCCCTGCAGCTCGCGCTGGACACGGACAGGGTGTCAGCCATCGCCCTCATCGCCCCGCCCGCCCTTGCCCAGCTGGAGCCCGGTGCAGTAGAGCGTCTGCAGCAGATCGAAACGCCCGTGCTGGCCCTGTTTGGAACCGGTGACGACGCCTCGCCGCCGGATTTCGCCCATGATTGGCGCCGCGGTCTGCCAAAATGTTTTCCCATGTTCGTCTATGCCGCAGGCGCCGACATGGCCAATGAACGACCTGCCGCCATCGCGTCGATCATCGCGGAATTCCTGAAACGGGGGGAAGGCTTTCTTGTCCAGCAAGCCGATGGGCGCCTGTATGATTGAAGGTCCACACGCCTGGACCTGTGCGTCTTCCCCTTGTCCAGACGCCGAAGCCCCCGCCACCATTGACGCCAAAGGCTGCGCTCAACCTCGCGCCCGCCGGGGCAGGCGCCAAGCAAGCAGTCTTGCAGGACTATGAATTTATTGAATTATTAAAGGCGAATGGCGGAGAGGGAGGGAAACTGCTCCGCGCCGCTCTAGCCAGACTAAGTCCTTGATTATACAAGAGCAGAAGTTCCGCCCCGATTGTTGTAGTGTAACACTCTAGGGTAGCGGCGGTCTAGTGTGCATTTGCACGGTCATGCAAAATCAGTACATAGGGAATGCACACCTAAAACTCTGGCTCACTCAACAGATGCGGCTCCTCGTCAACGACCTCTCGAAGCTCGTCGGGCCACTCACGGATTAACATCGAGGGCAATCTCTGACTGTATATCTGGATGGCACGGGCAGCTATTTCCGGCTGCTCTGCAAATTTCTGGGCAAAAACCTTCACGAGCCGCTTTTGCCAAGCGATGGCCAGCTTCTCCTTCCAGTCGTCATCGACGGTCATGGTGGTGCCATCGGACTTAGCGTCATGCCAACTGAGGTTCAACAACTCCGAAGCTGACTGATCCTTGAGTAGCTCCTTCCGTTTCGACCGCATGTTGGCAATGGTTCTGATGGACACAGAAGCGGCATCCCTTATCGCTTCCTTCGTCCAGCCATTATCCAAACAAACGAGCTTCCAAGCACGTTCCAGCTTGTCGCTTTTGCTCATGGGCAGCTTATCCCGACAATTTAGGGCAGAAGCCTCGCGAATGGCTTCGTCTAGTGACCCTCGAAACGCCTGCACGGGGATGGTTTCGATCTTCAGCTTTTTGTCTTGTGTTGTCGCACGGTTGTATGCGGCCAGCCGATGATGACCATCGATGACATACCAAGCCTTCCCGCTCCACCAGACCGTGATTGCCTCAAGTTGATTGTCTGGCGCATTACGAATGGCTTCTGCCAAGGCATTCATGTGGCTGTCGGTCGCCAAGAAAGCATGATTTGTATCCCTCGGCTGAAATACAGATGTTGCAAACTTTATGGCTTTCAATGGCAAGCGGCTTGGCGCATTGAGCGCTTCCTTGCCTGCTTCTGCTTTCAGCTTTTCATAGCCTTCGACGAAGGACATGCTCTCAGCTTTGTTCAGCATGTTTCACCAGCACCTTTCTTATGAGGTCTTGCCACTCACTCCCTGAGCGCCGACTTGCCAACATCATGGTCTCAAAGGCTTTCCAAAGTCTACGACCGATGAAGCGCATGTCAGCCCTCCTGATCCGGTAATACTCCTTCTCAGGAACCTCCTCCTCGATCCTCTGTGTCAACTCCTTCGGTCCATCCGGGCCATACCGGACCACACCGGTCTTCACCCGTCTGCTCCGGTAGCGCAGCGTGGTCTTGGAGTAGACCTCCCTGCCGACGAACCGCTGACCAAGGAGCGCGATCATGTAGTCATTGCGAACAGGCGCAGGGATGGTCGGAGTGATGAGAGCATCTATGACCAGCGCGTAGCCAAGGAGGCTCAGAACGCCTCTCTTGGTCAACGTCCCTCTATCCCGTGTCCGCATCGCCAACAGAGGTGTGAACCGCTCTGTAGGGGTCCTATACCGCCTCATGCCCGAAGGAGCGACCAACCGTGATTCTGGCCGGGAGAATGTCCGTCCAATCTGGCTCGACCAGTCATCGAAAACTCCAGACTTCAAGACACCCTCGTAGTGGCCTTTGAGGACTTTCTGGGCCACCTTGAGTTGGTCTGAGGTCGGCTTGCCAAACACCGGCTTGTGGTCTTCGAGCCATTGCTTCTCACAGAGGCCGCAAAGGTTCGACCAACGGGTGGCCTTATTGACACAGTCCAAAGCCTGACAACGGATGTCAGCAGCGACAACAGCTGCGTTACGCTTTGAAATGGCCCAATTGGTCGGGGTTGTGATTTGAAGCATGACTTAATACTATATCTTAAGATGTATACTGAGGGCGGTGGAATAATTCACTTAGGAGGAATGTACTTCAAGAAAAGTCTCGGATGGTACCATTCTACATTCCGTAAAAAATGAAAGTCGCCTGCACCAGCGTACTCATCCAGCTTATTCGGCGAGCTGGTGTGGCTTATCCAACCCTCAACTGGGATGTTCTTCTCATAAATGATATCGATTACGCATGACCGCATATCATAAGGCGTCAAAATGATCGTATGTCTGACTGCCGTTAATCTTGATGATCTGACCTTGATTGATTTTACAGGCTCGAACCAACCATTTTCCAAAAACCTTATTTTTCCTTGAGAATTCGGTGCTTTACGCCTGCTATCGAACCGTCCCGGTTCCCAATCCACTGACCATGTACCCTCGTTCTCGCTATGATCCAGCGCGCTTCGCTTATTTTTCCATGCGTAGGTATTTAAACAAGCATAAGCGAGTTGCTCGTATCCAATCGACTTTGGCATTCGCCCATCGACCAAGATTCCGTTTCTTCCCGCTTCATCTACAGTGTCAATCCGAAACAATTTATCTGCAGGCGTACGATACATCTGAGACATAAGAGCCTTAGGAAAAAAATTATCGTCCGAAAGTGACAACAGGAACGAAGTTACGAGAGAAGCGGCCTCTTGATAGGTTGCGACTTCTGTACCGTCGTATTGTCTGTTTACGTCAAAAATGACAAAAGGAGCATGAAATCCTAATGTCGCGGTTGGACGCATGATACGGGAAACGGCCAAATAATCATGTAATCCTCGGATCGTCCCGTGCATAAAGGCGATGGCGCAAGCACTTGCACACGCAGCATCATCGTCCAACCACGTACGGTACCCTTGAGTATGGAACAGATCAGCCAGTTGGACACCTCCAACCAACGAGCCTCCGGGTGAATTCAAGTGAATGACGGGTAACGGACTGCCATCCGAAATCTTATCCATCCGATCCGGAATGTATTTCTTTACGACCTCAGCGACTTTTTTATGGTCATCAATCTCGACATTACCATGCAGAAAAATGTGGAGTGACTTTTGGTTTGCTGGTGCGTCCCGCCCACCGCAGCTCACATGATCAAAATTTTTCGCACAAGCAATTTCGTTCCACCGAAGCTCGACGTTTATAATCTCCATAGCTTCGCAAGAAACAACGGCAATCAGACTGAATAACACACACAACATGGGCGCTATCATCTTCAACCACCAATTCTTAAAGTATGCCAACTTCGACACTTATCATTATGGTTTAAAGTCCTACCCGCTACAACAGACTTGCGATTACATTTTTCTCACTGAACCCTGCCCTAGTGAGTCAGCCGCGCAGCCTCCAATTTCGTCTCACACAAATATTAATTGCTTTTTGAGACAATTCGTCTCACTATGTCCTGCATTCGCGAGACATGGAGAGAACCAAGATGCTCATTGGCTATGCACGGACCAGCACGACTGAACAGGAAGCGGGGCTCGATGCCCAGCGGCGGGACCTCAAGGCTCACGGCTGCGAAGAACTGTTCGAGGAGCAAGTCTCCTCTGTTCAGCGCCGGGAGGAACTGGAGAAGGTCCTACGGTTCATCAGGAAGGACGACACGCTGGTGGTAACCAAGCTGGACCGCCTCGCTCGCTCGGTCCCTGACCTCGTGAAGATCACGGAGCGGCTGGAGGAGAAGGGAGCCAGCCTTCGCATCCTCAACATGAACCTCGACACCAATACGCCCACGGGTCGGCTCATGCTGAACCTCGTTGGCAGCATCGCTCAGTTCGAGCGAGAGATCATGCTGGAAAGACAGCGTGAGGGTATCTCGAAGGCTAAGAGCGAGGGCAAATACAAGGGCCGTGCAGCCACGGCGCGAGCAAAGGCCGACGAGGTGCTGGCACTGAAGAAGCAAGGCAAGGGTGCGTCAGAGATTGCCGAACTAACGGGGATAGGACGGGCGAGCGTCTATCGTATTCTCGGAACATCATAGACGACGACCCTCCCCTACAAGGGGGCAAAACCATTTCCCCGCCTACTCGTCAGCCCTCAAACATTTTTCGAGATTTTTAAAGCACGGGTAGCTGATCGCCTCGATCCCTTCGGCAAGGATGGGAAGCGAGATTCCCATTCCTTCTTCGTCCAAACCGTATGTCTCGGCAACATCACCTGCAGCATGGCCCGTGATTGCATCTCGAACGGTCTTGTCGACCTTCGCGTCTCTCAACTTCCTTTTCACAGTGTGACGGAAAGAGTGAAAGACCTTGTCCTGATCCGTGATGCCATGTGTTCGGGCGTAACGCCCCCACCATTTGGACCACGCGCTTGAGGCTTGTTCTCCCGCTGAGTTTACGAGAGGGAAAAGCCTATTGTCTTCACTCTTTCCAAATGAAGAAACGAAGTTACGAAAGCCATACCGCTCCAACATCGAATGAACGGGGACTTTCCGAACAGAGGCTCGGTTCTTCACACGACGACCATCTGCGCCCTCTCGTATGAAGATGTATGCAATGCCTTGCTCTGTCTGCACATCGCCAACTGTTAAGCGGGCTATTTCCTCAAGGCGAGCGCCTGTAAACATCCCCAACAACGGAAGCCACTTTGCAGCCTCTCCTGCGCCACCCTTGGGCCGCTCATCCGCAACAAAGATAGGGAAACCTAATATCGTCGCAATATCACTGTCGGTGTATAATGGCCTTTGCTTTTGGGAATCCAACTTTGCCCTGATCCCGCTGCATGGATTGGTCTCGATGTAACCAGCCTCATTCATCGCAAGCGAAAGGATTGCTGACAACGCAGCAAGATACTTCTCGTTCACCGTTTTAGGTGACAGCCTCTTCACGCTCGGCGTAGCTTCTAAGCTCTGTAACAGGGCAGAGACTGACATTCCTCGCTGTGGCTTCGCGAGAACAGCAGGATATTGAAGCATGGCATCTCGGAATGAGCGTATATCGCTCTTCGTGATCGCTCCAACTGGCTTGTCTCCATGCATGGAAACGAAGCGTTCGACCGCCACCTGAAACGTCTGGGCTGTTTTTTCCGGACCTTTGTGTTGAGCTTTCCACTCTAAGAAAACCTTCGACAACGAGGGGGACAGGGAAGCCCCGCCCTGCGCTCGATCCATGGCGGGAGTCAGGACAGGCGTTTCGATGACCTGCCCATGATTGCGAGCTACAATGGCTTCCAAAGCTCGAACGTCTGCTTTCAGGACAGCAAGCGACAGCTTCCTATACTCAGGCGACTTCGGGGCGAGCTTGATGGCGTTTTGGTCAAGCAGATCGTCCACAAGGTCCAGAACTAAGCTCGTGTCCGCACGACCTAGTCGAAGACGCTGCTCTTCCAGCACCGATTCAGTAGCTTCAAGGGCCTTTTGGAACTCTCGATCCGATAGTCCAAACTCCGCCGTTATTTGCTCAGGGGTCCACGGTGAGGAAGCACGGTCTCCTGCCTGAAGCTCCACCCCACGTAACACCTTCTGGTCGCCTGATCCGAAGGCTCGGAACTCATCGTCCTCCTCCAAGCGCATCTGATAGTGGAGGGCAGCAAGCCGCTCGATCTCCGTATCGCTGATCGTGTTACGAGGAGCGGCTTGAAGCTTGGCTGTAGCCACGGCGAACTCTTGGTCTAAACGCACAGACTCGACCCTGAGCCGCTCTACAGCCGCTTTGAAGTCTTTGGTTTTGAGACTGAACGTAATCTCACGCTTTGGCGCATAATAAGAGAGCAGGTTCGCAGGGACTTTCGCCCTGAACCAGTAGACAGCGCCCCTTTTCATCAAGCGAGGATGTTTCGCCAAGTCTTCCATGCTCCCCGGTGTAACACGGCGGTGTAACAGTCGGGAAGCCTGAGCCATTGAATTAGCTCGACTTTCTTGAATATCAAATACTTAAAGGACTATGGCGGAGAGGGAGGGATTCGAACCCCCGGTACAGTTGCCCGTACTTCGCATTTCGAGTGCGACGCATTCGACCACTCTGCCACCTCTCCGCGGATCGAAGCGTGAACTTCGATGGTCGGAGGGGGCTCTAGCACGACGGGGACGAGGCTTCAAGCTTTGCGGATCGCTCATTGTCCCCCTCCATCGCCGCAACCTCCATTGACGCGCGGCGCGGCCTGTTGTTTACATGGTCCCGCTCCGGCCTTGGCCGGTGGCCCCTATGGCGGAACTGGTAGACGCGTCCGACTCAAAATGCGGTCTTTAATTTAAAGAAACCGTTGATTTTGCTGCTTTTTATGCTAATTTAAGTGACTACACAGAAGCACTAAATGGCTACACAGTGCTATTGCCAAGGTCAAGTTACATGACAGGCTCAAATAACCTCATCGCCAATGCTAAAATCGAAGTCCTCGACGGGAAACTCCACGTTTTCCGCCGCCCAGACACCCAGTTCTGGTGGTGTGGTTTTCACCACAAAGGGA
>CANGTC010000038.1 GCA_947456505.1 Beijerinckiaceae bacterium
GCTGCGATGCTGTGCTTAGAAAACGTGTGACAGTCAGTTATCTCTCGAAAAGGCCAACTCTCTCAAGATGGCCCCGCAAGGATACCGCCGTCCACGTTTCTCTTTCTTCCGATTCAATTGTCAAACAGCGGTTCTACCGGCGATGGCGAAGCGCCCGGACCCAACCGGGTTTTCAGCGCTTCATTCTTCGGGGCAGAACGTCAGACGCACAGGCGTCTCCGATGGGCGGTGTATAGTCCCGGACCCTTGGCTGACGCAAGAGCCTTTGGCGCGATTCGAGCAAATTTTTTTCAGTTTGATGACGGTTGCGGCATTTCGCTTGGTTTTCTGGCAGTTCGGGACAAAAAATAATTGGGCTGACCCTGTGGACAGGCTTTTTGTCCGCCCTGGCCTTGCAAGAGGCCTCGAGTCGGCCCGCCCCCGCATGGGAACAATGGATTGATGGCCGAGGGAAGGCTTTAAGACCGGATCAACCGCTCACTCCGGGGATCCGGCAGCCATCAGAAAATGCGCACAACCTCGAAGTTCAGAGGCATTCCTCAGGCGGCCTCGACGCTCTGGCTGGGCGGGTCGGCGATGGCGCTCCACAATACATGAGCGATGTCAGCCACCACCAGATTATAGGCCGCAACGGTGTTGGGAGAGTTGCGGCGCTGAAAAGCTGTCATTTTCATCATTTCGAAGACAAGGGCGCGGTTCATGTCGTCGAGGATCCCCACCGGGGCTTCAAAGCGCTGGCACAGGCGGCACAGCAGGTCGCGGTAGGGGGCAAGTTCACCAGAGCTTCTGGACAGGGCGCTCAAAAAGAAATTGTAGTGCCCAAGCGCAAAAGCAACCCGGGCGGACTCGTTGTTCGGAAACTTTTCCCGATAGGCGAACTCAATGAAATCGCGCAGGGGCAAGGCATAGGAGCCCCTGAGTTCTTCCTTGATCAACTGAATGTCGTCTTTAGTCACAACTGCTCCGCAGCCCAAACGCTCAAATTACGCGACGAACAACGCGGCAAACGTGGACTGAGGCGGACCCGATTTGCGATCCGCGCGGCGACGCAAATCACAGGAATAGCCCTCGGCGTCAGTATGCGTGAGTTTTTACAATTGGCCACAGGAAAATATCAAATTGACTAAATTTCAGGCTTTTCGGTCATTTTTCACATATAAATTTCCAATTATTTGTATTTATATTACATTTATTGCGCTCCGACGACGTCCCGCGCCTTGTGGTATAAGGCTGGCTTTAAGGCCAAAGCCTTGTGTTTGGCGCAGATCCTCCGTGCCCGGATCCCTGAAAGACCTTGTGCACGCTCATGCAGTTGGCTGGTTTTTTCTTGTCGCCAGAACCCTGCCGCAGTACAAGATTAGGGTGACGTTAACCGGCCACTGTAAAGGCTGCGGGTCCCGCGTTGTAGTGAGTATCGACATGAGCGTTGCACCCACATCACTTATTCCCCCGGCGGTCAAGCATCTTGAGGCGCGGTTGCGCAGCCTGGACGCCGAAGTCGAGGAACTGCGCTGCAGACTTGAAGAGCAAAACCAGCGCATGGCGCAAATGGCGCTTGAGAATGACAATCTCCGGACCAGACTGCTCAGCGCCGAAATGTCGGACCCTGATCAGGCCAAGGGATCCCGGCGCGGATCAGGCGTGCTCAGCAACGAAGAAATGGACTTCGCCCTGAGCATGGCGCGCAACACCGCCAGCCCGGCGGCCGGCTAAGGCCTGCAGTCTTTTCCTCCCTGAACAGAGCGCGCCTGCGCCATTGACAGGCGCGGGTGAAGTCGCGACCCTTCCCCGATCCCTATGTCGCCCGGGTTTGTGCGCCCGACCAGACATGGTGGTCAAAGCAACTCGGCTGAACGCGGCGAAGACTGCGCCCGAGGCAAGGGAGGGACAAGATGAGACATACAAGCTTCGTCCGCTGGGCTCTGCTGGTCGCTCTGGCGAGCCTTTGGTCGCCAGCCCCCGCCCCCGCTCAGGAGGCATGGCCCTCCAAGGCCGTTCGCATGGTGATGCCCTTCCCTCCGGGCTCGGGAACCGATGTTCTGGCCCGGCTCATTTCTGAGCAATTATCGCGAAAATGGGGTCAGCCCGTCACCGTAGACAATATGGCCGGCGCTGGGGGCAATATCGGAGGGCAGACCGTGGCCCGCGCCGCGCCTGACGGGCATACGCTCTTGTTTGTTCCCGCGCCGCCTCTCGTCATCAACCAGTTCATGTACATGAGCACCGGCTACGATCCCTCGAAGTTCGCCCCCATCAGCATGGTCGCCAGCGTGCCCTATGCTCTGGTGACCCGAAAGGATTTCCCCGCCAATACGATGAAGGAATTGGTCGCCTACGCAAAAGCCAATCCCGGGAAGGTGACCTACGCCTCCTCGAGCATTGGCTCGACAGCGCAGCTTGCGGCGCTGCAGCTCTCCATGATGAATGGGCTGGACATGGTGCATGTGCCCTTTCGCGGCGCAGCGCCAGCCCTGACCGATGTGATGGGCGGGCATGTTGATATGGTTTTTGACATCGTCTCCACCGCCCTGCCCATGTGGGAAGCCGACAAGATCAAGGTGCTCGGCACAGGCGGTCAAACGCGGTCTCGCATCATGCCCACCATTCCAACCATCGACGAGGCGGGAATCTCGGGATTTCAGGCGCTGACCTGGTTCGCCATGGTGGCGCCGCCCGGCACGCCCGAAGCGATCACCGGCAAGATCTATCGGGACGCGCTTGACGCGCTCAGAGTTCCCGAGGTCTCATCCCGCATCGCGGCCATGGGTATGGACGTGGCGGGGTTGAGCCCTGAAGAATCCGGCAGGTTTTTCGCGCAGGAAGCAACTCTTTGGGGCAAGATCGTCAGGGAAGCGAAGATATCGCTGGATTGACGGCCTATTCGATCCTCACACCAGACTTCGTGATGATCTCCCGCCAACGATCAGATTCCTGCTGGAGAAAGGCCGCGAACTCGTCCGGCGTGCCCAGCGGCACGTCGAGCCCCTGCTTCGTGAAGATCTCGCGGTTGGCGGGCTCGCTAAAAATCTCGGTCGCCTGCCGGTTGAGCCAGTCAATGATGGGGCGCGGCGTTTTGGCCGGCGCCATGAGTCCAAACCAGGCGCCGCCCACGAAGCCCTCATAACCAAGCTCCTTCATGGTCGGCACCTGCGGGAGTTGCGGCGCGCGCTTCTCGCCGAGATAGGCCAGAGGAACAAGATTGCCCACAGCCACATTTTCAAGCGCGAGGCCGAGCAAATCGAAAAAGATTGGCACATGGCCCGCCACCACATCCTGCGCGGCGGGCGCCGCGCCGCGATAGGGCACATGGGTGAGGCTTGTGCCAGTGGCGATCTGGAACTGCTCGCCCAGCAGATGCGAGATGGTTCCCAATCCAGCGGAGGCGTAACTATAGCCAGCGGGTTTCGCCTTTAGCGCCTTCACCAGGTCCCCGACACTGTTAACGCCCATTTTCGGGTTCACCACCAGCAAGTTGCTACCAGAGACGACGAGCGACACCGGTGCAAAATCAGCCATGGGATCATAGTTCAGCTTGCGATCGAAGTGCTGGAACATGGAATTGGTGGCGTGATAACCCAGATAGAGCGTGTAACCATCGGGCTGCGCCCTCGCCACGGTCTGGGCTGCGAGTATGCCGCCGGACGCCGTCTTGCCTTCAACAACGACCGTCGCCCCCGCGCGCTGCGTCAGGGAGGTCGCGAAGGCCCGCGCAACAATGTCCGCCATGCCGCCGGGTTGGGTTGGCACCAGAATGGTGATGGTGCGGGAGGGAATGGGATAGTCCTGCGCGTGGAGAGCCGAGGCTCCCAACAGACCCGCAACAAACGTCAGTAATACACCGATGCGCGTGGACATCTTTGGCTCCCCCACTTGCGACAAGGCTTCACCCGGCATGAAAGGGCGAGCAGGCCAGTTTTCCTTTTGTTTTGATTATTCTCCATCTGCGGGGCCAAGGCAATTGCGGATGGGCAAAGACCAGAGTTGGCGGAATGGCAGCTCAGGCCGCATGATGGCGCGCCTGCGCTGACGCATGATACACTTTTCGAGCAAGACCTTGGCGACTGATGGAATCAACTATTCAGCGGGGCTGGCTAAATATGGGGGGGCATGTCACAAGTCTTCACAGGCAAGAACGCCATCGTCACCGGCGGCGCCGGCGTCATCGGTATGGCGACCGCGCAGCGCCTGGTGGCTGGTGGAGCCCGGGTGGCCCTTGTGGACCGGGACTCGGACCGCCTGAACGCCAATGCAGCGGCCCTGGACGCCGGCGCAGCCGTCGCCATCGTCGCCGATGTCACGAAGCAGGCAGAGGTGGCAGCCTATGCAGAACGCGCGCAACGCGAGCTTGGACCAATCGACATCTTCTTCAATAACGCAGGCGTCGAGGGCCCCACCGCCTTGCTTGACGATTATGCCGAAGAGGACTTCGAACAGGTCCAAGCCATCAATGTGACCGGCGTGTTCCATGGCCTGAAACAGGTCATGCCCCGCATGCGCGACGGTGGCGCCATCGTCATCACTTCCTCAACGGCGGGCTTGCGGGGATCGCCTGGTTTTGCCGGCTATACCATGAGCAAGCATGCCGTCATCGGCCTCATGCGCACCGCCGCCATTGAAGGCGCGCCAAGGCGCATTCGCGTAAACTGCGTGCATCCGGCCATGGTCAACAGCGACATGATGCAGCGCATTGAGCGCGATCGCGGAGATCCCGCAGCCATGCACGAGAAATTCCTCAGCCGCATCCCGCTCGGGCGCTATATCGAACCTGATGAAGTGGCTGCGCTCGTCTGTTTTCTGGTCTCAGACGACGCGCGCATGATCACCGGCGGGCAATATCTGATAGATGGCGGCATCATGCTCTAGAGCTCTATTTGAAGGGCATGGACACCAGGGTGGACATCTGTTCCTTAGTGAGGGGCGCGTTCATATATTTGAATTTGACAGCGTCCTCATTGAGCGAATCAAGGCCGACGATCCGATCCGGATCGAGATCCTCGCGCAAATAAGTCTCCTCCCGCGCCTTCATGGCGATAGACAGAGGAAACTCGCCCCAACGCGCGAAAGCTGGCATGGCGTCAGGGCTGGTGTAGAGCCAATCCCATGTTTCGCGCATGCCAGCCATAAAGCGCATGATGACGTCGCGACGTTTTTCCAGTGTGGCCAGATTGACGATGAGCACGCGTGGCGTCTGATTGTTGAGCCAGGGTATTTCACTGGTGCGGGCAATGACACGCACAGTACCGTCAAGAACCTTGTCGTAAAGGATGGCGCCACCAGACCAGCCAACATCAATCTGCCCGCTCATGAGCTGCGGAAAGGTGTTTGGCGGCGACCCGGTGGCGACAGGCTTGAGATCGACTTTATAAAGGTCGCGAAAGCCCAGAACCGCCGTATTTGTCGAAGACCCCGCCGTCGAATAGGCGACCGTCTTGCCTGCGGTGTCCCGCATCGACTTGATCGGGGAAACCGGCTTGACGAACCAGAACTGGTCACGCCCGCCGCTCATCGCCGCGCCGATGATCCGCAAAGGAGCGCCCTTTGAGAAGGCCCCCATCACGCCCAAAACGCCAACGCCGATGCCGATGTCCGCAGAGCCGGAAATCACCGCCTGCTGCGTTTCGCCCGTGCCCTGCGTATAGAAAGATTCGAGCTTCAGCCCATACTTGCGGAAGATGCCAGCCTCCTCGCCAAGCGGCCCCAGGCTCGTCTCCATGGCGCCGCGCTGGCCTACCGCCAACTTCAGCACATCCTGCGCATGGGCGATTTGCGTGGCGAAGCTCAGGGCAAGCGCAATAGCTACATGAATTGCTCTCAAGACACATCCTCCCGCCTATAGCCCGGTGCTTTTGGAAGCACTCTGCTGATTGGCCCCTCAGATCATGACAGTCTAACTCCGTGATGGAGCCTCGCCTGCTGACGCTTGAAGAGCTTGCCTTCACTCGGGGAGCGTATCCGGCTTCTCGGGCTGGGTGAAGTCCTCCGGGGGAGCCGGGTCGCGAATCCTCATGGAGACGACTATCTGGCCAAAGTCGCGCCGCGCGGTGGAACGGCCGTCGCCCTGGTTCAAGACGGCATGTTGCTCGCCAAATTCATCCTCTACTTCATCCAGAAAACTCTCGCACGCCACTCGTGGCTCCCGAGATGCGCCCGCGGAGCGGCTCGCGATCCTGTGCAAGGCGCTGGTGGGGCTCGCCGCCGACAAGTCCTTTCTGGACAACGCGAAACGCGCACACCTCGATGTGGGCTTGATGCGTGGGGAGGCCGTGGAGGCTATTATTAAAAAAAGTATCGACGATTTCCCGGACGCAGTGACGCGCTTCGTTGGCGCCATCAGCGCACCATGATGGCCTGACGCCCGCGCAAGGAAAGGCGTCAAGTCCAGGCCTGCCCGAAAAAGAGCGGTCAGTTTCCGTCAGGCGTACGCGTGCCGATCCACTTTCCCTTGACCTGATCATAGTGAAGCGACGGGTCGTAGGCCGTCACGCGCAACCCGAGGGTCGTGGCGGACAATTGGCCAACCGCTGACAGAAGCCCATAGGAGTAGACGACCTGATCGCGCTGGGCGGAAACGAGATTGACCCGTGAGTTCAGCAATGTTTGCTGCGCGTTGAGCACGTCCAAAGTGGTGCGTTGGCCCACCTTGGCTTCTTCGCGCACACCATTCAGAGCGATCTCATTGGCGCGCACCTGCGCTTGAAACGACAAAATGGTGAGTTTGCTCGCCTCAAAGCTGCCCCACGCAGATGTCACATTCGCGCGAACGGTTTCGCGGGTTAAATCCGCCGCAAGCCGCGCCTGACCAAGTTGCTCCTTGGCTTGACGCACCGCCGCATAAGTCGCGCCGCCCTCGTACAGAGGAACGCTCAGACTGGCGACAGCCGTATAGATCTGGCTTTGATAATTCGGATATCCAGTTGGCTCTCTGTTGACAGAAGCGGTTCCCGTCGCGGTCACCGTAGGCAACAGGGCCCCTTCCTGAATTGTCACGGCGAGGGCGGCTACATCCACAGCATGCAGCGCAGCCTGGATTTGAGGATGGTTTTTCTGCGCTCCAGCCATCGCCGCTTCAACCGTACGAGGCAGAAGCGCTTCGACAGGGCGTGCGGGCTCAAGATTGCGCGGTTGGTCACCAACATATTGACGATAATTGGCTATGCTGTTCTGCAAATTGAACCGCGCGATCACTGCATTGGCCTGTCCATCCGCAAGCGACGCTTCCGATTGCGCCACGTCGGTGCGTGTGACCTCGCCAACTTCATAGCGATTTTTGGTCTGGGTCAATTGTTCCTTCAAAACCTCGACGTTATTGTTTCGAAGTTCAAGGATGGCGGTGTCACGCAAGACGTTCATGTAGTTCGTCGCCGCATTGAGCAGCACCTGCTGCTCGGAAAGACGCAAAGTCTCTCGCGATTGCAGGATCGTCGATTCCGCCTGCCGAACCGTATTACCTGTGCGCCCACCGTTATAAAGAGTCTGGGTAAGGGCCACGCTGTTGACGCGAGGAACGGTGCTCGTGTCCTGCTTTAGTTTACCGCTGTCGACGACCCTGTTGGTGGATGCGCCGATGCTTGAGGTCGCCGTGAGTGACGGACGCCAACCAGCGGTAGCCCTCGGCACACCCTCATCCGCTGCGCGGGTCGCTGCACGCTGCTGATTGAGGTCAGGACTGTAGCCGTAAGATTTCGCCAGCGCCCCAGACATGGTTTCAGCGTAGGCGGTTGGCATGAAAGCAACCGCAGGGCACAAAATAGCTAAAACCATGAGCGAACACGAACGCAGACGCCGCTTGTTAAACTTGAGCCCGGCCTCGACCCACGCATGATCGCCAAGCATGGAAATGTTCACGCGACTTGTCACTCTGAAACACTCCGACTCTTACGAAAGGCCACAACCCAAAGCGAACGAGACGGCCCAAAAGAAAATGAGCAGCCTTACTTTGCGGAAGGGTAGGTCGGAGACTGTCACTGAAAATCTTACAAATATAATTATACACCAATTATTAATCATCTAACCCAGATGGAACGCTGCAACATCATCATGGCAAGACGCTAAATTACCTCTGGCAGCGTCACGCGCAGGCCGCGATCCCCCAACTTTACCTTTATAAATGAGCGATCAACATAAAAAAGAACCTCGAAGGAGCGTCTTGAACGCGCCTTGAAATACAGAAAAAGGGGAGGAACCTTTAATCGCCCCTCCCCCCTTTTCTGGTGACCACGCCTGCTAAGTCTGATTCGCTTCAATCGCTCAGCGAGCGAAATAGCAAAGGCCAAGCCTCAGGTCTTCGCGTATTTTCCGGCGGTTTGTGTCGCGATGGGATCGAGCCCCTTGTTTTCGCGTTCGAGGCGGGTTTCCCGCACCCAGGCGCGCTTCAGGCTGTCCTTGACCGAAACTTTCAGACGCCCAAGCCCGCCATCGACCTCCAGTTCGATTTGATCGCCGTCCTGGAACGCATGCAACCCACGATGGTTGGTGCCAAGCGCGATGACGTCCCCGGGAACCAGAGTGTGAATGGACGATACGAACTCGATGCAGCGGGGAATTTTATGCGCCATGTCGCTCGTATTGTAATTTTGCTTCAGAACCCCGTTATTCCACAGGCGCACCTGCAGATTATGCGGATCCCGGATTTCATCTGCCGTTACGATCCAAGGGCCAATCGGCGCAAAAGTGTCGCGCGATTTCATCTGATAGAAACTCTGCGCGGCGGGCTGCACCCCACGCGCCGAGCCATCAATGAAATTCATATAGCCGAAAATATAGGACATGGCGTCGGCGGCCTTCACATTCGTCGCCTTCTTGCCAATGACCAGCGCTATTTCCGCCTCGCCCTCGAACACGGACGCGGGAATATCGGGCAAAACCATGGTCTCGCCCTGGCCAATGATCGACATGGGCGACTTGATGAAGGTGTTGATCGGCGCAGGCTCCTTACGCGTGCCATCCTCCATGTAGTTCACCGCCATGCAGGCGATGTTGATGGGGCGGGGTAACGGCGGTCGAAACTGAACCGACTCAAGGGGGACGCCGGAATCCTTTGCGACCAGATCAGCGATCTGCCCCTTGAAAAGGTCCCAATCTCCGATCACAGCGTTGATCACGTCATGCGGCGCGGTTGGCGCGATACGCGCCGCCACAGACGACACGTCGACAATTCGGTCAGCGCCCTTCAACACTCCCAGGCGCCAGTCATTGAAGAAAGTGATTTTCATAGCTCTCCTCCCCTTTTTTATCTGGTCGCAGGATAGCGGACGTCCATTCCCCTGACCAGCCTCTCAATACGCAGCGAAAGAAGCCATCTACCTACTCAGGAGCAGGCGCGGAGCGGTCTCCCTTCCGCACAGTTCAGGCGATCCGCACGTCCGCCGTCTCGACGGCCCTTTCCCGACAGGTTGTTCGACGCATGTCGCGTACAAACTGACGATCATCAAAAGGCGTCGCCCGATGCATGGTGGCGAGATTATCCCAGATCAAGACATCCCCCTGGCGCCACTTGTGCGCATAAACAAATTCAGACTGAACGGCGAAATCCATCAATTCCTTGATGAGGGCGCGCGCCTTATCCCGTGGCCACCCCACAATGTCGCTGGCGTGAGAGGCGAGGTAAAGCGCCTTTCGTCCAGAGGCCTCATGAACGTGGACAAGGCGATGCTGCGCCGGCGGTCGCGTCGCCCGCTCCTCCTCTGTGGGCTCAGGCCCACCCCCCTGCACGCGACTGTACCAGTAGGAATGTTCGACGATCAGATCCTCAAGTCCAGCCTTGCGTGCTTGCGGCAGAGCATCCCACACCGCACGCATATCCGTGAATTCGGTCTCGGCCCCGGATGGCGGCGTAATATGTCCCGCCAGCAGCGAATAGGTGGCGCGAACCTCATAAAAGCTCATGTCCGTATGCCAGAGGCGATTGGCGCGCTTGTAAGCGAGCCGCCGATCATCATCGGCATAGATCTCTCCGACATCGTTGAGATTGCTCTGATCCACGATCTCCGGATAGGGCAGCCGAACTTCAGTTCCCTTGATCTTGGGAGACTTGCCCCGCTCCAGCGGGCCAAGCCGCCCGCTGAAGGCGATGTGCTGTTCATTTGTCGGAGGCGTATCATGGCCGATGACGCATACTGCATAGGTCGCCAGCGCACCCCGCACCTCATTCATGGTGGATTCATCCATGGTCTCGCGCATATCAACGCCTGTCAAACGAGCGGCATAAAGCGGATGCAGGGGTTCAATCCCAATCGTCACAGTCGTTCTCCCTTGAGTTTTTTACAGCCTAAGCCTCCCGGACGCCAATGCAAGGCCGGGAGAGAGCGAAGATCATTCGATGAGCCTTTTGCCGCGCGCCTTCACGGCCTGCGGCAAGGCCATCAATTCGCTGACGGTCTTGGCCAGGTCTTCGCCCCGGATCGGGTTTGGCTCGAGCCGAGCGGCTGCGACCTCTTTCAAATAGTCTGGATCCTGCACCATAGCAGAATAGGCCTCACGCAGCGCCTTTACGCGCTCTGGCGGAACGCCCGGCGTGGTGGTGAAGGGATGCCCCAGGCGCGATCCGCTGATGACGAGCCTCACGAGTTGGCGATCTTCCTCATTGGAGACGAGATCTTCAAAAGCCGGCACGCCATCAAGATCGCGAGGCTTGGGACCGGCGTAGACGATGACGTGAATGTCCTTGTTGGCGATCCAGTCCGGCTTTGCGGCCTTCCAACTGGTCCACGAATTATTGCGCCCATCCGCTTCGCCACGATCCATGGCGATATTAATCTCGTTGACGCTCTGGTAGCCCGTAATGATCTTGAAGCGAGTGCCCAGAAGCTCATTCATGAGCTTGGGGAATGTATAGGTGATCCCGGATCGCCCATTGGAACCTGCAATCAGTTCCTTTTTGCGCGCCTCTTCGACTGAGGTCACATTGGCGCGCTTATGGATCGCCATGGTCTCGGCCGTGGGCGCAAGGCTGCCAATCCAGTTAAATTTAGTGGCGTCAAAATTGACGCCTTCCACGCCCATAGCCTGATAAGACGGGAGGCCATTTTGCACGAGAGCGAGAACGCTGCCATCCTTGGGCGCGACATTGGCGAGATAATTCGCCATGAGCAGGCCTGTGGCCCCGACCATGTTCTGGGCGACGGTCGAAGGCTTGCCAGGAATATGTTTGCCAATATGTCGCGCCACAAGACGCATCTGCAGATCATATTCGCCGCCGGCGCCCACGCCGACCATGACAGTGACAGTGCGCCCGCGATAGAAATCCTCTATTTCATCCGCATGAACCGACAGGGGCGCAAGCATGAGCGCCAGCGTGATTGCGAAGATGGGGCGTGCCATAATGAGCGTTCCTCATGTAAGCTGAGTTCATGTTACCATAGTTCAAGGTCAGCCCCAATCAGCACATCCAACCCTCTGGCGCAATCAGGTGGTGTGAACCAGAAGGGTCAGGGGCGATTGGACTGCAGTTTACCGGCCAATGCCTGCGGATCGGAACGCAGACGCGGAAAATTACTTTCCCGAATTCGCGGGATCAAGAACCTGGCGCAAACGGGCGGCTACAGAAGGCGAAGTCGCGGTGATCCGCGCGCTCAGATCGTCAAGCTCCTCGCCCGTCACCGGGTTGATCTCCATGGTCTGACGCGCTGCATCGCGCAACAAATCCGGATCCTTCATAGCCTCGTTAAAAGCACGACGCAGCGCCGCCAGACGATCTGATGGCACGCCAGGCGGGGTCAGCAAAGGACGTCCGAATTCCTGGCGGGCGATGATGACTGTCATGGCCTGTCGGGCGGCTTCGTCCTCGGGCATATCAAACAAGGGCACATCCATGAGTTCCGGGTGGCGTTTGAAACCATATTGAGCGACAATCTTCACCTTTTTATCCGCCAGCCATTGCTGATTGCGCGCTTTGACCGTCACGAGGCCGATGCCGCCATTTCCCATGACTTCGCCGCGCTCCATGGCGAGATCGATATGAGAAGAACCTTCATATCCCGCGACGATCTTGAATTTTGTTCCAAGAAAAGCGTTAGCCGCAAGGGGGTTGTCCATAGTCGCAGTTCCATGGGCGACGGCGCCGACAACCACCTCCTTCTCGAAGAGATCACGGATCGAGCTCACGCCAGAGCTATGCCAAACCAGCACCGTCATGGTTTCTGGAGCAGTGCTGCCAATCCAGCCAAACCGGGAAATGTTAAAGCGCGCATTTTCCGGGCTCAACATGGGGGCCGTGGGCATGCCGTTGGTGATGGCACCGATCACCAGGCCGTCGCGCGGCGCGGTATTATAAAGTTGGTTGGCGAGCGTGAGACTGCCCGCGCCAGGCACATTCTGAACAATGAGAGCAGGATTGCCCGGAATATATTTGCCTATGTAAGCCGCCACCAAGCGCGCGGCGATGTCATAACCAGACCCCGCTGGCGTGCCGATCCTGATCTGTACCTGCTTGCCACGATAAAAATCCCCCACCTGATCCGGCGTTTGTGCAAAACCAGGCGCAAGACTGGCGGCGAAGGCCGCCATGAGCGCCGCAAAGAATTTCATCGAAGCCCCCTATCCCAGCCGTGACTCAAGCGCCAATTCACCAATCGTCGCGCCCCAAGCCGTCATGCCCTGAGCAGCGGCCAGAAATCTTTAAACGACGTTTGTTTCGGAAGCTCCGAAAGCCACGCATATAAGCGACCCACCTGCCCGTCGCGCAGAGCATGCTTCGCGCAATCACGAAATTTCGCCTCGATCTGGGTCGCGGACATGGGATTTTGGGACGTTCCGCTGGCGTACCAGACTTTCTTTTCGCGTTGCTCCCCATTTTTCATGGTTACGACGACACGGCCTGGCGCATGGATCAATTCATCAGCGAACTCAGGGTCGACATGGTGCGATATTTTCACGGACAAAGCTTTCACACGCGGATCTTCGATGGCTTTTTCCGTAAAGGTCTCAAGCGATGGAGGGCCATAAAGAACAGTCCATGCGCCGATATAGGGCATGCTGAACTTGGCGCTCTCGATGGAATGGGGATATTCTCCGGTGATGCGCTGAGACGCGTTTCTGGTGACGCCAACTTCGATCCTTGCAATATCATCGACATGGCCACCCAGTTCGCCACGTAAGGCTAAGGCGGCGTCGATTGAGGCATGTGAAAGCCCGCCACAGGGATAACGTTTCAGCTTGTAGCTGGGCTCGACGATATTATGCACACGACCAAGGTCGTCGAACGCCAAAAGATCCGTCGGCAGCGCCCGACTGAAAGTCGCGAAATAACCCGCCTTGCCCTCAAGCGCGATGGCGCTGGACGTAAAGCCGCGTGCGCCCAGCATCGCGGCGGTAACGGCGTTACGCGCTGCATTGCCGGAATGGAGCGGCTTCGTCATGGTGCCGAAATTCTCGGACACGCCGCTGGCGAGCGAAACGCTGACGCCCACAACCTCCGCGATTTTATCGCGCGGCAATTTGAGCAGCTGGGCGCAAGCCACGCCGCCGGCGATATTGCCGACCATGCCGGTCGCATGCCAACCACCCAGGGCCGAGGTTTGCGGGCTCACGCGCACAAGGCGGGCTGCGATTTCGCAAGCCACGATAAAGGCCGCAATAACCTCACGCGGGGTCGAACCAACGGCTTCCGCCACAGCCAGAAGCGCCGGAATGACAGAGGAGACGGATTGACCGCTCATATAGGTTAAATCGAAATCCATGGCGTGAGCCGCCACACCATTGGCGAGCGCCGCCAACTGCGGCGACGTTCGGCGTCTACGGCCGATGATCGTAGACTTCCGTGCGCCCCCCTCTTCCCTGACCATATCAAAGGCAATATGAGCGACTTCCTCACTGCTGGCTGCGAGCATCACGCCGAGGGTGTCGATAAAAGCTATTTTCGCAGCCTCAATCACGGCGGGCGGCGCCGTGGCGAGATCGTAATCGCTGGCATAGGAGGCGATCATTTCAGCGAGTTTGCGCCGGGGCGGCGTAGCTGCTTGCGTTTGGGCATATCCGCTTGCAGGAAGCGCCAAAGCGAGCGCGCCGGCCGCAAAGGTCTGCCGTCTTGTCCAACCTTGCGCGAATTCGTCCTCGCTCATCAGCCGCCTCCCCATTGCGACGCCTGCATTTCCCGAGCGTCGTCCGCTTCTTTATAAACCGAGGCCTCGTCAGTGTCATGTGGTGGCGCAGGGCTCTTGAGCGCAGCCGCCTGAATCACTCCTGTTATCGACTCATTAACCACGCGAGCAACTTATTCGTCGAAATTTTAAGCCTCTACACAGGCGAGAGAAATTCTTCATATTTACCCAGCATGGTTTCGAGAGGTGAACGAAGCTTGGACAACAAACCGTTATCTTCGCCCAGAGGAGACTGTGGATGACCCTATCTGCAAAGCGGTGAGTGTCCGGTTCTGAAGGTCTTTTTGGACGCCTTATGGGTCCAAAATCGAGCTATCGTCGATGTCAAGGTAGGGTTAAGGGTGGTTCCATGTTTCATGTCGTCCAAAAAAGATCGCAATCAAAGGGTGACTACTATTGCGTTTACGACGGTGGCCGCCTGGTCTTCATGACGACGGTTTTGAAGCAAGCCAATCGCTGGCTGCGCCTCAATCCGGATTACGTGGCGCCTCCTGCAAAACCAGCCCCCATCAAGCAGGAAAAGGTCGCCTGACAACAGGGGTCCCTCGGAGTTATTTACTACCCCGCGAGCCGCTCAAACCTGCGGTTTGAAGAGCGTCACGCGGGGCGGATAGCCATTCTTTCCCATGCCCGGCTCTTGCTCCAGACCAACGTCCAAGGACCGGGCGGAATTAACTATATTTAAATTCATGCTGATTTCGAAGGTAGTTCCGCCATGCCCTATCCTAAAATCCGGCGCTTGGAGCCGTTTTTTAGCATATGGAACTGCATCGGAAACCGCGCCATGCTTAAGATTGACTCAAACCCAACTCCGAAGATCATCGTGGACCAGAAGGCGCCAGCGCCTCAGGCCCCGTCGAGTTCCAAGGCCGCCATCAAAGCCGGAACGGTGATCGTTCTGACACCAAGCGCCTTGAAACTGAGCCGCGAACTGCAGGCCATCACAACCGATCCGGACAAAGACCCTGCGGCCAGGCTGGACGCTTCAGAGAAACTACGCGCATTAACTGCGCAGATTTTCAACGACCGTTGATCGGACGCGCAGGCCATAGTCGTGAATTTGAAACGTCCTCCAAGCCTGCAGCCGATTCAATGAGGCCAGCCAAGATTTGCTTAGTGGCAAGAGGTAAGCCGTTACTATAGAAACCTCATGCGTTTATTTTATCATCTCCGCCACTTTCGCAGCCAGCGCCGGGGGCGTTGTTTCATAGATTTCAGATATGAGGCGTTGCATTTTCTCGCCGGAGACAGGCGTGATTTCAAGACCCAGCCGGTCAGCCTCGGCCAGAAATTCTTTGTCCTTCATCGTATCGTCAAAAGCCTTTCGCAGAGCCGCCAGACGTTCCATGGGCACGCCAGGGGGCGCAACAAATGGCCAGGCCATCACCTGACGCGCGAACACCAATTTGAAAATCTGACGCTCCTCTTCGGTCCGTGCGAGATCCATGATCATGGGCACATCTGGCAAATCCGGATGGCGGCGTAGCGACAACTGAACGAAGATGGATATCGCCTTGTCCTTCAGCCATTGTCCCTGTGTCGCCTTCACGCTTGACCATGACCAGCCACAGCGGCCATTCACTTCGCCTCGCTCCATAGCGATCTTGATTTCATTGCCTCCAGGGTAGCCTGACACCGTACGCAATTTAACACCCAGCACCCCCCTTATGAGCTTCGGAAACTGCTCATCATCGCCACTGCCTCCGGTAGACCCGAGTATCAGTTCTTTCTCATATAACTGATCCATCTTCGTGATGCCCGTCGTATGCCAGGCGGCGCAGATGGACACCTCATCATTGGTGCTTCCGATCCAATTGTATTTGGTCGCATCAAAGGTCGCCCCCTGAATGCCGAGCAATCGATCAAATGCCGAACCGCGGGCGAAGGTGCCGATCGCCGTTCCGTCCTTCGGCCCCAATTGATACAACCAATTTGCGAGGCGCAGGCCTGCTGCGCCTTCCATCTGGCGCGGCAGGATGGTCGGATTGCCGGGGATATATTTACCCATATGGCGGGACAAAAGACGGGCTGAAATGTCATAGACGCCACCGGCGCTCAGGCCGATATAGAGATCGACACTTTTTCCTTTGTAGAAATCAGATACAGATTGCTGCGCATGCGCGGGAGCCTTGCCGAGCAGAGCCAGCACCAAAACGAAAGCGTGACGCGCCATCATGAGACGTCCCTCCCCTCTATGATTGGTGGCGCGTTTCTTCAAAGCAGCCCCCTGCGTGAGAACACGGGAGGGATCGGAACGCTTCCACGAGGGAGAGCCTATAACGGTCTGGCGTCCTTGTCAGCCCACTGTCGCTTCAAAACCAGAGGTCTGGGATCGCGGTGCGGCAGGCGAAATCAAGAGGGCCTCAAGCTTACAGACTGGATGGGAAAAATCTGTTTTCCGGCCTCGGTAAACCAAGGTTCTCGCGAAGGGTCGCGCCTTCATATTCCCTGCGGAAGAGACCGCGTCGCTGCAACTCGGGAACCACATGATCGACAAAGTCGAAAAGCCCTTCCGGAAGATAGGGAAATTGAATGGTGAAGCCATCGGAAGCCTCGGTTTCAAGCCATTCCTGCATGGTGTCGGCGATGGAGGCGGGCGTACCAACCATGGAAAGCCCCATATGTCCGCCTATGCGTTGAGCCAGTTGGCGAACGGTCAAGCCCTCGCGATGGGCGATTTCGATGGTCTTTTCTCTCGACGACTTGCCAGCGTTGGTTTCGGGTATTTCTGGCAAGGGAGCATCAAGATCAAATTTTGAAGCATCGCAGCCCAAGGAAATGGAGAGCGAGGCGATTCCGCTATCCTCATGGACGAATGTATCCAGCAATGCGCGTTTACGCCGCGCTTCGTCAATGGTGTCGCCAACGACCACCAGACATGCCGGAAGCACTTTCAGATATTTGGGATTGCGGCCGATCAGGGTCATCCGATTTTTGACATCCGCATAGAACTTCCTCCCAGCTTCGATGGTCGGTTGTGCGGTAAACACGAGTTCGGCGGTTTCCGCCGCCAGTTGTCGGCCCGCTTCCGAAGCGCCGGCCTGCACGATCACCGGCCATCCCTGAATGGGCCGCGCTATATTCAAGGGCCCCCGCACATTCAGGAATTCCCCGTGGTGATCGAGCACATGCATTTTGTCGGGGTCGAAGAACACACCGCTTTCAACATCGCGAATGAAGGCGTCGTCCGCCCAACTGTCCCAGAGTCCCGTAACCACATCGTAGAATTCGCGCGCCCTGCGATAGCGCGCGCTGTGCTCCATATGCTCGGTGATACCGAAGTTGAGAGCGGCGTCTGGGTTGGACGTGGTGACAATGTTCCACGCCGCACGTCCGCCACTGATATGATCCAGCGAAGCGAAACGGCGCGCGATATGATAGGGGGCGTCGAAGGTTGTCGAGGCGGTGGCTGCGAGGCCTATATGCTCCGTAGAGGCCGCCAGCGCGGAAAGCAGAGTGAAGGGTTCAAACGACGTCGCGGTATGACTTCGACGCAGCGTCTTGAAGGGCATGTTCAATACGGCCATATGGTCGGCCATAAAAAAGGCGTCGAATTTGCCCGCCTCCAATTTGCGAGCAAGCTGGCGTAATTTCTGGAAATTGAAATTCACGTCCGACCAGGCCCCGGGGTAACGCCAGGCGCCGGTATGGATGGTCGCCGGGCGCATGAATGCGCCGAGATGCAATTGCTTTTGCCTTATCATAGCACCCTCCGTGGCCCCCAGACTGCCACAGGTCCAGACAAGCGCAAAGGGTCCGGCGGCGGCGCCTGAATGCGGGGCCCCATCTCTGGTTGGAGGATCCGCCTTGAGCCGCTCGGCCCACCGCCGCAATCAAAGATGCAAACCCCAGTAAAGTCGCAACTTTTTAGCTAGGTATTTTAAATCGGAAATCACTCCTTAAGATATCCGCTGCTAGAATCACTCCTCAGGATGCCTGGTAAAAACAAGAGTAAGCTATGGACATGTCCTCGATTGGGTCCCCGCCGCCCGCAACGCCGCTCGACCGGCTGAAAGATTCCCTTGAGCGTTCGGTCGAACGCAGCGGGCCAAACAGCCTTTACAGCCGGATGCTGAAAGCGGAAATTACACGCCACGAGGCCTTGCGCTGGGATCAGAGGCTCAGGCAACCCGAACCATGGCACGCGCGCCTGGCGAAATAGAAGCGAACCGAACGCGACGCCCTTATCACAATCTGCAAGGTGAAGCGTTCGCGCGTTGCGAAGGTTAAAATAGACAAAGTTTCATTTTAAAAATTGCTGCGGCGCTCTTGAGACAAGCTCAGGCTTACCTGGCTCGGCCGCGATGACGGGTAGTTACGTCATCGCGGATATTCATCTACCGCCTCTCCCTGGCCCGACGGGCGTCTGGATCTAGTCTATGGGAGAAGGGCATCATGACCGACCCGTTCAACGCAACTCAAATGGGGCCGTGCCTGAATGGGATCCAGTCCTTGTATTCAGGACGATATTGCAAACCATAGGGATTGGTGAAGAAGACCTTGGGCGGACTTCCGCTCTCCTTATTGGTCTTGTCGATGTCTATGATGCCGCTGGGAAGAAAAAACTTTTCGACAGCCTCTTGAACCGGAACATCGCGCCCTTCTTTTTTGACGCACTCACGAACGAGATTGCTCAGATCCCAAGCCTGATTGATCATGGCCATATAGTCTGGTTTCTTGTCGTCAGTCATTTAAGCCTCGACTTTTTCAGCCCTCTAAGTGATTGGGAAGTTACCCAAACCGGACAATGAATGCAATCGATTCCATCTGCTTGAGCGTTACTTGAGCAGGGGCGAGACCTCCTGATCTTGTTGCATTTCATTCAATCTTTGCTGACCGGCGCCTCGCCGGTCACTCGGCGAAAACCTTGGGCCTATTCGCCCCGTCGCCTGTCGGGATCCGCAATCTGGATCAATCGAGTCGCCTCGAATCCACGGCCCCTGCGGCCTTCCATCCTCCTGCGCCTATACCGCAGCGCCATTCAGGAACCGCGCCCATATAAAAACCTTTTCCTTGGCGCCGCTTTTTTCAGGAAGACCGCACCTGGGAGCCGCCTTCGCATTTATCCGTCACACCGGTTGATCGAATTTTTGCATACCCAGTCGCTTACGGATCAAGCGCTTCCAATGGAGCAGCGCCGAGAGACAAGTGGCGTGCAAGATATCGAATTGATCGATTTCATTTCTGTCGGAGGGGCCATCTTTTTTGATGATCATCAATGAGTCGCATTGGTCGACCTTGACATAGTTTTTGTTCCTCCGAAGAAAACGATCAACGGCGAGCATAACGCCCGGGTGAACGGGACTGTAATCGTGAAGACATAGCCATCCGCCCTCCTGAAGCAGGCGGGTCCAGCGTAGATCTCGGGTCACAAAATCCATTTTGTGGTTTCCATCAATAAAGATGAAACCGAAAGAATCGCCGTTTGCAGACGCGAGTCGGAAAAGCTCGTCGCTGTAGCCCTTTCGAAATTCGACCGTCTCGGGATCGGCGCCGACCTTGGCTAGGTTTTCTTTCACCGCTTCCAACTGATTTTCAAAATATTCAAAGGTGTCAACGACGACAAATTTGGGGCGATCCGGTTCTGAATAGCTCGAAATCATCTCGGCGAGCGTAGCGCCAGCCGCAGTTCCTATCTCCAGATGCGGCCCCGATATAGCCGCTGTTTTGAGCAGACGACACAATGCCTGACGTTCCAGAGCAGTGGTCTCCGGCTCATATCTTTTCCCAGGCAAGGTCTTCATCATAATCATCCTCAGGACAGGTTAAAGAATCGAGATTGTGAAACCGATGATGGGCGAATTTGACGAAGAGATAAGCTCGCGCCCGTTCAGCCACCACGATTCACACCAAGTCCCCTTACCCATATGCTCGTGAATCTCAATGCGCTCAGTTTGACGGGAAGTGGCCTTCATGCCAAGCGCTTTGCTCCAATCGGCAAAGTTGTTAACGAGGATCTTGCGCCAGGCCGTAGTCGACCGCGACAAAAAAGACCCATCGTCAAGGCCATGCCTACCTTCAACGTTGCGAAAAGCAAAGCTGCGAATGGCTTGGACAACCATGCCAAACATCTGCAGCGCTTTGGATCTCATCACAAGGGCCCGAATACGATGACCCTTTGGCTTTGCTTAATCCACGAAGAGCATGAACTTATCGGACGAGCCAAAAATCTACATGCGGCGTCGCCATAGAGAGCGGTTCTTACAGCACACTGTTGGGTCATTTCTTCTCACCATCAAAAGCAGACTTAACCAAAGTCGAAGAGTTAGATTGAAATTGGCGGCTATTTCATTGATCGTATGAACGTGAGATGCGTTCACGGTGTTGAATTGCTTCGCGCTTCTATTGTTAACTTTGGCAAAGGGTAAGGTTTATGATTAAGATCGTGAAAAAGAGATCACCCAACAGCGATTATATTTTCTGCGTCTATGTAGATTCCCGTCTGGTGCTCCATACCAAACGTATCGCTGCAGTCAGTCCATGGCTGAAACTGATGCAAGCTGCATAATGCGGCACGATCAAAGGCCAACGCCTGTTCGCATGGACGCGGTGTGCGTGCGGATTTTACCTCTCTGCGATTTCGTCAGATCCGCACATTCATCCGATCATATGAACGTCTGAAAATTAGCCCGGGAGAAAGAGCGATTAGATCAAGAAGCAAGATTGGAAATAATTGTAATAAATTTATTGCAAAATAGAAAACCCTTGCATACCAAACGTGCAATGATCTAATAAAACAACTCTAGGTTGATATTTCAGGTTGCGGAGTTGAGTGATGACAATGCCCCCAGAACCCGCCGTCGTTGCAACGCATTATGAAGGCTACCTTCTTGCGGATCCTGTCTTTGCTGCGCTCCGGAAGGAACGCGACGCATTCCAGGCCTACTCCGACACCCTCGCAGGTCTAGCGCGGATAGGCGCCTTTAGCAGCGAAATTCCCTCCGACGATTTGCTGGAACAACAAATGGCTCTCTTGCCTGATTTAGAGGCTGCGGAAGCAAAAGCCTCAGCGGACTTGATGGAGGCGGAGCAGGAATTGCTGGCGGCTAAACCTGCGAGCATCCAGGGGGCGGCGGCTTTGCTGGGGTTCCTTCGGACGCACTTGCGCGAAGACCCCGACATAAACCCAGTACTTGAAGCGCTCGGCAATATCCAGGCATTGCTGACCGCCTGCGACCTCAACGGCGTTACGCGCTATGATCGCGGATATATTTAAAATGCGGTTGAGCGCCTCGAGAAAATGAAATCTGGCAGAGTCGTCATGCTCACACCAGCTCAGAAATCAGTCCCACGAGGTGGTCGCTCAGACATCAAGCGGCCCCTCTTGGCGCGGCAACCAGCGGTGATGCCAGAATTCTGTGGTTTTCCAGTTTTTTTCTGAAAAGGCAAAAAAAGAGAGACTAGTATCGAGGCAGACGGAAGCTTGAGCTTCGCTTAACTTTGTTTGTCATGCGTCAGTAACCAGAGTGAGGGTAGCAATGTTGAACGTAGTGGAAAAACACTCGCATTTCATCGGAACCTATTTCTGCGTCTATCTGGATGATTGGCTGGTGCTGCAAACGAAGAATGCGAAACTGGCCAAGCTTTGCGGTATGGGACGCTTTCCACCTGGTTTGATAAACAAGGCGCCATCTTCGCAAGTCGCGAGTGAAGAACAAGAATTAGAAATGGCGACGGCTTAACGAATCAGCCAAGAGACTGTATTGATCGCGCCGGCGCCATCACCCTGTAATGGCGCTAGGCTGCGGTCTGCTGTTCAACATTTCGAAAATACATCCCGCATTCAGTCTTCAATTCTTTGCCGCCGCCGGCGGAGCATCGCTGGGACAGCTGCGCCTTCAGAGCGGTCAATGACAACTCTCCATAGCTTCCTAAGAGCGCGCTCACGCTCAGGTTGGAGACCAACCCGCATTTGTCGCAGCATACGAGTAAGCGATCGCCGCCAATCTCCGAGAGCCTGAGACGATTGAGCATTAGCAACCCCCAACATGATCGCGAAGCATCCTGCCCCGGGAAGCCTGAGCAGCCTATTTGACTTTGGGAGGATACGCTTGATGCGCCCGCCAGATCACCCTGCTGTTGGCAAATTCAGTCGGGAGGTTCGCTGGCATATGCTTTGCTTTTGACAAGCAGGGATACCGTTCCATCAGAAGGTCTGCCCGAACGAAAGGTTTTTTTGAAGGGCGAAACTAAATGGATGATCAGCAGCACAGAAAGCAGCCCCCTTGTCGTGTATGTGGTTACATCGATCAGGAGATTGGATTGATGAAAGAGACGCGCTGCTCATGTTGTGGAATTCAGCTTGGGGTTGAGGATCAAACCGTTGGAGCCGTTAAGATATGGCGCAACAGATGGCTTACCCTGGGAGGCGCAAGGCGCGACAAGCGCAATGATCCGAAATAGCGACTGTTTTTGCCTATCCCCACTGATCTGTTTCTGACGGAGCGACGTAATTATCTCGAAACACCCAGTCCTCCCGCGACGTTTCTTCTCCTCGCCTCGACCTTGCGTAATGCTCGGTTGGGGCTTTTTCTTTTTAGCGACGCGCCCCTCAATCGGCATCGTCGTCCAGGCTGCTTTAACCGCTTCGCCCATAAGTTTAATTTATGGCTGCTGAATTTTAGGCGGCAGCTTGCTCGCCTGAATAGCCGCCGGCGACAAGTCCAGCCATGATCACCACATTTCCCTCTTCGTCCTTGACCATCACACGCAGACCTGGCGACGGGAATTGGGCGGATAGATCCTGTATGAAACCCCAGGCGGCGGCTGAATCAGAAAGCGCCACGTTCTCGACGGAATGAAGAACGTGATCGCCCCGCTTGATGAAAAAGCTGAAGCAGGACATTTCAGGCTCCTTAATCTGGTGGGAACGCTGCGGAGATAGGAGGCCAGCTAGACTTTTTTCAAGACGGACAGATGACGAACCAGAAGATCCGATGTCGTGGTTTTGGGGACTTCAATCGCAGCTTATCCACCCGCAGGGCGCGCTATAAAATAGCTTCCGGCACAGCCTGCCGCCGCCTGGGGGCGTTGCGTCAGCGCAGATTGAGCATCGTATTCCAAAGCGGATTTTGTTTCCGATATTCTTTTTCCTCGATCGCCTCCTCTTTGGAGCGCCTGGCGGCCAATTCCGACACCGAGGTGATGACGGGGGGCGTGTTGGTCGGCTCTGGCTCCACCGGTTCAGAGATAAGCGAGGGCTTCCTGCGGACGACCCGCTGCACGGGCCTGATTGGGCTCGTGTTGGTTACGCCGGGATTGAAGGTGATCCTCATGGCCGCCGCCTGTTCGCTATGGAGTTAGTAACGGTCACACACCCTATAATTTGAATTCCACCCAAACCCTTCGACGATCAGACGCGCGAAGGAGCCGCACCAAGCCGATGCTGAGAACGACGAAGGTCTACCGATGCGCAAACACCATCAACGGTTTCGGACTTCACGAAGCAAGGCGCGAACCCGCCGCGCAAAAGCGCTTGGGAAATTTTTTCCCGAGGTCAGGCGCGCTTGAACCAACAGAATCTGACCGATAGATGACTGCGCGCTCCCACCAATCAAACAGAAGCCTGAAATCTGGATATGAAGACGATCTTGCAGCGGCTCAGGAGCTTTCAAAGCTCAGCGCTTTCCTATCCCACGCGCGGGATCACATAGACCTGAAAGCGGGAAGTCCGGCTTCTGATTTCGATGGTGGGCGCACTAGGGCTCGAACCTAGGACCCGCTGATTAAGAGGGGGCGGTACTTTGTTTATTTACTGATACTTAGAGATAGTTTATAAGTCAAGTTTATAGAATTTGACGTAGTGAGCGGGTCCGAATGAAAGCCAAAGACCAGATTTCAGGGGCTGAAACCGCCGCCCCCGACCCCAAGACCCCCACAAAACACGCCTTGGACGGTGAGATCATCAAGGTCCACAAGGGCGTCGCTATATATAAGACACACGCCTCGCCGTTCTGGTTTGCTAGAATCAGAGATCCACAGGCGAAAAAGTATGTCGTCAGATCAACAAAGGCGACATCAAGGATCAAGGCGAGGGAAATAGCTGAGGAACTTGCCCACCAGATCCTCAGCGCCGTCAAAAAGACACCCAAGGAGTTTTCGTTCAAATATTACGCTACCCGTTTCATTGAGAAAGGGCGGCGGTTGGTGGCTACGGGCGAACGGAACGCCAATTACATCAGAACAACCCGCCTCTTTCTGGACAACGACGAGTGGGGGCTGATGAAACACTTCGGCGGGCAGGACGTCCGTGAGCTTCGAACACGCCACTGGGCCGAGTTTCTGGACCAGACAGCAGCCAAACGCCCCGATCTAGCAACCTCGACCAGAAATATGCTGGGCGCTACGTTTCGGAATGTGCTGAAGGTAGCACGGGACGATGGGGTGATTGACGCCGTACCCGACACCCCAAGGACCCGCCAGAAAGACAATCCCCGCCCATTCTTCCGCTTCTATCCCTTGGTCGACAAAGGCCAGGATACGTACAAGGCGCTGCTCGCCTCCGCCAAGGAAATGGGTGATCAAGGCGAAACGGTCCGTGGCGTGATGGCGACCGACGAGCTGTACGACCTCATATTGTTCGTCACTCACACCTTCGTCCGCCCGACGACTACCGAGCTATACGCCCTCC
>CANGTC010000039.1 GCA_947456505.1 Beijerinckiaceae bacterium
AATCGGCACCTTCAGGTCTGGGCCTGGCACGGGGGCCATCACGGCGCCTTCCACATAGCGGGCGCCGCAGGCGTTCACCAGTTCAGCGGCGCGGGTCTTGGTGCCCGGCGAGGCTGAGTTGATGTCGAAGAAGATCTGCCCGGGCTTGAGCCATGTCGCGGCCTGTTCCGCCACCGTCAGCGCTGAGGAGGCGGTGACGGCGGAGATCACGATATCCGCGCCGCTGGCGGCCTGGGAGGCGGTGGGGGCGGGGATCACGCCCGCCGCGCGGGCCTTGTCCATGAGGCCAGCGGTTTCAGGCGCATCGAATTTCAGGTCATAGGCGGTGACGCGCACATCGCCGCGCGCCAGAAAATCGCGGGCGAAGATCTGGCCGACTTCGCCAAAGCCGATGAGGGTGAGATTGACGCTGTTCTGCACCGGAGAACTCCCTGCCAGCCACCCATTGGAGGGGCGTGTGGGGCTGTGTGCCGCTCCCATGGTTTGAAGTCAACCGGGGGGTCCGGGCCTGCCATCTAGTCCCGGCGCCGACCGCTCCAGACGCCGGCTGCCGAGCCCGTCAGGCAGACGGCGAGGATGATGAAAACCCCCGCCGCGCCCGTGAAGGCTGCGATCATGCTCGCGCCCATGGGGATGACGATGAGCCCGATCCTGTTCCCGGTGAGGCGCAGCGACATGGCGGTCGCCCGGGCCGTGGGCGGCGCGAGGTCCACCACGCCCGAGAGGGTCAGGGTGGCGGAGACGCCCAGCCCCAGGCCCGCCACGACCATGGCGGGATAGAGCGCCCAGAGGGGCGCCGGGGAGGCCACCACGATGAAGGCCGCCGCAGGCGAGAGCATCGCCACATAAGTGAGGGGGCCGCGCCCCAGAAGATCGACGAGCGGCACATAGGCCAACCGCGCGGTCATGGAGGAGGCGGCCCGCACCGCCATCACGATTCCCACCGTCGCCACATCCATATGTCGCTCGGCGCCCAGCAGGGGCAGATAGATCACGATCAGGTCGAGCGCCGTGATGGTCATGATGCTGGCGATCACATAGGCGAGCAGGCCACGCATTTTCAAAAGCTCGATCAGCCCGACCGGGGTGGCGGCGCTGGCTTTGTCCTCTCGCGCCGCGCCCGGCTTCAGGAGCATGGAGGCTGCGAGCGACAGAAGGCTGATCAGCGTGGTCAGGCCGAACAGCAGGCTGATTGGCGGCAGACGCGCGTCTCCCGCGATCCAGCCCATCAACAGTGGTCCGAAGCCCTGCCCGGTGGCGATGGCGACCATCTGATAACCGAAAACCGCATCGCGCCCCCGTATGGTCTTGCCAGCGCGGATGCAGATCATCTGGTGTCCGCCCATGCAGATGATCTGGCCGACGCCCAGCATGGCGGTGGCGATGAACAGACTGATGGCGCTTGGCGTCGCCAGCCAGAAGGTGAGCGCCGCCACGACGAGACAGGCCGAGCCGACGCGGCTGCTGAGACTGTCGTAGCCTCGGTCGTTGAGGCGGCCCAGCGGCACCGCGATGAAAATGGGAATCAATGAAAAGGCCGAGGAAATGACGCCGACCCAGACAAAGGACAGGCCGAGATCCAGCATGGCGTAGGAGGCCGTCACCCGCGCGATGACCACCACCAGGTAGACAAAGACCGTATGCAGGAACAGGGCTGCGAAAAGCGGCAAATCAATTTCGCTCAGGATCGAACCGTGAGGGGCCGGGGCCTTCGGCGCGTTCATGGAAGATAGATCGCGCGAAAATCGTTCACATTGGTCCGCGTGGGGCCGGTGATGACTTGATCGCCAAGCGCGGCGAAGAAGTGGTGGGCGTCGTTGCGCGCGAGGGCGTCATGGGGGCGCATGCCAAGACCATGGGCGCGGGCGAGGGTGTTGGGGCCGATCACGGCGCCCGCCACCTCCTGGGCCCCGTCCACCCCATCCGTATCGCCCGCCAGCGCGAAGACGCCCTCTTTGCCATTCAGCGCAATGGCCAGCGCCAAAAGGAATTCGACATTGCGTCCGCCATGCCCATCGCCGCGGATGGTCACCGTGCATTCCCCGCCGCTCAGCAGCACGCAGGGGCGGGGGGCGGGCTCCCCATGGTCGGCGACGTTGCGGGCGAGGCCCGCCATGACCTTGCCGACCTCGCGGGCCTCGCCCTCGATGGCGTCGCCCAGCAGCACGGGGGTCACGCCCGCCTTGCGCGCCGCATCGGCCGCCGCCAGCAGAGCCATGCGGGGTGTGGCGACAAGGCGGATCTCATGGCCTGCGAGCCTTGGGTCGCCGGGCTTCACCGTCTCCCCGCGTCCGCTTTCCAGCAGGGCGCGGGCGGCGGGCGGCAGATTGATCGCGTAACGGGCGACGATGGCCAGCGCGTCCGCGCAAGTGGTGGGGTCTGGGGCGGTGGGGCCGGAGGCTATGTCCTCCAGCGTGTCGCCGGGCACATCGGAGATCACCAGCGTCAGCACCCGGGCCGGGTGGCAGGCGACCGCGAGCCGCCCGCCCTTGATCCCCGAGAGGTGGCGGCGCAGCACATTCATGTCGGAGATGGGCGCGCCGCTCGCCAGCAGCGCCTTGTTGAGGGCCTGCTTGTCCTCCAGAGTCAGCCCCTCGCCCGGCAGGCACAGCAGGCTTGAGCCGCCGCCGGAGAGCAGGCAGAGCACGAGATCGTCGGGGGTGAGGTCGCGCACGGCCTCCAGCAGGCGATGGGCCGCGCGCAGGCTGTTGGCGTCCGGCGTTGGATGGGCGGCCTCGATGATCTCGATCCGCTTGCAGGGCGCGCCATAGCCATAGCGCGTCACCACCACGCCGCTGAGCGGCCCGGGCCAATGGTCCTCCACGCTTTTCGCCATGCTGGCGGCGCCCTTGCCCGCGCCGATGACGATCAGCCGTCCCCTGGGGGGCTCCGGCAAGTGCGGCGGCAGGCACAGGTCCGGTTGCGCGGAGGCGATGGCTTGCGCGAACAGCCCCCGCAGAAACAGACCCTCGTCCGAATGCGCCATGTCAGGCGTTCGCCTCCTGCGCCTTGTAAGCTCTTATGATCTCGTCGCCCGTGGCGAACCAGACCTTGTCGTGCCCGGCGATGTATTGAAGGGCCTCATCGAGATATTTGATGCGATGGGCGGCGCCGATCAGGAAGGGATGAAGCGCAATGCCCAACACCCGCCCATTGGTCGCGCCCTCCGCATAGAGCACATCGAAAGAATCGCA
The DNA here is from genome assembly GCA_947456505.1 of Beijerinckiaceae bacterium. Taxonomy (GTDB): domain Bacteria; phylum Pseudomonadota; class Alphaproteobacteria; order Rhizobiales; family Beijerinckiaceae; genus Terripilifer. Next base: position 3,195 of record CANGTC010000039.1, read on the forward strand.
GATGCGGCGCTTGAAATCGTCGATGCTGATGCTCGGCATGTTGAACAGCGGCATGTCGTTGAGTTCGATGGAATAGGGGATCGAATAGAGGCCGTTGTTGAAGCGGTAGGGCAGGTCGTCGTTGACCCAGTCGGCGACATATTCGACGCCGCACTCTTTCAACAGATCAGGCGTGTTGAAGGTCTCCGTCAGGCCCGGCCCAAGCCAGCCATGCATCTTGCGGCCCCAGTCCTCGATGACCTTGCGGGTGTCGAGGATCAGCTTGCGTTCGGCGTCGATCTCGAGCCCCGACATGATCTTCGAATTGGTGAGGCCATGGCCCATCAATTCCCACTCAAGATCGATCATGGCCTGCATGATGCGCGGGTAATAAATCCCGATCTCCGCGTTGAGGGCCACGGTGCCCCGAATCTTGTGCTTGGTCAGCACATCCATGAGCCGCCACAGGCCCACGCGATTGCCATAGTCGCGGCGAGAGAAGTTGCGCACATCCGGCGCCGGACTGCCGATCTCCAGATGGAAATGCTCCACATTGGGGATGACCCAGACGGCGACGCGGGCGCCGTTGGGCCAGGTGATTTTCGGCGCATCGGCGATGGCGCGATAGGGAAACAGGCCAAAGGGATCGTGTGTCTTGCTCATGGTCGACCCCTATTCAGCCGCCACGCGCGCCGGGCCGGCGATCATGCGCTGGGCCTGTTCCAGCGAGATGACCGTGGCGTATTTTGCGTTCATGTCGAAGAGATTGGCGGCATGGGCGAATTCCGACCTGTCAAAACAGCACTCATCAACCACGAAGGTCTTGAAGCCATGGGAGAAGCCGTCCACCACCGAGGCGCGCACGCAGCCCGAGGTCGAGACGCCGCAGACCACCAGCGTATCGACGCCGGACTTGATGAGATAGGCGGGCAGGGGAGTCTGGAAGAAGGCCGAGGCCTTGGTCTTCGCCAGCACCCAATCCTGCTCGCGCGGCGCGATGGCCGCAGGGAAATCGTTGAAGCCCGGGGCGGGGGCGCCGGTGCGCTTGCCCTTGGTGGCCTTGCCCGTGAAGGGACCGCTGGCCAGATCGCTCAGGGAATAGACGATGGGCAGATCAGCGGTGCGGAAGGTTCCAATGAGCTCAGCGATTTTTGGCATGGCGACCCAGGAGGCGGGGCCGCAGGCGGTGGAATATTGGGCGACAGCCTCGTCGAGGCTCAAGCCCTCCGCCCCGCAAAAGCCCATGGTGACATCCACCACGATGAGGGCGCTGCGCCGCCCGGGCGTCAATTCGCCCATGAATCCAGCCTTTTCGTAGAGGCGACGTTCGGCTTCGGGGATCAGCTTCATCCAGTCTCGCATAGGGGCCTCCTTTGATTTTGGCGATCCTAAAGCGTCCGGGCGTGGAAGGTAAATAGTTCAGGCCAAGCGGAGGGGGCGACGAACGCCCTTCGTTACCTTCCAAACGCATCCGTTTATGGCTAAGCTGATGGCGACGCAAAGGAATTTGAAAAATTACATTGCGTTGCGAACTTTACAAACAGACACCTTTTGGTAATAATGATGCTGTAAGTTTTGCTTGCAGTCGTAAACATTAGCGTAAAGGTGTGGGAATGCCCCAGAATTTGGCTCCCAGCGAGCGGCGGGACATGGCGCTCTGGTGTTTTCCGATCATTACCGACCTCGTCCGGGAGCGGTACGTCGCCGAGATCGGGGCTGCAGGCGCATCCATCTTCAACCTCGCTTTCTCCCACAGCCATCTCTGGCGCGCGCGGATTCTTGATGACGCAATCTCCGTGCGGAAAGCGCGGGAAGATCTGGGCGGAAACATGCGTCAGGTCGGTTTGCCTCTGCATCTGGTGGAGGATATCGATGAAGAGATCCTCGACGAGTTGATGAGCGTCGTGACCCAGCGGTTCCACCGCTCGCCGCAGAAGGCGTCCACCTGTGGTCAAATCCTGCTGCATATCGCCAAAAATTTAGCCTATACGCCAGCGGCGCTCTCCGCCGCCTGAGCGCGCGTTGCCTCCAGTGGCCGCCTATGCCACACAAAGGGCGTCACAACCCCCTTGAGGATTGCTCTCGCCATGGCTTGGTCGCCCCAGCAGGACAAGGCGCTTGCCGATGTGTCGGCATGGCTGAAGCGCGGCAAGCCTCAGGTCTTCCGGCTGTTTGGCTTTGCGGGGACAGGCAAGACCACACTCGCGCGCCATCTGGCCGAGGATATCGATGGGGAGGTCTGCTTCGGCGCCTTCACCGGCAAGGCGGCGCTGGTCATGCGCTCCAAGGGTTGCAAGGACGCGCGCACCATTCACAGCCTTATCTACCGGCCCAAGGACATCGATTCCGAAGAGCCCAGCTTCATCCTGAACGACGAGAGCCCCGCCCAGTCCGCCAGCCTCATCGTCATCGACGAGTGCTCCATGGTGGACGAGGAACTGGGGCGCGATCTCCTGTCCTTCGGCAAGCCCGTGCTGGTGTTGGGCGATCCCGCGCAGTTGCCCCCGGTGAAGGGCGGCGGCTTTTTCACCGAGGTGGAGCCCGACGTCATGCTCACCGAGGTGCATCGCCAGGCGGCGGACAACCCCATCGTACGCATGTCCATGATCGTGCGCGAGGGCGGGCGGCTCGACTATGGCGATTGGGGCGACTGCCGGATCATCGCTCGCCGCGACATCGACTCCATCGCCGTGACGGGCGCAGACCAGGTGCTGGTGGGCATGAACCGCACGCGCAAGAACTTCAACCGGCGCATGCGCGAGCTCTTCGGCTTCACCCAGACGACGCCCGAGGCGGGCGACAAGCTCGTTTGCCTCAAAAACGACCGCACCAAGGGCCTGCTCAACGGCAGCCTGTGGAAGGTGAAGACCGTCTCGCCCATGCGCGCCAAGAAACTGCGCATGAGCCTGACCCCTGACGACGATCCCAATCGCAAGGCGGTGCGTGTGGGCGTTATCCCCGCCTTTTTCGAGAGCGATGAGGAAATTCCCTACGCCCTGCGCCGGGATTCCGACGAATTCGACTTCGGCTATGCGCTGACGGTCCACAAATCCCAGGGATCCCAGTGGGACAATGTGGTGCTGTTCGACGAGAGCGGCGCCTTTCGCGAGCATCGCAACCGCTGGCTCTATACCGGCATCACCCGGGCGGCTGAAAAACTCACCATCGTGAAGTAGCCCATGGACCAGATGGTCGAAAGCGTTCTCGCCTTCATCCGCGCCCACGAGGCCTGGGGGGCGCCGATCGTCTTCGTGTTGTCCTTTGGCGAATCGCTGGCCTTCATTTCCCTGCTCCTGCCCGCCACGGTCATCCTCTGGGGCGTGGGCGCCCTGATCGGCGCCAGCGGGCTGGATTTCTGGCCCTTGTGGCTCGCCGCCGCCATTGGCGCGGCTTTGGGCGACTGGTTCTCCTATTGGCTCGGCTACCATTATCACCGGGAGATCGCGGGCCTCTGGCCCCTCTCACGCCATCCGGATCTGATCCCCCGCGCGCATCGGCTGTTCGAGAAATGGGGTGCGCCCGGGGTCTTCATCGGCCGGTTCTTCGGGCCTTTGCGGGCGGTCGTGCCGCTGGCTGCGGGGGCGGCGCAGATGTCGCGCTGGCCGTTTCAGGCGGCCAACTGGGCCTCGGCCTTTGTCTGGGCGACGACGACTCTGGGCCCAGGCGCTTTCGGCGTCAGCTGGTTGAAGGACTGGATTGGTTGACGCCCACAGGTCCCCCTTGCATTGATTACGCTCCTCGTGGTGAAACAGGCGGATAGAATTTCGGGAGGCCAAAGACATGAGCGGTAAATTCCACGGACGGCGCGAGGATCATCGTCTGGTGACGGGGCGGGGGCGCTACACCTCGGATTGGAACTTCCCCGATCAGGTCTACGCCCACTTCCTGCGCGCTGACCGCGGCCATGCGGAGGTTCGCGGCGTTGATGTGAGCGCGGCTCTTGCGACGCCCGGCGTGCTCGCGGTGCTGACTGGCGAGGACACCAAGGCGGCGGGCTTCGGCTCCGGCCCCTCGCTGGTCCATTATCCCGGCAAGGACGGGATGAAGTTCATCACCGTGCATCGTGAGGTCATGGCCGAGACGCGGGTGCGCTTCGTGGGTCAGGAAGTGGCGCTTGTGGTCGCCACCAGCCACGCCATCGCCCAGGACGCCGCCGAAAAGATCGTGGTCGACTACCATGACCTGCCCGTGGTGGTGGATGCGGAAGAGGCGCTGAAGCCCGGCGCGCCGCAGCTCTATGACCACGTGCCCAACAATCTCGTCTTCGACTACGAATATGGCTCTAAGGAGCAGGCCGACGCGGCCTTCGCCTCGGCGGCCCATGTGACCAAGCTGGTGGCGGATGCGCCGCGCATCATCGGCAATCCCATGGAGCCCAAGGCGGCTCTCGTCACCTATGACGCCGACAAGGATGTCTATGACCTCTACGCCCCCTCCCAGGGCATGACCATGATGCGCGGCGGCCTCTCCGTCGGCACGGGGATTCCGGAATCCAAGCTGCGCGTCCACGCCCATGACGTGGGCGGCGGCTTCGGCATTCGCGGCGAGGCCTATTCGGAATATTGCTCGCTGCTGCTGGCGGCCAAGAAGGTCGGGCGTCCCGTGAAATGGGTTTCCACCCGTTCCGAAACCCACCTCAGCGACCATCACGGCCGCGCCGTGAAGCTCTTTGGCGAGCTGGCGCTCGACAAGAACGGCAAGTTCCTCGCCGTGCGCTTCCAGTGGATCATCAACACCGGCGGTTATCTCTCCGGTCCCGGGCCCTTCACCAACACGCTGCCGCCCTCCATGCATGCGGTGAACGTCTACACGATCCCGGTCGTGCATGGCCTGCACCGGGTCGTTCTCACCAACACGACGCCCACGACCCCTTACCGCGGCGCGGCGCGTCCCAATGTGAGCTATATCGTCGAGCGCCTCGTGGAGGAGGCGGCGCGCGAGATGGGCATCGACCGCGTCGAGATCCGCCGCCTGAACGCCATCCCCCGCGAAGCCTTCCCCTACAAGACTCCGATCGGCTCGGTCTATGACAGTGGCGATCCCAAGGGCCTGATCGACGACGCCGTGCGTTACGCCGACTGGGCGGGCTATGAGAAGCGTCGTCAGGAATCGCTGGCGCGTGGCAAGCTGCGCGGCATTTCCTGCTGCGCCTTCATCGAGCCTGCGGGCGGCGGCGGCAGCCCGGTGGAGGAGGTCGCCATCAAGTTCGGCGATTCCGGCAATCCGATCCTCTACACCGTGTCGGGTCCTTCGGGGCAGGGCCATGAGACCACCTATCCCGAGATCGTGGGCCAGGTGCTGGGCATGGAGGCTGACGACATCACCCTGCGCTATTCGGACCCGGATGGTCCGGCCCAGCGCGGCGATGGCACCATCGGCTCGCGCTCCCTCATGAGCCATGGCGGCGCCCTGTTCCAGGCGGCGCAGGAAGTCGTGAAGAAGGGGCGCGAACTCGCCGCCCAGCATCTCGAGGTGGGATCCGACGACATCGAGTTCACCGAGGGCCAGTACCGCGTGCGCGGCACCGATCTGGCGGTGAGCCTGGTGGAGTTGTCGCGCATCTACGCCAAGGATGGCGTGAGCCCGCTCGACACCATCTTCGAGGGCGCGCAGCAGCGCGCCTTCCCCACGGGCGCCCATGTGGCGGAAGTGGAGGTCGATCCGCAGACCGGCGAAGTCGAGCTGCTGAGCTATGTGGGCGTGGATGATGCGGGCAACATCATCAACCATACCCTGGCCGAGGGTCAGATCCATGGCGGCGTGATGCAGGGGCTTGGGCAGGTGCTCGGTGAAGTCTGCATCTATGACCAGAGCGGTCAGATGCTGACCGGCAGCTTCATGGACTATTGCATGCCCCGCGCCACCGATCTGAAGGGCCTGAAGCTCTATGATCGTCCCATTCCCGCCCCTGGCAACCCGCTGGGCGCCAAGGGCGTGGGTGAGGCGGGGACCACCGGCTCCGTGCCCACCCTCGCCAATGCGGTGATGGACGCGCTGCGGCCCATGGGCGTCAACCATGTGGACTTCCCCCTCACTGCGGCGCGCATCTGGAACGCGATCAAGAACAGCAAGGCGGCCTGATCGAGGCGCACTGCAAAACACAGGGCCGACAGCTCCCGCAGCCGTCGGCCTTTTCGTTGCGAGCGGCCTAAAATCGGCATGTTCTTGCGGCAAACGGACAAAAAAAGCGCTTGGCCCGGCTCTCGGCGCCCGGCATAACAGATTCAATAATGACCAGGAGGAAGCAGCATGACGGATAAGCCATCGGGACTGGAGTCCCTGCCGCAGCAGAATGTTCTCGTGAAGGTTGAAGATGGCATCGCCTGGGTGACGCTCAATCGTCCGTCCAAGCGCAACGCCTTCAACCCCGGCATCGTCTTCGAGATGGTGCAGGTGATGGATGTGCTGGAGATGGAGGACAGCGCGCAATGCGTCGTCATCACCGGCGCCGGCGACGCTTTCTCGGCTGGGCAGGATCTGAAGGAATATTTCCGCGAGCCTGACGCGGGCCATCCCGTCGCCCGCGAGCGCCTGCATCGCTCCAACGCGGCCTGGCAGTGGCGGCGCATGATGCATTATCCAAAGCCCACCATCGCCATGGTCAATGGCTGGTGCTTCGGCGGCGCCTTCCAGGTTTTGCTGGCCTGCGATCTTGCGGTGGCCGACGAAGAGGCGACTTTCGGCCTCTCGGAAATCAACTGGGGCATCATCCCCGCAGGCATCGTGACGAAGTCCGTCGCCATGGCGCTCTCCCAGCGCAAGGCGCTCTATTACATTCTCACCGGCGAGACCTTCGATGGCCGTACGGCGGAGGATATCGGGCTCGTCAATTTCGCGGTGCCGAAGGACCAGCTTGTGGAGAAGACCAAGGCTCTCGCGAAAAAGCTGATCGAAAAGAACCCCCATGTTCTGCGCGCCTGCAAAAGCGCCTATCACTATGTGCGCGAGATGTCGTGGGACGCCTCGGCTGAATATCTCGCCTCAAAGAACGACCAGACGGCGTTCCGCGATCCCGAGAAGGGCGCCTCCAAGGGCATGAAGCAGTTCCTTGACGAAAAGTCCTATCGTCCGGGTCTTGGCGCCTATCGTCGGGATTGATTCATGAGCGATCTGCGTCCCGCCCTCGCGCGGTTTCTCAGGCCACAATCCATCGCGGTGGTGGGCGCTTCGCCTGAGCCTCTTTCGGTTGGCAACAATGTGCTGCTGAACCTGCGCAGCTTCGGCTTCTCGGGCGCGTTGCACTTTGTCAGCCGCAGCCGCAGCGACATCGATGGCGTTCCTTGCGTCCCCACCATCGATGATCTGCCTATGGGGGTGGACGCTCTCGTGCTGATCGTACCCGCGCAGGCGGTGCTCGAGTCCATCGATGCCTGCGCGCGGCGCGGGGTTGGCGGCGTGGTGGTCTTCGCCTCGGGCTTCAGCGAACAGGACGTGGCGGGCGCCAAGGCGCAGGCCGCCTTTGCGAAAGTCGCACGCGAAGCTGGCATGGTGGTGCTTGGCCCCAATTGCATCGGCTGCGTGAACTTCGCCGATGGCGTTCCCCTCACCTTCGAGCCTGTCGAGCCTCGCCCCACCAAGGGGCCCGGCGTCTGCGTCATCGCCCAGAGCGGCGCCATGCAGGGCAATGTGCGCTTTGCGCTCATGGCGCGCGGCGTGCCGGTGGCGCAGTCCATCTCCACCGGCAATGAGGCGGTGCTCAGCGCCGAAGATTATCTTGATCTGCTGATCGAGGATCCCTCGGTCAGCGCTTTCTCGCTCTTCGTCGAGCAGATCCGCGATCCCCAGCGGTTCGTGACCCTCGCCCGCCGCGCCCGCGCGGTCGCCAAACCTATCGTCCTGCTGCATCCCGGCATGAGTTCGCGCGCGCGCGAGGCTGCGAAATCCCATACTGGCGCTCTTGCGGGCGATCACGCCATCATGCGCGCTTGCGTGGAGCGCGAAGGCGTCATCATGGTCAACAGCATCGATGAACTCTTCGATGTCACGACGCTCGCCAATCGCTATCCGGGGCCCGTGACCGGCGGGGTTGGTGTGGTGAGCAATTCAGGCGCCCTGCGCGGCTTCTCCCTCGACTTCTGCGAGGAGATCGGCCTTGATCTGCCCGAGTTGGCGCAGAGCACCCATGACGCCCTGCGCGCCGTGCTGCCTTCTTTCGCCACCATCGACAATCCCCTCGACATCACCGCCGCCGCCATGCAGAAGCCTGGCCTCTTTGGCGAGAGCGCGGCGGCGCTGCTGGATGATCCGCGCGTGGGCTTTCTGCTCATGGCGGCCATGGGCGGCGGCAAGCCCCAGCAACTGAGCAAATGGCGCGCCATGCGGCCCGTTCTGGAGGCCGCCAAAAAACCGGTCGCGGTCGTTTATATGGGCGATGATTACCCGCTCGACGCCCAGTTCATGCAGGAAATGCGCGACAGCGGCATTCCCTTCTTCCGCTCTCCTGACCGCGCCCTGCGGGCCCTTGCACAGCTGGCGGCCCATGGGCGCGCGCAGGTGCGGACCCATGAGCCCGCCCCCGCCGCAAGCCCACTCGCGCTTGATATGCACGGGCCAGTGGCTGAGTGGCGCGGCAAGGAGATCCTGAAGGATCTTGGCGTGGCGACGCCGCAGGGCGGTCTTGCGCGCGATCTGGCGCAGGCCCGCGCCATCGCGGCGCGCATAGGCTATCCCGTCGTCATCAAGGCGCAGGCTGACGCGCTGGCGCACAAGAGCGAGGCGGGCGGCGTAATTGTCGGCGTCGCCGATGAAGCGTCGTTGGTGGAGGCCCATGCCCGACTTCTCGCCAATGTCCGCGCCTATGATCCAGCGCTCATCCTCGATGGCGTGCTGGTGGAGCGCATGGCGCCGCGCGGCGGGCTGGAGATGATCGTCGGCGCAAGGCGTGATCCGCAATGGGGGCCGGTGGTTGTGGTGGGCCTTGGCGGCGTCTGGACCGAGGCCCTGCATGACGCGCGCCTCTTGGCGGCTCAGGCGAGCAAGGGCGAGATCATGGCTGCGCTCGGCCAGCTCAAGGGCGCGGCCCTGCTGGGCGGATTGCGCGGCGCAGCGCCGCGCGATGTGGAGGCGATCGCTCAGATCGCCGCTTCCATCGGCGCCTTGATGCAGGCTGATCCGCGCATTGCGGAAATCGATGTGAATCCGGTGAATGTCTATGCGCAGGGCGAGGGCGCGATGGCCCTTGATGCGCTTATCGTCATGAAGTGAGGCCGCCATGAATTTCGATTTCACAGAAGAGCAGGAAATGCTGCGTGAGAGCGTCATCAAGCTCATGGCGCGCCATGCCCCGCCCGAGTCCGTCCGCAAATGGGATCGCGACCGCGCCTTCCCCGAGGATCTCTATCAGGCCTGGGTGGAGGCGGGGCTGCTGCGCCTGCCTTTCCCTGTGGAGGTCGGGGGGCTCGGCGGCGATGCGCTGGATCTGGCGCTCGTCGTCTATGAACTCTCGCGCGTCTCGGCCGATTTGTGCATGGCCTATTCGGGCGGCGTGTTCTGCGCCCTCAACATCCTGCGCAAGGGCACGCCCGAGCAGAAGGCCTATTGGTTGCCGCGCCTTTTTGATGGCCGCATCAAATTCGTCATCGGCATTTCCGAACCCGATGCGGGCTCGGACGTTGGCAATATCCACACCACAGCGGTGCGCGATGGCGACCACTATATCGTCAACGGGCAGAAACTCTGGACCACGGCTGCGGGGCTGAAGAACGCCGTCATCTGCGCCTATGTGAAGACCGACAAGGCCGTGCATTATCGCAAGGGCCTTACCCATATCCTCATCGACAACGATGCGCCGGGCGTGGAGCTGCGCAAGCTCGGCATGCTCGGACGGCGCTGCGTGGGCACCTACGAAGTCTTCCTGCGCGATACGCCGGTCGCCGCTGATCGGGTCATCGGCGGCGAGGGTGCGGGCTGGGATTGCCTCATGGGCGGCTTGCAATTCGAGCGCGCAGTTTCGGCGGCAGGCAATTGCGGCGGGGCGCAGGCGGTGCTGGATCTCGCGGTGAAATATGCGGGCGAGCGCGTGCAGTTCGGCCAGCCCATTGGGTCCTTTCAGGCCATCGGCCATATGCTCGCGGATATGCAGAGCGAACTGGAGGCGGGCAAGATGCTCACCTGGCGCGCGGCCTGGCTGGCGGCGCAAAAGCGCGATACGCTGCGCGAGATCACCCAGGCCAAGCTTTACACCTCCGAAATGTACGCCAAACTCGCCAACATGGGCGTGCAGATCATGGGCGGTTATGGCCTCAATGAAGAGTTCGACATGCAGCGCTATTTCCGCGACTCCCGCTCCGCCACCATCGCGGCGGGAACCTCTCAGGCGCAGCGCAATCTGCTGGCCAATCTCATGGGCCTCAAGTCGCGTTGAGAAGGCGCGGCGTGGCCGTCATTACAGGGCGCAATCAGGGAGTGGACCATGGGCGCGCACAAATTCCTGAAGAACCAATGGTACGTCAGCGCACGCGCCAATGAGCTGAACCGCAAGCCGCTGGCGCGCATGATCTGCGGCGAGCCCATCGTTTTCTATCGCTGTGAGGACGGACGCGCCGTCGCCCTGTCGGATCGTTGCCCCCACCGGCAATATCCGCTCTCAAAAGGCCAACTCATTCATGACCAGATCGAATGCGGCTATCACGGATTGCGCTTTGGCGCAGATGGCGGCTGCAAGCTGATCCCCGCGCAGAAGTCCGTGCCTGAGGGGTTCGGCACACGCGCCTATCCGCTCATCGAGCGCAATGCGCTGGTCTATGTCTGGATGGGCGACGCCGCCAAGGCTGACCCTGCGCTGATCCCCGACTTCTATGAAAACGGGGGGCCGGGCTGGGCGGCGGAGACGGATCATCTGCTGGTGGAGGCCAACTGGCAGCTCATCGTCGATAATCTGATGGATCTCACTCATCTGACCTTCGTCCACAAGACCACGCTCGCCTCCAGCGGCATTCAGGAGAATCCGCTGGTGGTCACCGTCGATGGCGATGTGGTGCGCGCGCGGCGCGAGATGCCCGATGTGGAGCCCGCGCCCATCTTCCGCACCATGCGGCGCTTCGAGGGCAATATCGACCGCTTCCAGAACCTGAGCTTCCTGCTGCCCAACCATGTGCATATTCGCCTTGAGGCCTGCCCCACAGGCGTGAAGGATGATCCCGATCTCGTGCATCATGTGGTGCTGAACCATCTGACGCCGGAGACGGAGCGCACCACCCATTATTTCTGGTCGATCTGCCGTCGCCTGCATATCGACGATCCCAAGGTGGGCGACTTGCTCAAGCGCATGAACGCCACCGCCTTTGACGAGGATAAATATATCCTCGCCGATCAGCAGAAAATGATGGATACGGACCCTGACGGCGGCATCCTCGTCAACCTTGAAGCTGATAAAGCGGTGAGCGCGGTGCGCCGCATCATTCGCCGCAAGTTCCAGGATGAGGCGGCGCCAGCTGTCTGAGCGGAGTGCAGAATCATGAACATGCGGGCGGCCGTGTTGCGCGGCCAATCTCTCTCCATGCCCATCCAATGCGTGGCCATCGACGAGCCGCGCGCCGATGAAGTGCTGGTGCGCGTGGTCGCCACGGGCATCTGCCATACGGACATCAAGGTCGCCACGGTTCCCGGCCTCTCGCCGCGCCCCATCGTGCTGGGCCATGAGGGCTCGGGCGTGGTGGAGAAGGTGGGCGCCAATGTGCGCAAACTAGCGGTCGGCGATCATGTGGTGCTGACCTTCGATTCCTGCGGCCAGTGCCCCACCTGCGTCTCCGGCAAGCCCTCCTATTGCTACGAGGTCGCCGCCGTCTGCTTTGGCGGCAAGCGGCTCGATGGCTCGACCACGCTCACCTGCAACCACGAAGCGGTGCATGGCAATTTCTTCGGCCAGTCCTCCTTCGCCACCCACGCCATCGCCAACGAGCGCAACGCGATTAAGGTGCGCAAGGATGCGCCGCTGGAGTTGCTGGGGCCGCTGGGCTGCGGCCTGCAGACGGGCGCTGGCGCGGTGTTGAACTCGCTGCGGCTGGGCGCAGGCCAGACCATCGCGGTCTTCGGCACGGGCGCGGTGGGCCTTGCGGCGGTCATGGCGGCGCGCATTGCGAGCGCCTCAAAGATCTTCGCCATCGACATCGCCCCCGAGCGCCTCGCGCTGGCGGGAGAGCTGGGCGCCACCTATGTGATCAATGGCGCGAAGGAAGACGCGCTGGCGGTGATTTTGGCGGAAACCGGTCGCGGCGTCGATTTCAGCCTGGACACCACAGCGGTGGACGCAGTGACCCGTCAGGCCATCGATTGCGTGGGGCCGCTGGGAACCTGCGGGCTCATCGCCAACAAGGGTCCGACCCAGACTGTGCCGGTGAACATCCTCAGCGCCATGCTGCGCGGCCGCTCCGTGCGCGGCATCGTGCAGGGCGACAGCGTGCCGGACATCTTTATTCCGCGTCTGGTGGATTTCTTCATGAAGGGGCTTTTTCCCTTCGACAAGCTCGTGCGCTTTTATGATTTCGAGCAGATTGATGAAGCCATGCACGATGCGGAAACGGGCGTGGCGATCAAGCCGGTTTTGCGGATGGGGTGATCACCCCGCCCGCAGAAACACCACCTGCGTGCCGCCATAGACCCGGCGCTCCAGCTCTGCGAAGCCCTCGGGCGCCTCGAAGGCGGCTTCGGTGCTTTCCTCCACCACGCAGAGCGCGCCCGGCGCAAGCCAGCCGCCGTCGCGCAGCGATAGCAGACAGGGTTCAGCGAGGCGTTTGCCATAGGGCGGGTCGAGGAAGGCGAGCGTATAGGGCTCCTGCGGCGGCATGGGGCCGAGCTTGGTGGCGTCGCGGCGAAAGATCTTCGAGACCCCGCCGAGACCCAGCGCATCCACATTGCCCCGCACCAGGGCGCGGCCCTCGGTGGAGTCGTCCACAAAGAGAGTGAACTTCGCCCCGCGCGACAGGGCCTCTATGCCCAGCGCCCCCGTGCCCGCGAAAAGATCGAGCACGCGGGCGTCGTCGCAGGCGTCCTCATAGGCATGGGCCAGCACGTTGAAGATCGCCTCGCGCAGACGGTCTGACGTCGGCCGGACCTCTGGCCCGGTCGGCGCGATCAGGTTGCGCCCGCGCATCTCTCCCCCAATGATCCGCATGGTCCTTTAGCGCCCCTTGCGCGGACCGCGCGGCTTGTCGCCGCCGGGACGCCCGCCTGGTTTGCCGCCCGTGGGCCGCCCACCGGGGCGGCCAGCGCCGCCGGGCTTGCGGAAGGGCTTGTCGCCACCTGCGCGATCTTCACGCGGCTTGAACGTGCGTTCACCCTCGGCGCGAGGCTTGAAGCTGCGCTCGCCCTCGGCGCGTGGCTTGCGGAATGGCTTGTCACCATCCGCGCGATCTTCACGGGGCTTGAACCTGCGCTCTCCATCCTCGCGCGGTTTGCGGAAGGGCTTGTCGCCGCCTGCGCGATCCTCACGGGGCTTGAATGTGCGTTCACCCTCCGGGCGCGGATTGCGCTCGGCGGCGAAGCGGCGGCCGTTGCGGGAGGCGCCGGCCTCGTCGCTGACCACGGCCTGCTTCGGATTGGCGTGGACGACGCGCTCCACCCGGACCGCGCGGCCCTTGCGGTCGGCGGTCTCCTGCCGCTCCACCCGCTTGCGCGGGCCGGTGCGGGCGTCATCACGTCCCTGTTCGCGCAGGGCCGAGACATGGGGGCGGGCGCCGGGCTTCGGGCGGCCGAGCTGCTTGCGTTCGGGCTCGGGCTCGCGCGGCGTGAAGCTGCGGCGCTCGCCACGGTCTGTGCGCTCGCGCGGGGCCTTGGTGTCGCGACCCCGTGAGGGGGCGCGGGCCGGTAGCTCCTCGACCACATAATCGAAGATGGGCGCCTCGAAATCGACGCCCGCCTCGGCGGCGAGGGCATCGCCCAGCTGGTCCTTCAGGATGCGGGTCTTGATCTCCTCAATTTCGCCTTCCGCCAGTTCGCCGAGCTGGAAGGGGCCGAAGGAGAGGCGGATGAGGCGGTTGACCTCAAGGCCGATATTCTCCAGCACCCGCTTGATTTCGCGGTTCTTGCCCTCGCGCAGGCCCATGGTCAGCCAGGTGTTGGCGCCCTGGGTGCGGTCGAGCTTGGCGTCGATGCCGGCGTAATCGACCCCGTCTACGGTGACGCCTTCGCCGAGCGTATCGAGCTGGGCCTGGTCGGTCTCCCCATGGGCGCGCACGCGGTAGCGGCGCAGCCAGCCGGTGGCGGGCAGTTCGAGCAGACGCGCCAGCCCGCCGTCATTGGTCAGCAGCAGCAGGCCCTCGGTGTTGATGTCGAGGCGGCCCACGGTGACGACGCGGGGCATGGTCTTGGGCAGCACGTCGAAAATCGTGGGACGCCCCTCGGGATCGCTGACCGTGGTGACGAGGCCGCGCGGCTTGTGGAAGAGCCAGAGCCTTGTGCGCTCGCGATGGGGCATGGGCGCGCCATCGACCACCACCTTGTCCTTGGGGCCGACATTGAGGGCGGCGCTGGTGATGACGACGCCATTCACCTCCACCCGGCCCGCCGCGATCCATTCCTCGGCGTCGCGACGCGAGCACAGGCCCACGCGGGCCATCACCTTGGCGATCCGCTCCTCGCCCTCGGCGCGTTCTACCTTGCGCACATTGGAGGCGTTGGGCTTGTTCTTGCTGAAATTGGCCTGACGGCGCTGGGGCGCCTCGCCACGCGCGCCGGGCTTGCGGTCCCCAAAGGATTTGCGGTCCCCGAAGGACTTGCGCTCGCCAAAGGGCTTCTTGTCGCCGAAGGTCTTGCGCGCGCCGTAGGGCTTGCGACCGCCCTCCTCGCCTTCTTTTTCGGGGGGCAGGCCGTCGCGCATCACCCGGCGCTCGCCATCGTCCCAGACGTGGCGGCTACGTTCGGGGGCGGCGGGGTTCCATGTGCTGGAGCCCTGCTTGTCGTCGCGGCTGCGGTTGAAACCGCCGGGCGCGGAGCGTGGCTTGTCGCCGCCGTCCTTGCCGAAGCTGCGGCCGGGGGGGCGGCCTGGGGGACGTCCTGCTGGGCGCCCGGCTCCGCCGCCGCCGGGTTTGCGGGGGCGGCTCTTGTCGTCATCGCGTTTGTCGTTCATGCGTCCTGATAGCAGAGGCGCTCCCCGAGGGGGAGCAGGAATATCGTTTCATGTCATCAAAGGATGAAATTGCCCCCGACCCCCTGACCCGCGCCTTCGACGAGGCGCGGTTGGCCGGGGCGCGCGGGGAGGTGCCGGTGGGGGCGGTGGTGGTGCGGCAAGGCGAAGTGATCGCCGCCGCAGGCAACCGGACCCTCGCTGACCGCGACCCCACGGCCCATGCCGAAGTGCTCGCCATCCGCGCCGCCTGCGCGACGTTGGGCAGCGAGCGGTTGGTGGGCTGCGACCTCTATGTGACGCTGGAGCCCTGCGCCATGTGCGCGGGCGCCATCTCCTTCGCCCGCCTGCGCCGGGTTTATTACGCAGCCCCCGACCCCAAGGGCGGCGCCCTCGACCACGGCCCCCGCTTCTTCAAGCAACCCACCTGCCACCACGCCCCGGAGGTCTATGGCGGCCTGCGCGAGAGCGAGGCGGCGGAGCTGTTGCGGGGGTTTTTCAGGGGGAAGAGGTAGCCCCATCTGCCCCCAGCTTCGCCATTGACACCTTGATGTAATATTATAACATTACATCAGTCGCTAGCGGGGGCTCTAGTCATGAAGTCGGTGGTCATCTCACTTTATGCAGCGGTGATCGCCCTCGCGCTTTGTAAGACACCGCAGGCCTTTGCGCAGGCTTTCGACGAACCGGCGCCGGAGGTGCGGGCGTTTCGCAATCCGGAGGTGGAGCGTGCCGCCAGCGAGCGCCCGACCGATTCCCACGGTCACAGCCATGCCCATGGACAGGGACATGACCATGGGGTCGAGAGCGAGATCATTTTCGGCTTCACCCTAGGGTCGGACACCCATCCTTCCGGCGAAAACAAGGTGGCGGTCGAGACCGTGGTGCGCCTTGGCAAGCTCAGTTCCAATTATGTCGCGGTCGGCCAGAAGCTCGAATTCGCCCACGCCTTCACCAATGACCTCTCCATGTCCCTCACCCTGCTCGGCGACTATCACAGGATCAGCGCCCGCAACGGCTATGAGGGCGAGGTCGAGCCTGTCGCCGGGCGCTATCTATTCAATGGCTTTGGCGGTGAGTTGCGCTATCGCTTCCTGAACCGCGCGACCTCGCCCTTCGGCCTCACCTTGCATATGGAGCCGGTCTTCGCTTTTTCCGATGAGGCATCGGGTCTGCGCGGGCGCAAATATGGATCAGAGAACAAGCTCATCTTCGATCACGAGGTCATCAAGGACACTTTCTTCGCGGCCTTCAACTTGACCCATGAAATGGAGATGACGAAGGAAAAAGGCGCCGCCGCATGGGAGCGAGGATCGGTTGTCGGCGCCTCTGTGGCGGGCAGTTGGCAGGTGGCGAAAAACCTCTTCCTTGGAGCCGAGACTCGCTATCTACGCGCCTATGATGGCCTGTCTCTGGCGACCTACCGGGGCGATGCTGTTTATGTCGGCCCCACACTGACGCTGATAAAAGACGGCGGCTTTGTGAACCTGGCCTATAGCGGACTTGTCGGCGGCAAGGAGAAGGGCTCCAGCGGCGGGCTTGACCTTGTGAACTTTGAACGCCATCAAATCCGCCTCAAGGCGGGCTTACACTTCTGACGCCAGCGCAAGCGAGACAGCCTCCCATGTTCACCCGTCGCCAGACCTTCGCAGCCGCCGCCTTGTTGTTGCATTCCTTCTGCTTCTCCCCCGCGCAGGCGCAGCAGGGGGGCAAGGTGGATGTGCTCGCCTCTTTCTCCGTCATCGCCGATCTCGTGCGGCAAGTGGGCGGCGACCGCGTGGAGGTGCGCTCCATCGTGGCGCTAAGTCAGGATCCCCATGATTTCGAGCCCTCTCCCAGCGATGTGCGCCGGGTGATGAAGGCGCAGCTCATCGTCATCAATGGGCTCGGCTTCGAGCCCTGGGCGGATCGCTTCGTCAAGGCGGCCAATTACAACGGCGAGCGTCTGGTGGCGTCCAAGGGCGTCAAGGCCCTGTCGGTGCGCGGCGCCGTCGATCCCCACGCCTGGCAGGATGTGGAGAATGTGAAGCTCTATGTCGAGAACATCCGCGACGCCCTCGCCAAGGTCGACCCATCCGGCGCCTCAACCTATGCCCGCAACGCCAGCGCCTATGGCCGCGAGTTGGATGCGCTGCATCAGGAGATCAAGGCGGGCTTTGCAGCGATCCCGAAAGCGCAGCGCAAGGTCATCACCTCCCACGATTCCTTCCATTATTTTGGCGACGCCTATGACGTGGTCTTTCTGGCGCCCCAGGGGATCAGTAGCAGCGCCGAGCCCAGCGCCCGGGATGTGGCGGGCATCATCAAGCAAATCCGCGCGGAGAAGATCAAGGCGATCTTCTTCGAGAACGCTCTGCCCCAACAGCTCGCCCGCCAGATCGCGTCGGAAACCGGCGTCAGGATTGCGGGCAAGCTCTATGCGGATGTGCTGGGGGATGAGGTGCGCAGCTATGCGCAGATGATGCGGCACAACTACAAGACGATTCTGGGAGCGCTCAAATAGGGCGCTCCTACAGAAACTCCATCAGGGCCTTGATCGTCTCCTGCGGGTTTTCTTCAGCCAGAAAATGGCCGCTGTCGACCAGCACGCCCCGGGCTTGCGGCGCAAAGCTGCGGCGCCAGACATCGACCGGCGCCTCCATGGCCCCGCGCGTGAGATAGAAATCGCCTGTCGCGATGAGGGTGGGGCAGGCAATCCTGCGGCCCGCCGCCAGATCCGCCTCGTCCTGCGCCAGATCGATGGTGGCGCCGGCGCGGTAGTCCTCGCACATGGCGTGCGTGCGCGACGGGTCGCCCCAGCTGGCGCGATATTGGCCCATGGCGCGAGCGTCGAAGCAGCTCAGGCTCTGGGCCTTGGTCCATTTCGTCATCAGCCCCTCATAATAGAGGTCCGGCCCTTTGCCGATTTCCTCCTCCGGTGCGGGGAAGGGCTGGGCGAGGAAGCGCCAATGGGCGGCGGGGGTGACGCCGCTCCTTATGTTCTCCCAGACATGCAGGGTGGGAATGATGTCGAGCAGGGCCAGCTTCTCCACATGGCCGGGATGGTCGAGGGCCAGCCGATAGGCCGCCCGCCCGCCCCGATCATGGCCGGCGACGGCGAAGCGCACATGGCCGAGCTTGCCCATCACCCCGATGACATCCTCGCCCATCTTTCTCTTTGTATAGAGCGCCCCGCCTTCGCTTGATGGAGTCGAGGACCAGCCATAGCCGCGCAGGTCCATGACGACAGTGGTGAAACGCGTCGCCAGTGCGGGCGCCACCCGATGCCACATGTCATGGGTCTGGGGAAATCCATGCAGCAGAATCAGCGGCGGCCCCTCGCCGCCCACGCGGGCGAAGATTCGCCCGGCCTCGGTGTCGATCCAATGCGCGGCGAAGCCGGGGAAGAGGTCGGTCATATCGGACATGGGCAGGGCCTCCGCAGGGTTTGGGGGATGATGCGGCGGGGGAGGGGCGGGGGCAAGGGGGATTGCGGCGGTCCGACCTTTTGGATGAGGGGCCGATTCCCGGCCATGGATTCGGGCTGATGCGAGTTTCGCGGGCTTGCATGGAGCGCTAAGCGGGCATGACGGGACGCTTTAAATAAGTTTTAACCATGGATTTGGCCCTGCTCCATCCACAAGCCCGCCCTCGCGCTCGGGCCCGGATTTTCTCTGCGGCAGGGACGGCAACGTCATGCAGGTCTAAAATGAAACTTTCAAAGAAATAATATGGATAAAAATTTTTTCAAAAATGCAATTTAATTTCAAAAAAATGCTAATTTCTTTCTAAAAAGCAATATACATAAAAATATATAATAAATAAATACCCATTATGGGATATATATAAGTTTAATATAACTTTAAGCTTGAAATAAACAAAAAATTATTTTAATATTATATAGTATAAATTACGGGCAATTCTGTGTTTCTCAAGCAACGTTTTCGGTCAAGATTAGGATATTTGAATTTTAGACTATGCAAACGAGGTCAAAGCCCGCTTATTAAGAAGACCAGTTCACGCGCGTTCTCTCGCGCTGGGCGGTTAGGGGGCGCAACCCTGCGTCATCCTAAAGCACCCTGGAGGGATTTATGCTCAATAAGACACTTCTCGGCTCCGCCGCGGTCCTCGTGACCATGGTTGGCGCTCAGGCCGCCGATCTTCCTTCGAAGAAGGCCGCTCCTGCTACCTACGTGAAGATCTGCGACGCCTACGGCGCTGGCTTCTTCTTCATCCCCGGCACCGACACCTGCGTGAAGGTCGGCGGTTATGTCCGCGTGGACTATGACTATCGCCCCGAGCGGAAGAACACGCAGAC
>CANGTC010000040.1 GCA_947456505.1 Beijerinckiaceae bacterium
CAAGGGCTTCAATGTGCTGCATCCCATGGGCTGGGACGCCTTCGGCATGCCCGCCGAAAATGCGGCGCGGCTGAACAAGAGCCATCCGGGAACCTGGACCTACGCCAATATCGCGACCATGCGCGGGCAATTGAAAAGTATGGGGCTTTCTCTGGACTGGTCGCGCGAGGTCGCGACCTGCGATCCCAGCTACTACAAGCACCAGCAGGCCATGTTCCTGGATTTCCTGAAGGCTGGCCTTGTCGACCGCAAGAAGTCCAAGGTGAATTGGGACCCGGTGGACCAGACCGTGCTCGCCAATGAACAGGTCATCGACGGACGCGGCTGGCGCTCGGGCGCTCTGGTTGAACAGCGCGAGCTGACCCAGTGGTTCCTCAAGATCACCGATTATTCGCAGGACCTGCTCGACGCCCTCGACACCCTCGACCGCTGGCCGGAAAAGGTCCGGCTGATGCAGAAGAACTGGATTGGCCGGTCCGAAGGACTTCTGGTTCGGTTCCGAATCGATGCGGCGACGGCGCCCTCGGGCGAGACCGAGCTTCAGGTCTACACCACCCGCCCCGATACGCTCTTCGGCGCCCGCTTCATGGCGGTGGCGCCCGACCATCCGCTGGCGGCGAAGGTCGCGGAGGGAAATCCCGAGCTAGCCGCCTTCATTGGGGAATGTCGGCGCATGGGGACTTCGGTCGCCACGCTGGAGACGGCCGAGAAGAAGGGATTCGACACCGGGGTGCGCGTGGCGCATCCCTTTGATCCCGATTGGAAGATCTCGGTCTATGTCGCCAATTTCGTGCTCATGGAATATGGCACGGGCGCCATCTTCGGCTGCCCGGCCCATGACCAGCGCGACCTTGATTTCGTCAACGCCTATGGGCTTGGCAATGTCCCCGTCGTCTGCCCTGACGATCAGGACCCCGCCAGCTTCGTTGTGACCAATGTGGCCTATGACGGCGATGGACGCATGATCAACTCGCGCTTCCTCGATGGGATGACCATCGCTGCGGCGAAGGAGGAGGTCACCAGGCGTCTCGAGGCCGTTGATATCGGCGGCAAACCCCAGGCGGCGCGGCAGGTGAACTTCCGCCTGCGCGACTGGGGGATTTCCCGCCAGCGCTACTGGGGCTGTCCGATCCCGGTGATCCATTGTGAAAGCTGCGACGTTGTTCCGGCGCCGAAAGAATCCCTGCCCATCAAGCTGCCAGACGATGTGCAACTCGACGTGACCGGGAACCCGCTGGATCATCACCCCACCTGGAAGCATGTCCCCTGCCCTAATTGCGGTAAGCCCGCACGGCGTGAGACCGACACCATGGACACCTTCGTGGATTCCTCCTGGTATTTCGCCCGATTCACGGACCCGTGGAACGAGAAGAGCCCCACGGACAAGGCGGTGGCTGATCATTGGTTGCCGGTCGATCAATATATCGGCGGCATTGAACACGCCATTCTGCATCTTCTCTATTCGCGCTTCTTCACGAGAGCCATGCAAGCGACGGGGCATCTGGGCCTGTCCGAACCCTTCAAGGGCCTGTTCACCCAGGGCATGGTGGTCCACGAGACCTATAAGGGCCCGGATGGCGAGTGGGTGCAACCCAGCGAAATCAAGATCGAAGCGAGCGCCACTGGCCGCCGCGCCACCATGCTCGACGGCGGCGCCGAGGTTACCATCGGTTCCATCGAAAAGATGTCGAAGTCCAAGCGAAATGTGGTCGACCCCGATGATATCATCGGCGCCTTCGGCGCGGACACGGCCCGCTGGTTCATGCTCTCGGATTCACCCCCCGAGCGCGATGTCATCTGGAGCGAGGAAGGCGTGCAGGGCGCCTCGCGCTATGTGCAGCAACTCTGGCGGCTGGTCGGCGAGATTGCAGGGATCGCGGCGCCGGTGGGCTCCGCCGCTCCGGCAGCCATGTCCGACAAGGCCGTGGCCATCCGACGGCTGACCCACGGGCATCTGCTGCGGGTGCAGGAGAATATCGAACGCCTGCGCTTTAACACCGCCATCGCGGAAATCCGCAAGCTTTCCAACGCCTTGTCCGACGCCATTGGTGAGATCGAGGAAGGTGGCGTAGACGCTGGCCTCGCGTTCGCCTTCCGCGAGGGCGGCGATGTTCTTGTCAATCTCTTCGCGCCCATGATGCCGCATCTGGCCGAGGAATGCTGGCAAGCGCTGGGTCACACATCCCCCATCGCCGAGGCCCAGTGGCCTGTGGCGGATGCGGCGCTGGCTACAAACGATACCGTAACGCTTCCGATTCAAATCAATGGGAAGAAGCGCGCGGAGATCACGGTGGACCGCACCGCCGACAACGCCGCGGTGGAAGCCGCCGTTCTCGCGCTGGACGCGGTGCAAAAAGCGCTTGAGGGCCGGACCCCCAAGAAGATCATCGTCGTGCCCCAGAGGATCGTGAATGTCGTCGCCTGACGCTTTCGTGAAGATCAAGGGAGCGCCCCGCAAGCCGGGGCGCATCTGATTGGTCGCGATCAAGACTTTCGAAGCCGACCGGTTCATCGCGAGCCGGGCGACACATATTTATCTTTACCTCGTTCACGGCAACGATCCCGGCCTCATCAGTGAGCGAGCGCGCCTGCTGGTGAAGAACTTCGCCTCTGATGACATGCAGTTGATCCGCATGAATGGCGACGATATCGCCAGCGACCCGCTATTATTGATTGACGAAGCCAATTCCATGGGGCTGTTCGGCGGGAAAAGGGCGATTTTGATCTCGGCAGGTGCAAAATCCTTTGTCGGAGCGCTGGAAAGTCTCGTGGCGGCGCCGCCGACGGATTGCCTCATCGTCATCGAGGCAGGGTCGCTCAAAAAAGACCATGCCCTGCGCAAGTTGGTGGAGCGGTTGCGGGAAGCAGCCGCCATCGAATGCTATCCCGACAGTAAGCAAGACCTGGAACGGCTCATCGACACCGAGGTGCGCGCAGCCGCGCTGAAGATCGAGCCGGACGCGCGGGATGTCCTGATTCAATCTCTTGGCGGCGATCGGCTGACAACGCGGTCCGAACTCGACAAGCTCATCACCTATGCCCATGGAACGGGAACCATCACCCGCGCCGATGTGGATCTGCTGGTGGCCGACGCTTCCGCTCTGGCGCTTGATGACGCAGTAAACGGCGCTTTCAACGGGAGCTATGAGGCGGTTGAGGACACGGCCCAGCGCTATTTCGCGACCGGCGGCGATGGTTCAGTGCTGCTGGGCGCCGCCATCCGCCACGCGCTGGTGCTGCATCGCATGTGTCTGGATGCCGATAAGGGCGCCAATGCCGAAAGCCTGCCGATGAAATACGGCAGGTTCGGTACTGGCTCCAAGATGATGATTTCACAGATGAAAAACTGGAATTCCGCAAAAGTCGAGCGTGCGATAGCCACGCTCGCGGAAGGGGTTCAAAAGACGCGGCGGGCGCCTGGGCTCAGCGATGTCGCCGCTGTTCGCGCGCTCTGGTCCGTGGCGCTCGCGGGAAAGCCCCGCCGATAGACTCAGCGGTTCAAGCGGTGACAGAGAGCGTCGAGCTGCTCCAAAGTGCTGTAGCGAATCCGCAATTCGCCGCTTTCACCCTGGTGGTCGATCTCCACCAGAAGGCCTAGCGCGTCGGTAAGAGTCTTTTCAAGGGCCCGTGTGTCGGCGTCCTTCTGGACCGGTGGCTGACTCCTGGCGCCAGAGGCGCGTGATTTGCGCTCCAGTGGCGGCGTAGCGCCTTCCGCCTCTTCCTGAACGATGCGCTCCACATCTCGGACGGAGAGACCCTTGCTGATGATCATTTCGGCCACGGCTTCAGGATCGCGAACCGATAGCAAGGCGCGGGCGTGACCAGCTGAGAGAAGGCCGCTCCCGACCTTCGCTTTCAGGGACGGGGATAGCTGCAACAGACGCAGGGTATTGGCCACATGGCTGCGGCTCTTGCCCAGCACCTTCGCAAGGTCAGCCTGAGTATAGGCGAATTCACGCATCAACTGATCGAAACCGCCCGCCTCCTCAATGGGATTGAGATCGGCGCGCTGGATATTTTCGACAATGGCGAGCTCCAGGGCTTCCTGATCATTCGCCTCGACGAGATGGATCGGCACATCATGTACGCCAGCGCGCTGCGCCGCCCGCCAGCGCCGCTCGCCCGCGATGATCTCATAGACATCGGGCGTCTGCGGAAGAGCGCGAACCACAATTGGCTGAATGAGCCCGCGGGCGCGGATGGAGTCCGTCAGCTCCTGGAGATGTTCTTCATCGAATTGCTTGCGGGGATTACGCGGGTTCGGGCGCATGAACTCGATGGGGACCTTGCGCTGGGGCGCGCGGGGCGCATCAGGTCGCGGGATGTCGGCGCTGGCGTCACCAATGAGCGCAGCAAGGCCCCGGCCGAGGCGCGGGCGATTTTCGTCTGCCATGGTCTGTTCCGTTCTATGGCGTTGTCAGGCGAAGCGGGAGGCCCCGATCAAGCGGCGCGAAGCCGGTGCTCCCGCTGGATGACCTCCGACGCGAGCTTCAGATAGGCCTGGCTGCCTGTGCATTTCAGGTCGTAAAGCAGGACCGGCTTGCCATGGGATGGCGCTTCCGAGACCCGCACGTTCCGGGGAATGACGGTGTCATAGACCTTGTCGCCCATGAATTCGCGCACATCGGCCACTACCTGGCTGGCGAGGCTGTTGCGCGCGTCGAACATGGTGAGGACGACGCCATGGATGGTAAGGCCGGGGTTGAGGGATTTGCGCACCTGCTCCACCGTCGAAAGGAGCTGGGACAGGCCCTCCAGAGCGAAGAACTCACACTGGAGCGGGACCACCACGCTATTGGCTGCCGAGAGCGCGTTAATAGTCAGAAGGTTCAGCGAGGGTGGGCAATCCACGAGGATATAGGTGAACTGGGGATCATCCGGATGACGGCTCGCAGCCATGCGGGCGATGGCGTCCCGCAGTTTGAAAGTGCGATCCTTGTGGGAGGAGATTTCGAGTTCGACGCCCAAAAGATCGAGGGTCGATGGCGCCACATGGAGACGGGGGACGGCGGTGGGCAGAACCACATCCAGTAGCTCGCGCTCGCCGATCAGCACATCATAGGTGGAGACGGTGCGGGTGCGCCAGTCGATGCCCAGGCCCGTGGAGGCGTTGCCTTGGGGGTCGAGATCAATGATCAGAACCTCTTCCCCGATGGCGGCGAGAGCTGTGCCCAGATTGATGGCGGTGGTCGTTTTGCCGACGCCGCCCTTTTGATTGGCGAGGACAAGGACCCTCGTCTGAAGCTCTTCGGTCACTGCCCAACCCCACCCATCTGCCCATGATCGGTGCTGCCGAGCATCACAATCCGCCCGAGCGGGTCTGTGCGACTGGCCACCAACCTGAGCTTAAGACTACTATAGATGGGCATTTTGGTCAATTCAGACCCAACATCTTGTCCCTTTAGAAAGACGGCGACAGCGCCATTTTCGAGCCTTTCAAGGGTCATTTCGACGAGCATAGCCATGCTGGCGAGGGCGCGAGCGCTGATGGCGTCAACCTCCGGGAGAGTTGGAAGAATCTCCTCAATTCGGCCTCTATGGATCTCGACTGGCGCCTGTGTTTCACGTGAAACCTCCCGGAGGAAGGCGCATTTTCGATGATCACTTTCCACGAGATGGACCAAAGCGTCCTCTTGTCCACGCAGGCGCAGCGCAGTCACGATCCCAGGAAAACCTCCCCCGGAACCCAGATCCACCCAGCGTTGGGCGTGGGGCAGGACGTCGCTCACCTGGAGTGAGTCTTCGATGTGTCGGGTCCGAATCGATTTTAGCGTGGAGGGCGCCACGAGGTTCATCTTTGGTTGCCACTTCAACAGCAACTGTTCGAAGAGGTCGAGCCGCTGAGCGAGGTCTGCATCCACATCTCGCCGCAGGGGCGCTGGCTCAACCGGAAGCTCCTTCATGCCTGGGCGCTCCGACGCGGGAGATGGGCGACCACAAGCGTGAGGGCGGCAGGCGTCATCCCCTCGATGCGCGAGGCCTGACCCAGGGTAGCGGGCCGAATGAGAGACAAACGCGCTCGCAGTTCATTGGAAAGTCCCCGCATGGCGCCATAATCGAGCTCGGGCGGGATCAATGCGTCTTCCTCGCGACGAAAAGACTGCACATCTCGCTTCTGACGGTCGAGATAGACGGCATATTTGGCGTCGATTTCGATCTGTTCAGCGATGGGACTGGAAATGCTCCTCAGTTCCGGCCAGATACGGGATAGCGACGCCCAGTTGATCTCCGGATAGGAAAGGAGATCAAAGCCCGTACGCCGTACGCCATCCCGATTGACCGTGAGGCCCTGCTTGTTGGCCTCGGTAGGGGAGAGCGAGAGTGAGGACACGAGATCCCGGGCCTCATCCAGAGCCTTAATTTTCGCGCAATGATGATCCCGCCGCTCGGCTCCCACACAGCCTAGGGCCAAACCGCGCTGTGTCAGCCGCTGATCCGCATTGTCGGCCCGCAGGCTCAGCCGATATTCAGCGCGCGAGGTGAACATGCGATAGGGCTCGGTGACCCCACGGGTCACGAGATCATCGATCATCACCCCCAGATAGGCTTCGGTCCGGTCGATGATGATCTCGGCGGCGCCCATTGCAAAGGCGGCGGCGTTCAGACCCGCCACCATCCCCTGCCCCGCCGCCTCCTCATAACCAGTCGTCCCGTTGATCTGACCGGCGAGAAACAAACCCTGCACACGCTTGGTCTGAAGGGTGCGAGTCAACTCGCGCGGGTCTATGAAGTCATATTCGATGGCATAGCCGGGCCGCAGGATCTCCACCTTGGCGAGGCCAGGGATCGTGCGGAGGAAGGCGTCTTGCACATCCTCCGGCAGAGAAGTGGAGATGCCGTTAGGATAAATGGTGGGATCATCGAGCCCTTCAGGCTCGAGAAAGATCTGATGGCTCTCACGCTCGGCGAAACGGGTGACCTTGTCCTCGATGGAGGGGCAATAACGTGGTCCCTGCCCCTTGATCTGGCCAGAAAACATGGGCGCCCGGTGGATATTGGCGTGAATGATCGCATGCCCCTCCGGTGTCGTCCGGGTGATATGGCAGGGAACCTGAGGGAGCGCTGGGGGCCCACTCGTGAGCTCCGAGAAGGGCATAGGCTCCTCATCTCCGTCCTGCCGCTCAAGGCTGGACCAATCGATGGAATCCCGGTGAAGTCGAGCTGGAGTGCCGGTCTTGAGCCGCCCCACGGCGAAGCCGCTGTCCCTGAAGAAGCGGGACAGTTCAAGACTTGGGCTTTCCCCAAATCGCCCGGCGGGCCAGGTCTTTTCACCCAGATGAATGAGACCGCCCAGAAAGGTGCCGGTTGTGACGACGATTGATCCGCAGGCGAATCGATCATCCAGGGTCTCTACACCCCTTATACGCCCGGCTTCCACGATCAATCGCGCGGCTTCGCCTCGCAGGATGGTCAAATTCCCGGTTTCCGCGAGTTCGGCCTGCATGACCCGGCGATATTGGGCACGATCGATCTGCGCGCGCGGACCTCTGACGGCGGGACCCTTGGCGCGGTTCAAGAGCCGAAATTGAATTGCGGCGCGATCCGCAAGACGCCCCATAACGCCATCTAGAGCATCAATTTCGCGAACAAGATGACCCTTGCCGAGCCCCCCGATGGCCGGATTGCAGGACATCACGCCAATCGATTGCGGGTCCTGGGTCAGCAAGGCCGTACGAGCGCCCAAACGTGCGGCGGCGGCAGCCGCTTCGCAGCCCGCGTGCCCCCCGCCCACAACGATTACATCAAAGGTTTTCATCTTGCGCCCCGATTAAACCGGATACGAATCGAGTCCGTTTCACGTGAAACATGTCATTTCCCGATGCAGAATCGGCTGAAGATCTCACCTAGAACATCCTCCGGCCCCACAAGTCCGATCATGCTGGCGAGCGAACGGGCGGCCAAGCGTAGTTCCTCGGCAGCAACCTCCACTGGCATATGCTCCTCGATTCGCCCCAAGGCCTCACAGGCGTCCCGGACCGAGATCCGATGGCGCTCCCGCGACATGAGAGCTGGCTCCTCCGGCCGAAGCGCAAGCCGCGCCCGCTCCGCGATGAGCGCCAAAAGATCATCAACCCCCTGCCCCGTTCGCGCCGAGAGACAAAGAGTTTGTTCCGTATCCGACTCGATCAGCCCCAGGTCACTTTTCGTGCCTATCAACACAATTGGCGCGTCAGGCAAATCTGAGATGTCACCCTTCTGATCAGGCGCCTCCAACCATAACACGAGATCAGCGGAGGAAACCCTCGCCCGCGTCCGGCGCATACCCTCCAGTTCGATCTCATCTCCGGCCTCGCGTAAACCAGCGGTATCCACCAGAATCACGGGTATCCCTTCAAGATCCAGCGCGACTTCGATGAGGTCGCGGGTTGTGCCGGGTATCGACGAGACGATGGCGACGTCTCGCCGGGCCAAAGCGTTCATCAAAGAGGACTTTCCGGCGTTAGGCGGTCCCGCCAGCACAACGGTGAATCCATTCCGCAGGATTTCGCCCCGGCGCCCATCTGCAAGGGCAGCCTGCATGCTGTCACCGAGACACCTGACCTCGGCCGCAAAGCCATCCCAGACATTGCCGGGCACATCTCCCTCATCGCTGAAATCAATGCCGGCTTCGGCTTGCGCCTGCAAGGCGAGGATGACGTTACGCCAGGCCTGCGCCTGATCCCGAAGGCGGCCACCTGCCAACGCCAGAGCCTGATCCCGTTGCGCCGAAGTGCTGGCGTCAATCAGGTCAGCCAGGCCCTCGGCCTCCGTCAGATCGAGTTTGCCGTTGAGAAAGGCCCTACGAGCAAATTCTCCCGGTTCAGCCATCCGCAACTCTCGGCAGTGGCCCAGCGCAGCCAGAACGCCCGCCGCGACTGCTCGTCCCCCATGAATATGCAGTTCAAACCCATCCTCGCCAGTGAAGCTCCTGGGGCCGGGAAAGCGCAAAACAAGGCACTGATCGAGCAATGCCCGGGACTGTGGATGGCGAATCTCGCGCAAGGAGGCCTGGCGCGGCGGCGGCATGGATCCGCAAAGCGCAAGGAGCGCTGCATCAGAAGCAGGTCCGGAAACCCGGATCACTGAAATAGCGCAGAGGCCAGCGCCACTCGCGAGCGCGAAAATGGTGTCGGACACCTGAACGATCCTGATGGAGATCGGGGACGAAAGGCGCTCCCCATACACCCGTTACGCGCACGAATCGAGTCGCATGCGCACTCCGCGCGCTGATTCACGTGAAACAGGAAGGCGCCGCAACGCCTACCGGTCAGGTGTTCATGGAGTCAAAGAAAGTGGCGTTGCCCTTGGGCGTTTCGCGGAGCTTGCCCATGAGGAACTCGATGGCGTCCACTGTGCCCATCGGATTGAGGATGCGGCGCAGCACATACATCTTCTTGAGAATATCCGGAGGAACAAGCAGTTCTTCCTTACGGGTGCCAGACCGGGTGATGTCAATGGCCGGGAAGACGCGTTTGTCCGCGACCTTGCGGTCGAGGATGATTTCCGAATTGCCGGTGCCCTTGAACTCTTCGAAGATCACCTCGTCCATGCGCGAACCCGTATCGATCAGAGCGGTCGCGATGATGGTCAGGGACCCTCCCTCTTCGATGTTGCGGGCCGCGCCAAAGAACCGCTTGGGGCGCTGCAGCGCATTGGCGTCCACGCCGCCTGTCAACACCTTGCCGGATGAAGGCACCACGGTGTTATAGGCGCGTCCAAGACGGGTGATCGAGTCGAGAAGAATCACGACATCACGGCCATGCTCGACCAAGCGTTTGGCTTTTTCTATAACCATTTCAGCAACTTGGACATGTCGAACCGCTGGCTCGTCGAAGGTCGAGGACACAACCTCGCCCTTCACGGACCGCTGCATGTCCGTCACTTCTTCTGGTCGTTCATCGATCAGCAGGACTATCAGATAGCACTCGGGATGATTGGTGGTGATGGACTGCGCGATATTCTGCAGCAGCACGGTCTTGCCTGTGCGGGGCGGCGCGACGATGAGCGCGCGTTGGCCCTTCCCGATGGGCGCGACTACGTCGATGACGCGGGAGGAAAAGTCCTTACGGGTAGGATCTTCGATTTCGAGTTTCAGGCGCTCATTGGGATAGAGCGGCGTCAGATTGTCGAAATTGACCTTGTGGCGAACCCGCTCCGGATCCTCAAAATTGATCGTATTGACCTTCAGCAGTGCAAAATATCGTTCGCCTTCTTTCGGACTGCGTATCAAACCCTCGACCGTGTCCCCGGTGCGAAGACCAAGACGACGGATCTGCGAGGGAGAAACATAGATGTCATCGGGGCCAGCCAGGTAATTAGCGTCAGGGGACCGCAGGAACCCGAAGCCGTCGAGCAGCACCTCGATCACGCCTTCGCCGATGATCTCGATGTCTCGGCTCGCCAACTGCTTGAGAATGGCGAACATGAGCTCCTGTTTGCGCATCGTCGAAGCGTTTTCGACTTCATGCTCTTCAGCGAAAGCAAGAAGTTCCATAGGGGCCTTGGCTTTAAGGTCCTGAAGTTTGATTTCCCGCATGGGGGATGACCCTTGGGCGCCGAACGGCGCGTAGATGGATTGGAAGCAGCATGCGCGCTGGAAGTCGGGAACTTCCTGACCCTTACTTGGGCAAGGGCGCTCTAGGCGCAAAACAACACTGCGAGGAGGGATCTAATGGATAGAACGATTTCAGCCCGATGGCAAGCCTGTGCTCACGCCGGAGTTTCAGAAGGGCTTCACGATCACCGCCACCACGATGACGAGCATCAATAATGTCGGGATCTCGTTGAGCACTCGGTAGAATTTGTGACTTTTTTCATTGGCGTCAGCGGCGAAAGTCCTGACGCAACGGGACATATAGCCGTGTGATCCGGACATGATCAGCACCAGCGTCAGCTTCAGATGAAACCAGCCCGATAAAAAAAAGCCCGCTTGAATGGCGAGGGTCAAACCCGTGATCCACGCAAGAATCATGGCAGGCGTCATGATCGCCCGTAGCAGGCGTCGCTCCATGATCTTGAACGTCTCGGACATTTCGGATCCGGCCGGCGCGGCGCAATGATAAACGAAAAGACGCGGCAAATAGAGCAAACCTGCCATCCACGCGATGATCGAAATGACATGCAGGGATTTGATCCAGAGATAACCAGTCATTACCTAAACCTCTTATCCAAACAGTCAGTTTCATGCTTTTGAGGGTCTAAGCCTCAGTTCAGGCTTTTGTCCGATTTCCTGTTTCAGAATCTGTCGATCTATATTTAACTCATTCTGAAACAGGGATTTTTTCCTTTAATTTGATGGATACTCGTATCTTCATCATTGGTCCATTCAATAAAGATAGATTCTAGACTCTTTGTATTTTCTTATTGGAGCCCCTCAAATCGCTCGCGCAAAACCATACCCAGACCTTCACCGTTTCATGCACAATTCAAAAGCAATTCACAGGCCTGCAGGCGTCGCCTCATTGGTTAACGAATCCTTAACCTTTCCAAATACTTCCATCGGCTGATCCTGTGGATGGCGCGGACCTTACCCCCATAGTTCGACCTCATACTCAAAATTGCTTATTTCTCCTCCCGCACGCCAAGTCGGTTGAGAAAAAACCCCGCTCAGGGCACTGTGCGCCACGGTCGCCCTCTGGCGACCGCTCATCCACTGCTATCCACAGGCTCCGCGCATCTGTGGATAGCCAGGGAGGTCTGTTTTGGGACGCAGCTATTTCCATCTTCATCTCGTATCAGACGCCACCGGCGAAACGCTGATAGCGGCGAGCCGCGCGGTCGCCGCTCAATATCAAGGCGTCGCTTCCATTGAACATGTCTTTCCTCTCGTGCGAAGCCGAGCCCAACTTGATCGCGCGATCACGGAAATCGAAGCGGCTCCCGGGATCGTGCTTTTCACGCTTGTCGATCCGGAATTGTCGGAACGGTTGCAGGAAGCCTGCCGCGAAATGGGAAGTCCTTGTCTTTCCGTGCTGCAGCCCATTTTCGATCTCTTCGAATCCTATCTTGGCGCCTCTTCAGCATCCAAGCCCGGCGCGCAGCACATGCTGAACGCAGAATATTTCAAGCGTATCGACGCCTTGAATTTTACGATGATGCATGATGATGGCCAGCAGCCCCAGAACATCGAAGACGCCGATGTTCTCTTGCTTGGCGTGAGCCGCACTTCAAAGACGCCCACGAGCATCTATCTCGCCAATCGAGGCATCAAGACCGCCAATATTCCCTTGGTGCCGAATGTGCCATTGCCGCCAGGCGTCGAACAAGCAAGAAATCCTCTGGTGGTGGGACTGGTCGCATCTCCCGAACGTATCGTTCAGATTCGGCAGAATCGTTTGCTGGCGCTCAATGCGGATCAGGAGACCTCTTATGTCGATCGCATATCGGTGGCTGAGGAGATCGCCCATTCTCGCAGACTTTGCGCCGCCCACGGATGGCCGATGATTGATGTGACGCGTCGTTCCATCGAGGAGACGGCGGCGGCCATCATCGATCTCCATAAGGAGCATCGGCTGAAACTCACCGCACAGTCGTAAGCCAAGATGAGCGCCCGGTCGTTTCATGCCCTCTGGATCCCGAACGAGCCCCTGATTCTCGCTTCAGGCAGTTCGGCGCGCGCGCAGATGTTGAAAGGGGCGGGCATTCCCTTCGAGATCGACAAGCCCACTCTTGATGAACGTGAAGTGGAGGCGCCCCTGAAAGCAGCTGGCGCCAATGGCGCGCAAATCGCGGCGGCGCTCGCGCAGGCCAAGGCGCTTGAGGTGAGCGCACGACGCCCCGGTCGATATGTGCTTGGTGGCGATCAAACCCTTCAGATAGGGGACGATTTCCTGGTCAAACCCGAAGGTCGCGCGGGCGCCAAAGAGCATCTTGGGCTTCTGTCAGGCCGTAGCCATCATTTGCATGCGGCCGCCGCTGTGGCGCGCGATGGGAATGTCCTGCTAGCCACAAACGACAAGGCGACCTTGACCATGCGCGCGTTGAGCGATGACTTCATCGAAACCTATCTCAATGCGGCTGGCGAGGCGGTGTTTGGCAGCGTGGGCGCCTATCAGATCGAGGGTCTCGGTCTTCATCTTTTTGAACGAATCGAGGGAGCGCATCCCGTCATCATGGGCCTGCCGCTTCATGCGTTGATCACGGGTCTGCGTAATCTCAATCTGCTGCGGGAATGAGACGATCATGGTGATTCTCGGTCTCACGGGCTCCATCGGCATGGGCAAGTCAGCGACGGCTGATCTGTTTCGCGCCCGAGGCGTCCCGGTGCATGACTCCGACGCCAGTGTGCATGCGCTTTACGCCGGCCCGGCCGCGCCCCTCATCGAGGCGGCTTTTCCTGGAACAGTTCGAAAGGGCGTTGTGGATCGGGGCATGTTGGGAAAGTCTGTTCTGGGCGATCGCGCAGCGCTCAAACGGCTTGAGGCAATCATCCATCCTCTTGTGGCCGAGGAGAGGGATGCTTTTCTGCGTCAAGGCGCCAAGGACAATCAGTCTGTCGTCGTCCTTGATATTCCTCTTCTGTTTGAGATCGGCGGCACGGCCATGGTTGACGCTGTGGTGGTCGTGACCGCACCCGAAGCAGTGCAAAAGTCACGGGTTCTGGCGCGTCCCGGGATGACGCCGGAGAAGTTCGCCGCCATAGTCGCCAAACAGGTCCCTGATCGTGAGAAGCGCGCGCGCGCGCATTTCATCATCGATACGAGCCAGGGATTTGAAGCGGCGGACCGACAGGTTGAATCCATATTGCGGGCCGCCGCCTATATTGAAAAGGCTGGAGCCCATGCGCGAAATCATTCTGGACACGGAAACGACCGGGCTTGATCCGGCGACAGGCGACAGGCTCGTTGAGATCGCTGGCGTCGAGGTCTTGAATTACATTCCCACCGGGGAGTTCTATCATACCTACCTTGATCCCGAGCGGGACGTGCCCGAGGGCGCCTTCAAAGTTCATGGCCTCTCGGCGGAATTTTTAAAGGGCAAGCCCCTCTTTCGCGATGTGGCGGCGGACTTTCTGGCTTTCATCGGCGATTCTCGTCTGGTGATTCATAACGCCGAATTCGACATGAAATTTCTGAACGCGGAACTCAAGCGCGCGGGTCTGCCGGTGTTGCCGGATGATCGCGCTTTCGACACGCTGACCTATGCGAGGCGCAAGCATCCTGGCGCCGCCAATTCGCTGGATGCGCTCTGCGCCCGCTACAAAATCGATAATTCACGCCGCACCAAACATGGTGCGCTCATGGATTCGGAGATTCTGGCGGAGGTCTATGCTGAATTGATGGGCGGGCGTCAGGCGACGCTCATTTTGGCGTCTCAGGTCGAGGCCCGGCAGCAAACGCAGATCACGGCGCGTCGCGAGCGTCCTGCGGCGCTGGCGCCTTTGCTCAGCGCCGAAGAGAGGGACGCTCATCAGCGTTTCCTCGGCAGTCTCGGCGACAAGGCGATTTGGCGCGACTACATCAGTTAAGCCGCGCCAGTTCTTTTTCTGATGATCAGGCGGGCGTCGCGTTCGCAGTCTGCATCTGCGCGATCCGCTGGCGATAGAGCGCCACGAAATCGATGGGATCGATGAACAGGGGCGGGAAGCCGCCATTGCGCACGTTGTCGGCGACGATCTGGCGCGCGAAGGGGAACAGCAGGCGCGGGCATTCGATCATGATCACCGCATGCAACTCGGCTTCCGGAATGTTGCGCAGGCGGAAGACGCCGGCGTAGTTCAGTTCGAATTTGAACAGAACGGTCTCCTTGGCCAAGGCGGAGCCTTCCAGCACAAGCTCAACCTCAAATTCGCCTTCCGCCAGCTGCTTGGCGTTCACATTTACTTGAATATTGATGGCTGGCGCCTGTTCCTGAGGGCCCAGGGACTGGGGCGAGTTAGGGTTTTCGAAGGAGAGATCCTTGGTATATTGCGCCAGCACATTGAGCTGAGGAAGCGCTTCATTGTTCGCACCGTTGCCATTATCAGCCATATTGGAACTCTCCAGAAATGCAGCTTGCGGGCGAAGAGAAGCCACTATGGCGAACCGGCGCCGCTGAACGGGGCGATAACATGGAACCGGTCGGGTGAACAAGACTTGGCCATGGCGACCCTTTGCCGATGGTGGGACCATCTAGGCGGTTCGAGACCCCTTTGCATAACCGCTCGGGAAGCGCCACATATAGACTTGGACAGATATAAGCGTCAGGGTCCTCCCCTGGCTGGCCTTCGGAGACCGAAAGAACGCGATGCAGGAAAGTCTTGACATCTCAACCGTGATTTTCGCCATTCTGGCGATATTCGTCCTCTACAAGCTGAAGTCGGTTTTAGGGACCAGGACCGGCGAGGAGCGTCCTCCCTACGATCCATTCGCCCGGCGTCGCGATGACGCGGGGAAGACGGCAGCCCCGGGGGGTGGATCGCAGAGCAACGTCATCCCCTTGCCTGGCGCAGCCAATTCGAACTTTGGCCGCTCAACTCCGCCTGCCGGCGAGGAACGCTGGGGCAAGCTGGCCGATCCCGACGCCTACGGGGGTCTCGACGCCATCGCGGCCGCCGACGCCAGTTTCGACGCCAGGCCTTTCGTGGATGGCGCCCGCTCGGCCTACGAGATGATCGTCACGTCTTTCGCGCGCGGAGACCGCGACACCTTGCGCAGCCTTTTGGCTGCCGATGTCTTTGACAGTTTCTCCAGCGCCATCAGCGCCCGGGAAGCCCAGGGCGAGACCGTGGAGACCACCTTCGTCTCCATCGACAAGACGACGGTCGCCGACGCCCATCTGCGGGAGGGCGTAGCTCAGATCACGGTGCGCTTCGCCTCCAAGATCATCACAGTGACCCGTGACCGTGCGGGCGGCATCGTTGATGGGGGCGTGGACAAGATCGTGGATGTGATCGATGTCTGGACCTTCGCTCGTCAGACGGCGGCCAGGGATCCGAACTGGAAGTTGGTGGCGACCGAAGCTGCGCATTGATCATGGCGACGCCAGCGTTTCAGGCAGCGCCTTTCGAACCTCCGGGCGCCCGGTTGCGCCCTCTCGCCTTCGAAGATCTGCCGGGCTTTGGGCAAGACGATCATCTGGCCGCCTTTGAGGTCTTTCGCCTCTCCGCCCAATCAATCGCGCGGGGCGAACCGGAGTTGCGCAACGCCTTGCCTGCTCCGCCAGCCTTACGCGCGGTCTGCCAGAAGGCCTTGCAGCAGTCGGTCGCCTCCGAGGCTGAGGCGCGGCGGTTTTTTGAGACCCACTTTGTTGCCTGCCGTATCGAGACCGCCGAAGAGCCTTCCGCATTCCTGACCGGCTATTATGAGCCTGTGGCGCCCGGCTCCCTCATCCGAACCGATGAGTTCACCGAGCCCGTCTTCGCCCGTCCCGCTGATCTCGACCACATTTCGCCCTATCCCACCCGCGCCGAAATTGAAGCTTTGGGGATGAGGCGCTTCCTCCCGCTGGTTTGGCTTCGAGACGCCATCGAAGTGTTCATGATCCATGTGCAGGGTTCGGCTGCGGTGGATCTCAGCGATGGGCGGCGCATCAGGCTGACCTATGCCGGTCGCAATGGCCAGCCCTATACCTCGATCGGTCGCGCTCTGATCGAGGCGGGGGAGATAGCCCCTGAAGAGATGTCCCTGGCTCGGCTCAAGCAATGGGTGCGCGACAAGGGCCAGGCCCCGGGTGAGCCTGGCCGCGCCCTGCTGCATCGCAACCGATCCTATATTTTCTTCTCCATGGACGAATCCCCCGCCCGCGCACAGGGTCCCATAGGCGGGGCGGGCGTTCCGCTGACCGCCTTGCGTTCGGTCGCCGTAGACCGCAGCCTATGGCCTTATGGGCTTCCGGTTTTCGTCGATGCGGTTTTGCCTGACGCTGATGGGAACCCCTCGCCTTTTCAGCGTCTCATGATCGGGCAGGATACGGGCTCGGCGATCCTTGGCCCCGCGCGGCTTGATCTCTTTATGGGCTCGGGAGATGCGGCTGGCGTCGTCGCCGGAAACATTCGCCATCGCGCCGGGCTTTACATTCTCCTGCCCAGAGATGAATGCTGAGGCCCATGAAACGGGCTGACCATCCCATACGATCGCCCCGTCATAGAACGCTCTCTCGCGAGGAGATCGAACTGTGGCGACTGGTGACGCAAACAGTCGCGCCCATTCCGGGCCGCGGGAGCGCGGATGTCATCGCGCCTGAGCCCAAGGCGGCTGCGCCCGTGGCCAGAACGCCGGAGAGAATGATCGGCTTCAAGGCGCCCTTCCTCCCCGGTTACACGCCGCCCACGCAAAAGCCGGGTTCCGGCCTCGCGCCCCTGTCGCCGCTGGAGCGTCGGCTTCGCCAGCGCCTGTCGCGCGGCCGCACCGAAGTCGACGCGGTGATGGATCTGCACGGGCTTCGGCAGGATCAGGCCCATGGCGTCTTGCGGCAGTTTCTCTTCAATGCACAGGGCAGCGGCGCCAAGCTGGTTCTGGTTATTACGGGCAAGGGCGGGCGCTCCCAGGACCTGGCCTCCTATCATTCGGAAACGGGCGTGTTGCGCCGTAGCGTGCCCCAATGGCTTCGGGCGCCCGAGATGCGCGGCGTGGTCATCGGCTTTGAAGAGGCGGCCCATCATCACGGAGGCAGCGGCGCCCTTTACGTTCGGATCCGGCGTCTTGAGCGGCCCAGCCGCAGGGGCGGGCCGTGACGCCTTTCGGCGCGAAGCTGCGGGAATTGCGCGCGGCGCGCGGGGTCAGCCTGAAGGTCATGGCGGAGGCCATTGGCGTCTCTGGCGCCTATCTATCCGCACTTGAACATGGCAGGCGCGGCGCGCCGACCTGGTATCTGGTCCAGCGCATCATCACCTATTTCAATGTCATTTGGGACGAGGCGGAGGATCTGGAGCGTCTCGCGCAGGAATCCGACCCCCGCATCACCGTGGATACCGCAGGCCTCAGTCCTAAAGCCACCCAGCTCGCCAATCGGCTGGCGCGCCATATAGGGACTCTGACCGAGGCTGAAATCACAGCTCTCCTCGCCCTTCTGGACGCCCATGCCGGGGCGCGGCGCCCGCGTTGAAAAGAGGTCGCGCTTGACGAGGCCCCGGGCGGCGCCCCACATGGGCCGCACTGAAGCGATGGAGTTTTTCAAATGTCTGGCTGGCAGTATGACGTTCTGGGCCTCGGCAATGCGATTGTAGACGTGATCGCCCGTGCGGAGGATGACTTTCTCCGTCGCGAAAACCTTAACAAGGGCGGCATGATGCTCATCGACGAGGCGCGCGCCCTTAGCCTCTATGAGACCATGGGTTCGGGCACGGTCATCTCCGGCGGCTCGGCGGCCAACACGATTGTGGGTCTCGCCTCCTTCGGCGCCAAAGCCGCTTTCATCGGCAAGGTGCGCGCTGATGATACGGGCCACGCCTTTTCCCATGACATTCGCGCCATGGGCGTGCATTTTCCAACAGCCCCCGCCAAGGATGGACCCTCCACCGCGCGCTGCCTCGTGCTGGTGACGCCGGACGGCGAGCGCACCATGAACACCTATCTCGGCGCCTGCCAGAACCTCACCTCCGACGATGTGGATGAGGCGACTGTGCAGGCCTCGGCCATCACCTATCTCGAAGGCTATCTGTGGGATCCGCCGGCGGCCAAGCAGGCCTTTGTGAAGGCGGCGACCATCGCTCACGCGGCCGGACGCAAGGTCGCGCTGACCCTGTCGGATTCTTTCTGCGTTGATCGCTACCGCGATGAGTTCCTCGACCTCATCCGCAAGAAGACGGTGGACATCGTTTTCGCCAATCAGCACGAGCTGCGCTCTCTCTATCAAACCTCTGATTTCGCCACCGCCATCAATGCGCTGCGCGAAGAAGATCTGCTGGGCGTCGTGACCTGTTCTGAAGATGGCTCAATGGTGGTGACCCGTGAAGAGACTCACGCCATCGCAGCTTTCCCCATCGAGAAGCTCGTCGACACAACGGGCGCTGGCGATCTCTTCGCAGCTGGCTTTCTCGCGGGCCTTACGCGCTCCGCCGATTACGTCACTTGCGCGCGGCTCGGCGGTCTGGCGGCGGCGGAAGTCATTCAGCATTATGGCGCGCGCCCCGAATGCAGCCTGCGGGATCTGGCTGCTCAGGTCGGCCTCGGCTGATTACAATTTGCGAAGGGCCACGGTCTCAATTCTATGGGCCGGGCCCTTCGTTAACACCAGATTGGCCCGCGCCTGCGTGGGCTGAATATTCTCTTGCAGATTGCGCAGATTGGTTCGCGTCCAGATCGTATGAGCCGTCTCGCGCGCCGCTTCATCGGTGAGATCGGCGTATTTTTTGAAGAATGATCGAGGGTCGCGGAAGGCTGTTTCGCGCAGGCGCATGAAGCGCTCGATATACCAGCGCTCCAGATCGTCATCCTCCGCATGGAGATAGACGGAAAAGTCGAAGAAGTCGGAGACGAAGGGCGTGCGTCGTCCCAATTTATTCGGCAGCAATACGTTCAGGCCTTCAACGATGAGAATGTCAGGCCGATCCACCACGATCTCTTCGCCCGGCACCACATCATAGATCAGATGCGAATAGACCGGCGCTGTCACGCGTCGCTTGCCCGCTTTTATCTCTGCGAGCAAGCGCACGAGCGCAGCGCCGTCATAGCTCTCGGGAAAACCTTTCTTCTCCATCAGGCCTTCGCGTTGCAACACCGCGTTGGGCAGAAGGAAGCCATCCGTCGTGACGAGCTCCACCTTTGGCGTATTGGGCCAGCGCGAGAGAAGCGCTTTCAATACGCGCGCAGTCGTCGATTTGCCCACCGCCACAGAACCAGCGATGCCGATGATATAGGGCACCTTGCCATCTTCGGCCCCGAGAAAGCGTTGCGTGGCTTTAAAGAGCCCCTGGGTCGCCGCGACATAGAGCGCCAGCAGGCGCGACAGCGGCAGATAGATGGCGATCACCTCCTCGACAGAGATCGGATCGTTGATCGATTGGAGCTTGGCGAGATCGTCGATGGTGAGGGTCAGCGGGGTATCAGCGCGCAGCGCCGCCCATTCCGAACGGCTGAAGCGTCGGTAGGGCGATAGTTCGCTATCCTCGATTGCGCCGCGCTCGTCCATTTTCATCTCCGGCTTGCAGCCGTAAAGTCACGTTCCTCGCGAGGCCTTTTCCTGATGGCCTGATTGGGCGGTGCGTTGTTGCAATTCGTCCTGAACGTCTTCGAGAGTCACGCCGCCCGCCCGCATCAGCACCAGCAGATGATAGAGCACATCTGCAGATTCCTTGATCAGCGCGCTCTTGTCTTTTTCCATGGCGGCGATCACGGCCTCCACCGCTTCCTCGCCGAATTTTTTCGCCGCGCGCGACACGCCCGCATCGAGCAGGGATTTCGTATAGGAGGTCCCAGCGTCCGCCGATGTGCGCGAAGCGATGATGGCGTCGAGATTGGTCAGGGTGAATTTGCTCATTCGTCGCCCCTCAGTCGAGCCGCATGGCGATGCCGGCTTTCGCCATATGTTCTTTCGCCTGCCGGATCGTATATTCACCGAAGTGGAAAATCGAGGCCGCCAGCACGGCGGTCGCATGGCCTTCGGTCACGCCCGCGCTCAGATGATCCAGATTGCCCACGCCTCCCGAAGCGATGAGCGGCACGGGGACGGCGTCGGCGACCGCGCGGGTCAATGCAACGTCGAAGCCCGATTTGGTTCCGTCCCGGTCCATGGAGGTCAGCAGGATTTCGCCCGCGCCCAGGGCCACCACTTCGCGGGCGTAGTCCACGGCGTCAAGGCCCGTGGGCTTGCGCCCGCCATGGGTGAAGATCTCCCATTTGCCCGGCGACACCATCTTGGCGTCGATGGCGACGACGATGCACTGGCTGCCGAATTTTTCCGCCGCTTCGCGCACGAAATCACGATTGAAGACGGCGGCCGTGTTGATCGACACCTTGTCCGCGCCCGCCAGCAGGAGCTTGCGAATGTCGTCAGTGGTGCGCACGCCCCCGCCGACCGTCAGCGGCATGAAACAGGCCTCCGCCGTGCGGCTCACCACATCCAGAATGATGCCGCGATTTTCATGGCTGGCGG
This sequence comes from Beijerinckiaceae bacterium, assembly GCA_947456505.1. Taxonomy (GTDB): domain Bacteria; phylum Pseudomonadota; class Alphaproteobacteria; order Rhizobiales; family Beijerinckiaceae; genus Terripilifer. The sequence continues at coordinate 20,992 of CANGTC010000040.1, forward strand.
TGATGTCAAGAAAGCAGAGTTCATCGGCGCCCGCCCGGTCATAGGCGATGGCGCTTTCCACGGGATCGCCGGCGTCGCGCAGATCAACGAAATTCACGCCCTTGACGACGCGTCCGTCCTTCACATCGAGGCAGGGGATGACGCGGCGCTTAAGCAAGCGATCCCTCCTTTGCAGCGCGGATCAGCTTCAGCGCCTGCGCGGGATCGAGGCGACCGTCATAGAGCGCGCGTCCGGAGATGGCGCCAGCAAGTCGCGCGCAATCGGGCTGCAGCAAGCGGCGGATATCGTCGAGCGAGGCGAGGCCGCCAGAGGCGATGACAGGGATCGTCAGCGCATTGGCCAGCGCAAGAGTCGCCTCGATGTTGAGGCCCTTCAATACGCCGTCGCGGGCGATGTCCGTGTAGATGATTGCGGCGACGCCTGCGTCTTCGAAACGCTTGCCCAGATCGACGGCGGAGACCTGCGAGACCTTGGCCCAGCCTTCCACCGCCACAAGCCCGTCGCGCGCATCCACGCCCACGGCGATGCGGCCGGGATGGCGCCTTGCGGCTTCGCGCACGAGATCCGGATCCTTCACGGCGGCGGTGCCGATGATGACGCGAGAAATGCCTTTGTCGAGCCAGCCTTCGATGGTGCGCATGTCGCGGATGCCGCCGCCCAACTGCACACGCATCTTCACGGCGCTGATGATGGCGTCCACCGCCTGGGCGTTCATGGGCTTGCCCGCAAAGGCGCCGTCGAGATCCACCACATGGAGATAATCGAAGCCCTGCGCTTCGAAGGCGCCCGCCTGTGCGGCGGGATTGGTGTTGAAGACCGTGGCCTGCGCCATGTCGCCATGGATGAGACGCACGCACTCCCCGTCCTTGAGATCGATGGCGGGAAACAGGATCACGGGGTCCACCTCATGAAATTGGCGATCAGGGCCAGACCCA
>CANGTC010000041.1 GCA_947456505.1 Beijerinckiaceae bacterium
CCAACCGCGGCTTGCAGTTCCTCGACCTCATTCAGGAAGGCAACATCGGCCTGATGAAGGCGGTCGACAAGTTCGAATATCGTCGCGGCTACAAGTTCTCGACCTATGCGACCTGGTGGATTCGCCAGGCCATCACGCGCTCCATCGCCGATCAGGCCCGCACGATCCGCATTCCCGTGCACATGATCGAGACGATCAACAAGATCGTGCGCACCTCGCGTCAGATGCTGCACGAGATCGGCCGCGAGCCGACCCCGGAGGAATTGGCCGAAAAGCTCGCCATGCCCCTGGAGAAGGTGCGCAAGGTGCTGAAGATCGCCAAGGAGCCCATCTCTCTCGAAACGCCCATCGGCGACGAGGAGGATTCGCATCTGGGCGATTTCATCGAGGACAAGAACGCGATCCTGCCCATCGACGCGGCGATCCAGAGCAACCTGCGCGAAACCACCACCCGCGTGCTGGCCTCCCTCACCCCCCGCGAGGAGCGCGTGCTGCGCATGCGCTTTGGCATCGGCATGAACACCGACCACACGCTGGAGGAAGTCGGCCAGCAGTTCTCGGTGACCCGCGAGCGCATCCGCCAGATCGAGGCGAAGGCGCTGCGCAAGCTGAAGCATCCGTCGCGGTCACGGAAGCTGCGGTCGTTCCTGGATAATTGAAGTTAGGGGGTAGCGGCAGTCGGCAGTCGGCCTTAGGCAGTCGGGAAGATTGTTGTTGACAGCAGATGCTCGACTCAAAAGTTCTAACTGCCGACTGCCGACTGCCGACTGCCGACTGCCGACTGCCGACTGCCTCACGCCGCCAGCAGCCGCTCCACTTCCCGCGCGAACTCGAAGCACAGTTGCGCGGCCTCTTCCTCGGGCAGCCAGCGGGACATCTGGGGGAAGACGGTCTGGTGGTAACGCAGGTCCTCCTGCGACCATGGCAGGGTTGAGGCCGCCTTCGCTCTGGCGAGCAGCGCCATCAGTTCAAGACGCACCTTCTGGGGATCCGCGCGATAGACCAGCGGCGGGCGCTCCTCGTCGAGGAGGTCCTGCGGTGCGGGATCGAAGAGGTCGGGCTGGCGCATGGGGCTCGTTCAGCGGATTGCGGGCGCAGTATAGCCCCGCGCCCCGGGGCATGCGAGGCGGGGGGGGTGGTTGTCTACAGGATCAGCTTGCGGGCGCTTCCGCGAGGCCTGCGGCGCGCAGGGCGTCGAGCGAAATCAGCGGTCCCGCGCAGATGGCCTCCAGAACCTTCGCCTGCGCAGGCTCCAGCGCGATCACGCGGCCCAGCACATGCAGGAGATCGAGGAGGTCGCTCGTATAGTCTGCGAGCCAGCCCTCGGGCTGGATCTTTTCCAGCGGCGAGGGCGGGCGGCGGTCCCCGATCATGGGGCGCGAACGGTCGGCCTTGCGATAGCTGAACCAGTGCCAGAGCACCTGTTTGCCGGAGACCTCATAGTCCCACATGCCCTTGGTGACATTGTCGATATGGCCCGCGCCCACATGCAGGCGGTTGATCGCGGGGTCATGGCACATGGTGTCGGGCAGGGGCGCGGGGGCGAGGGGAATGGCGCCCTTGGCTGGCATCACCGGCGCCCGGCCTTTGGGCATGCGCGGCGGCCCCTTTGTGCGGCCAGCGGCGGGGTCGATGAAACGCTCCCCATAGCTGTGCAACCAGACCACCTCGCGCCCCAGCGCCGCCGCCTGCGCGAAGAGGGCGGCGTCGGCGGTGAGGGGCAGGCGCAGGCCGGGCTGGATGAGGTCCGCCGCGAAGCGGGCGGTGAAGGCGGGATGGGCCATGACCCCCGCCATATAGGCGAAGAGATCCTCCGGCCCCACCGGCTCCCCATAGGTCTGCGCCAGCAGGGCCAGCGCCTCGACCCGGAGATTGGGCTTTGTGGCATGTGCGTCGGCCCAGAGGGGGTAAACGCGGCCGCCGCGACCGTTGTAGTGGTCGAGATCGGGGATCAGGTTGGTGAGCGTGATGGCGGGGCCAGTTTTGGGCGCGGTGCGTTCGATGGCTGTGATGTAGATTTGTCGATGAGAATGATGCGCCCAGAGATTTGGATTGGGGCGGTTCAGCAATCTGTTGTCAGGAATCAGCCATTGGCGATCGAATGAACGAAACGAGTAACGCGTGGGCATGATGCAATCGCTTTTATCTTTAGCGACGGCATAATTTCGGATCTCATGCCCATTCAGCCCGTCCTTCAGCGACTTGTCCAACGCTCTGTCACCATTCGGATGTGGATGAAAAAGCATTTGCTTTTTCGTTTGATCCTTTTCTTTGATCAGAGTTTTCCAACGTGTCTGCAAAGTCTCTTTGTCAGGCGCGATGACCCATGTGCGCCCCGGCATACAGCCCAGCCCGTTATATTCGAAAAGCGACCCCAAAAGCGGGATCTGGCCCCACAACCCTCGTCTTGCTGGCAGGAAAGGCGCGCGCCAATCCTTTGCGCAATAAAGCCATTTCTTGTCCGCCAGCGATAGTTTCTTCAAGTAATTGAATTTATCATTGCGCTTGCCCGCAGGCAGGGCGCGATAGCGAACATCTGCTGGCCTGTCTGCGTTTTCGCCGCGTTTGCGAACAGCAAGAACAATGCATATTTCGTGCTGAACGCCCGGAAATATTCTTGACGCCACATCAGGTTGATGACCTTCGGGCGAGCAATCGATAACCCAGATGCTCGTGCATGTTCGACGCAGATCATCGCGCATGCGCTCGAAGCCCGGCCCATTGAGAAAGCCTGATGCTGTAATAAAACAGATCAAGCCATCCTCATCGCGTTCCGGCAGTTCCGTCGCCAGGTTAAGGCCTGAGCCAAACACCTTGAGCGTCGCCCAGCGCCAGAAATAAACATATAAATTTTTAAGTTTGTTGGTGCTGACAGCCTTCGACGCCTTCGGCGCCTTCCAGTAATCGAGCGGCGCCGCGCGCCCGTCCGAGCCTTTCTCGATCCACCCGCCGCGCCCCTCCGCCTTCTCCTTATAGGGCGGATTGCCAATCACCACCGTGATCGGCTCCTTGCGTTTCATGCGGTTGGCTTCGCGTCGTGATTTCGCCACGGCCTCCACCACCTGCGGCAGATGCTCGTCCTCCACAAAGGGATTGTCGAGGGTGTCGGTGATGTAGAGGCGCAGATTTTTGACCAGTTCCGCATCCTCTTCGTTCACCGAAGCCAGCGCGCGCCATTCGGCGATGACGCGCAATTGCGCCACCGCGAAAGGCCCGAATTGCAGCTCGAAACCGAAGATGCGCTTCATGGCCGCCAGCAGCTCGCCATGCACCGCGCCGGCCCCCTGATCGGCCTCCACATTGGCCGCGATCTGCCGCATCACCCCCAGCAGAAAGGTGCCCGTGCCCACGGCGGGATCGGCCACGGTGACGTCCTTGGAGGCGAGGCCCGCCGCCCTCTCGAACAGGGGCCCGCGCAGGGCCTCGTCCACCAGCCGCACCATGGCGCCCACCACTTCGGGCGGGGTGTAATAGGAGCCGGTGAGCTTGCGCAGGCGATTGTCATAGACCTCCAGAAAATCCTCGTAGAAGTTGAGCCAGGCGTCCTTGTCCGTGCTGATGTCGGCCCAGTTCACCGCGTCGAAGACCCGCGTCATCGTTTTCAGTGAGGTGGCCAGCGCCTTTTGCGTCTCCTCGTTTTCCGTCAGCAGCGACAGGGCCGTGCCGATGAGGGAGTTGGATTTCTTCAGCTTCGGCGCCGCCAGATCAACGCCATCGGCCAGCGATATGTCGAAGGCGCGGGCGATCAGCAGTCCGAAGGTGACGGCCTGCGCATAGCCATCGGCGAATTGATCATCGCTGGCGTTGGGAAAGAGCAGATCGCGCCAGTCCTGCGCCAGCGCCGCAAGGCTGGCGTCGCCGAGCTCGATCTGCTCCAGAACTTCATCACGCAGCAGCCGGCACAGGCGCGCCGCCACCTCCGCGAGGCCTCTGGCGTTGCGCGGGGGCTGGGGCGCCCAGCTCAGGAAATCGCCCAGCAGCGGGGGCAGGGTGGTGGGCGCCTTCAGTTTCGATCCGGCGCTGTTCAGATCGCCGTCGAGGTCGACGATCTTGCCCGCCAGTTCCCCATTGCGCCACAGGCTGAAACTGGCGCCATCGGTATAGAGCAGGTTCGGCAGGGCCTTCAGCTTGCTCCATTGTTTCTTGTCGTGGGGATCGGCGAATTTGCGGGGATCGGCGCCCTTGCCCGGCGCCTTCACCTCAATGAAGCCCACGAGAGCCTTGCCCACCGACACCGCGAAATCGGGCCGCAAGGCGAGATGGGAGAGCGCGGCCTCGCCCACCAGATGCACATCGGCGCTGACGCCGCCCAGCGTTGCGAGGTCCTTGACGAAGGCCTCGAGCGGCGCCCGCAACTGATCCTCGGGCGCGCCCTTGATGGTGGGATTGGCGAGTTTGGCTTTGGCGTGGGCGCCGAAAGTCGAGACCGCGTCTGCGAGTGAAGGAGCCTTCGACAATGAATGCAAATCCCGAAATATTTCATACGTAACGAAAGTAACTGATTCGGGCGGGACACGTAAGCTTGGCTTTCGTGTCTGAATGGGTGCATCGCGCGGCGGCTTCGGCTACACTTGCGGCTTCTCAGAATGGAACGAGCCCGATGTCCTTCCTCAAGAAACTCTTCGGCCTCGGCGCCAGCAAGGCCCTGCCAGAGCGCACAGAGCCCTACGAAGGCTTCGAGATCCGCGCCACGCCCTATGAGGAAGAGGGCAAATATCAGCTCTGCGGGGTGATTTCGCGGGAGGTGGACGGGGTGCGCCGCGAGCATCGCTATATCCGCGCCGACCGTTTCTCCACCGTGGACGACGCCATCGAGATGACCCTTTTCAAGGGTCGCCAGATCATCGACCAGACGGGTGAGCGGTTGTTTGCGGGCGCCGCGGACTGAGCGTCACGCGCTGTTGACCCCTGGCGGCTTGCAGCGCGGCCGCCGGACGGGCACAGTCAGCCCTCTGTCCTGCGAGTTCACGCCATGTCGTCCTCCCCCGAGCGCAACGCCCCGCCACGCGGTCAATTGACCGTGCGCACCATCGCCATGCCCGCCGACACCAACGCCAATGGGGACATTTTCGGCGGCTGGGTCATGTCGCAGATGGATCAGGCGGGGGGCATTGCGGGGGTGGAGCGGGCCCAGGGGCGCGTGGTGACCGTGAAGGTGGACGCCATGACCTTCCTCGCCCCCATGAAGGTGGGCGATGTGCTGGAGGTCTATACCCAGGTGGAGAGCATCGGCCGCACCTCCATGAAAATCCATATTGAAGCTTTCGCCCAGCGCTTCCAGACCACCCGCCGCGACAAGGTCACCTACGCGACCTTCACCTTTGTGGCCATCGACGACAGCGGCCGCCCCCGACCTATCCCGCCCCTTGCACAGCCTGACAGTTGAACTGCGCGCCGGTTGTGTCTATCTGAACGCACGATCCCGCGGGTTCGCCCCCGGGCCGGTAGCTCAATGGTTAGAGCCGGCCGCTCATAACGGTCTGGTTGGGGGTTCGAGTCCCTCCCGGCCCACCATCGCCTTCACCCTATCCGGACATGAAGAGTCTCTCCGTGAGGGGTCGGGTTATGCAGGTTTGTTTGCATGCGAGCGATCCTGACGTTGCATGAGCGCATTGCAACGGCGCTTCATAAAAGGCGATGAGGCGCGCTTGCCTCGGGCGGCGGCGCCAAAAGAAAAAGCGCCGCCTGATGGCGACGCTTTATGACGGTTGGCCTGTCCCTATCAGAAACGATAGTTTACGCCCGCGCGGACTTCGCTGTTTTTCCGATCCGCGATCATCATGTTTTGTGGGAAGCTTGCGTTGGAATAGTTGTAATACCGATATTCAACAAACGATGAGATGTTGCTGGTGTATTTGTATTCGAAGCCACCACCCAGGACGTAACCCTTCAGCGTCGCCTTGTCGATTGAGGCTCCAGTCATGGTAAGGCTGCTCCCGGCCCAACCACCAGTGACATAGGCGAGCAACTGATTGTTGAAGTCATACCCGACACGCCCGCGCACTGTGGCGACATAGGGTGAAGAAATCTTCATCGTTGTTGTGTCGGGCATAACATATGTCTTGGAAGCCCAGGACTTGCTGTAGTCGCCAGCTGCGCCCAACACGATGGAGCCGATTTGATAATTGGCGCCGATCTGCCCACCAGCGAAGCCGCCATTCAAACCGTTGTAGTTGGCTGGGTTCATTCCATCCAGATCGGTCGTTTTCGATGTCGCGGAAAAATCATATCCAGCATTCAAACCAAAGTAGACGCCGGTCCAGTTCCCGATTTTCTGTACGATAGCCTCCGCCGCCGCCTTGCGAGATGGCAGATCCGCTGCAAAAGCTGAGAAGATTGAACCTGCAGCTATTAGCGTGGCTGCCGTCGCAGTTTTGGTAAGCATTTTCCACCTTCGTAGCTTGCGAGAATTCGAGTGACGTAGCGTAAGCTGTAACTGAAAAGTAAAAGAGTATGGTTAACGGAGTGTTAACGAAGGTCCGAAAATAACCTTTAGACCATTGTGTAAATTGATTTTTACGCGGATGCGCCTCTGGTCTCGACGCTCTGTCCCCATGCGCTGAGCACGGTTGGGGCGCAAAACCAGTCAGACATAATCAAGTTCATCTGGGCGGTGGGCGGCGAGAACCTTTGAGCTGGCGCGTGCTTCTGCGCCCATGACGATGGCGATCTGGCGCAGGTTGGTGAAGCGTCGACGCCGCCCGGGGGCGGCCACATTAACGTTGCAATAAAAACTTGGGGACGCAGGGAACCTCGCGACGCAGAAAGATTGAGAAGATCGAGCCTGCACGGCAGGGCGCTGATATTGAAAGGGCGCAGGCCTTGGCCCAAAATCAGAAATCCGGCCAGGGTCGTAAAGGAAGACGAATCTGCTGTCATCAGCCGATTTGCATGCTCGATGCTAACGCCTCCCGGCCCACCAATTAACGTGATGATCCACAATCTATCCGGCGAGGCGCAAAGCGCTTATAAGATTTCCCGCAGCGTCGCAGCCATAGCGACCTTCGGGGAGAAACGCGCATGTTCTATGAGCCAGACCTTGATGATCACGGGCTTCCCTATAATCCCTTCAAGTCCGTCATTGTGCCGCGTCCCATCGGCTGGATCACCACCGTCGATCTGCGAGGCCGCGTGAATCTCGCGCCCTACAGCCAGTTTCAGAATGTGGGCTTTGATCCGCCCTATATTCTGTTTTCGTCGTCATCTGATCGCCACAAGCACACCGCCGCCAATTGCATGGACACTGGCGAATTCGTCACGAACATGGCCACCTATGATCTGCGCGAGGCCATGAACATCACATCGCAGACAGTCGAGGCTGGCGTGAATGAGGCGGAGCTTGCGGGACTCGAGCTTGCGCCCTCAAGGCTCGTGAAACCGCCGCGCGTGGCCGCCTCGCCCGTTCATCTCGAATGCAAATATTATTGTTCCATGGCGCTGCCCGGGCGCACGCCGGGCGCGCTGGATACGGTCATTGTTGGCCGCGTGGTTGGCGTGCATATCCACGATGACTTCATAACCCCTGATGGACGCATCGATATCCTGAAAATTCGTCCGCTGGCGCGTATGGGTTACATGGACTACACCTCGGTGACGGATCTCTTCGAGATGAAGCCCGATGGGCTTGGCGGAGAGCGGCTGAGCAAGGGGCTGCAAGGCTTGCCCCGCAAGCGATGGTGAGCATTGCAGCCGAGATGACCAAATGGAATTTGAAGGAGAGTTGCGCATGAAGGCGCCAAAGGTTCTTGCGGCGGCATGGTTTGGCTTGCTGGTCTGCGGCGGCGCCGCAGCCTTCGCAGCTGATGCGGTCGAGGACTTCTATCGGGGCAAGACGATTTCGCTGTGGGTCGGCTATGGCACGGGCGGCGGCTATGACAATACGGCGCGGCTCTTCGCCCCCCATTATGGCGATTATATTCCGGGCAAGCCCCGCGTTGTCGTGCAGAATGTGACGGGCGCGGGAAGCCTCTTGGCCGCCAACAATCTCTATAATGTCGCGCCCAAGGATGGCTCCGTCATCGGACTGTTTTCATCGACCGTCGCCATGATGCCCCTTTATGGCGACCAGAACGCCAAGTTCGATACGCAGAAATTCAACTGGATCGGCAATATCCATCGCGACCTCCATTCCTGCGGCGTCTGGCGGGGCGCGGGGCAGGATATCCGCACCTTGCAGGATCTGATCGCGGCCAAGACCACTGTGGTCTTTGGCTCAGATGGTGGCGATGCGCCGCTCACGCGCTGGGCGCTGTTCATGAAGAATGTGCTGGGCACCAATCTCAAGGTGGTTGCTGGCTACAAGGGCACGCGCGAAATCAATCTCGCCATGCAATCGGGGGAAGTGGGCGGCAGTTGCGGCATGTTTGAATCCACCGTGCGCACGGCCTATCTCACAGATTATCAGAAGGGCGACCTGCGGCTCTTCGTTCAAACTGGTTATAAGCGCAACGCGCCTTTCTTCGGCGACGCCACCAATCTCTATTCCCTGTTCAAGACCGAAGAAGAGGTGCAGATGGCGCGCCTCGTCTTTGGCGTGAACGAGATCACGCGTCCCGTCACAGCGCCCCCTGGCGTGCCAGCCGACCGTCTGGCGGCGCTTCGCAAGGCCTTCGTGGAGGCCATGAAAGATCCCCGGATGATCGAGGATGCAAAGCGCATGGGACTGGAGCTCGACCCCATGCCAGCGGAGGAGTTGATCAGCGAATTGGACGCGCTCTTCAAGACGCCGAAGGAGATCGTCGCCAAATCAAGTCTGGCCACCAGCACGCCTTGAGGGGCTGGTGGTGAGAGCGGCGAAAAGCTGGCGTCAGCGCTGGAAGATCGCTTGCGCACGCTTGATGGTCTCCTCGGGGATGGCGAGGGTCTTGGCGACGGATGTCTGAAGCTCATCGCCCCCGGCGGGCAGGAGGTCGAGGCTCGATTTCTGCGCATCCGCGAGGAAGGCGGGATCCTTCATCATGGTCATGAATCCCGAGCGCAATTGATCTGCGGTGGCCTGTGGCATGGCCGGAGGGCCGAAGAAGGATCGCCCGATGGAGCCGACGCTCGCGTAGAGACCTGTGAGCTGCTTGGCCTCCGGCGTGTCGCCAAGTTCAGCAAGCGCGGGCACATCAGGCAATTCTGGCAGGCGCGTGGGCAGATCCTGCAGGATCACCTTCAGCTTGCCTTGCGCCAGCAGGTCGCGCTTCTGGACCTTGATCGTCATCCAGTTCGCCGAAGCGCCCTCCACCTCGCCGCGCTCCATGGCCAGCAGCGCTTCGTTCGCTGCGGGGTAGCCGCGAATGACCTTGAACCTGGTGCCGATAAGCGGGTTGAGCAGCAGGGGAATCACCTCCGCCAGATTGCCCGGGCCTGTGCCTGCGACGGTCATCTCGTATTTTTTGGCGTCTTCGATGGACTGCGCTTTTGCGGTGTTCCAGACCACATGCACCGCCGCCGCAGGCCCCACGCGAGCCACCCAGGTGAGTTTGCTGGCGTCAAATTGCACGGCGGGATTGCGCAGGGCCTGCTCGATGGCGAGATTTTCGCTGATGATGCCCAGCGCCGTCCCGTTCTTCGGGGCGACGTTGTAGATGAAATTACCGGCGCGCAGGGAGCCGGCGCCCGGCATGTTCTCCACGACGATGTTCGGCTTGCCGGGCAAAAAGTTGCCGAGATGGCGGGAGACAAGACGCGCATAGAGATCGTAGGTGCCGCCAGCGGTGTTGCCCACATAGATCGTGATGTTGTTGCGGCCGATGGGCGCCTGCTCCTGGGCGCCGACGGGCGCCGCGAGAAGAAGGGACGTCAACCAGATGCTCGCGCCAAGACGCATGTTCGCTCCCTCGTTATTCAAGCGCCGCGCAGGGGCGCGATGATTTCTTCCGCGATGCGGCGGGTGTTCTCGACCGTGGGGATATATTTGAGCAGCAGAAGCTCGATCCCCATGTCACGATAGCGCTTCATCTGATCGCGCACTGCGGCCGCAGGGCCGATGCCGCCAGCCTTCATCGGTGGACCAAGGCGCGATTTCATCAGCCGCGTATCGGCTCCCGTTTCGAATTGCAAGAGGCGCGCAAGCGTCTCGTCGGCGGCGTTTTGCGCGTTTTCGCCAAAGGCGATGAAGGGGTTGAAGGCGAACCGCACACGCCGGTTGTGGCGGGCCGCCCGCTGGCGCATGTCGGCCATCTTGCGCGTCAGGGCGGCCTCGACCTCCCGCACGTCCGCGACATCCTTGGGATAATCGACGAACCACCAGTCGGTCGTCCCTGCGATCATCTCAAGGCCCGCTTCCGTGCGGGCGGCGGTGAAGATCTCTGGCGGGGCAGGGGTCGCTGGCTTCAATTGCAGTTCGCTCTCGTTGAGCGTGTAGTATTCGCCGGAATAGGAGAAGGGGGTTTGCGTCCACAGACCCCGCAGGATGTCGATGAACTCCTTCGCGCGCGCATAGCGCTTCTTGTCGTCATCGAGCATCACCTCGCCGCCATACATGCGGAATTCGCGTTCGTTCCAGCCGGTCACGATGTTGATGGCCATGCGTCCGGGGCAGATGCGGTCGAGGGAGGCTGCGAGCTTGGCGACCATGGCGGGGTGCCAGAGGCCGGGATGCACGGCCACCATGCTGCGCAGGCGATTGGTTTGCGCGCCGATGGCGCTCGCCATGACCCATGCCGCGAGGTCCGGGCCCAGGTGGCGTTCGGCGAAGAGGATCAGGTCAAAGCCGCAGCGGTCCGCCTCCAGCAGCACCTCATGGCCAAGGGCGTATTGGGGATCAACGGCGCCCGGCGCCAGTGCCTGCAATGCGCCGTCGCGTGATTGCGCGAGCTCTGGCGAGCCGGCAAGCGCGTTGGGCTGTGTCACGTAGAGGCCGAACTGCATGAGTCCTCCGGGGAGCAGCTGCATTTGCGCAGGGCGAAGTCCAGGTTCCTGGTGCGATCAGGCCTGAGCGGCGACCCACTCGCGGACAATCTCGTTGGTCATCTCCGGCGCCTGCCATGGGAAGCCGTGGGATTGGCCTTCGAGGATCCTCAACGTGGCGCCCCGCATGCGGCTGACCATGGCGTTGGCCTGAACCACATGGTTGGATCGCCCGTGATCATCATTGCCGATCAGCACAAGGGTCGGGCACTGCACATCCCCCAGACGGTGGGTCGCCTCCCAATTATGGCGCGCGGTGATGAGATGCAGATAGGCGTCCATCTTCGCATGGGTCGGGTAGACCATGCGCCAGAACTCTTCCATCTTCTCAGGATGCGCCTTGCGGTAGTCATCGGTGAAGAAGGAGCTGGTGTCCGTGTATTCCTCGCGCAGACTATGCTCGAAGCCATTGCCGACGAGCCTCGTCAGCAGCCAGTGCGGCAGGCCAGGCACGCAATCGGCTCCGGGCCGGGGCGCCTGCCCCGAGCCGCTCGCCGCCATGATGAGGCTCTTGACGCGTCCGGGGAAATTGAGCGCCGTCTCCAGCGCGATGCGCCCGCCCATGGAATGGCCGAAGAGGTGAGCGCTGCGGATGCCCAGATGGTCCAGCAGGGCCACCACATCGTTGGACATCTGGTTGATCGTATAGACTGACTGGCTCGCGGTCGTGCGGCCGCAGCCCCGGGGGTCGTGGATCACAAGCCTGGTGGACGCCTGTAGTGGGATCTGGGAGGGTTTCCAGACCTCGCAGGAGAAGCCTGTGGAGGGAATGAGGAGCAAAGCCTCGCCCTCTCCATAGGCCTCGTAATAGAGGTCCGCGCCCGTCGGCAGCGCCACCATCGGCATCGTTCGTTCCCCCTGCGGGCGTGATGGAGGCCTTCGCCTCTTGTCGTGATCCTACACCGGGATGAAGAGATTATCGACGCTCATTTTCTTGGCGGTCAAGCCCTGCTCATGCAGATAGCGGGTCAGGGCCTCCAGCGTGGGCCGGTTCGGCTCCAACCCGTAGGGCCAGGGGTCGCCGCCGAATTCAGATTTGATCTCCTCGACGTCCCGCATCAGCCAGGGCAGCATATATTGCAGGCTGGCGACATCCGAGAACCGCTCAAGGGCGATATGCTTTGATCTCGTGAGGGCCTTGTAGAGTGCAGGCGCGAGCCCTGGATGCTGCTCATGCACCGAACGCTTGATGACGATCGTGTGCATGATCGGGAATACCCGGGTGCGCCGGTAATATTGCAGCTCCACGTCGTGATAATCGGGAAAGAGCCGCTGAATCTTGTGATCCTTGCCGAAGGCGTCCGGAGTGATGGCGCCTAGAACAGCATCGATCTCACCGGCCATCAGAAGATCGCTCAAAGAGCGGTCGGACTCATTGTTGGTGATGCGCGTTGGCTTTATCAGCGGCGGGGCGGCTGGCTTGCCGTGGGTCCCCGTCTCGTTCATGGCGCCTTGCACCCACTCGACGTTGCTGAAGTCCACGCCATATTCATCGCTGAGATGGCCACGCGCCATGATGGCCGCCGTCATGGTGAAGAGCGGCACACCGATCCGCTTGCCCTCAAGATCCTTCGGATGCTTGATCCGATCAGCGTTTACGAAGGTATAGCCGGAGCGAAAGGCGCGCGAGGGAAACACCGGGAGCGCGATATGCTGACAGGTTCCCGCTGCGGTGGATGAGACATATTCTGAGCTCGACATTTCCGAGATGTCAGCGCCCTTGCCCGCGCCGACCCGATCAAAAATGGAGCGAACGGATTGCCATCCGTAGGAACCTTCGAAATCGATATCGAACCCCTCGACCTCGGTTTCGCCCAGATACAGCGGCATTAAACGGTCATAAAGCGTGCAGGTGAAGGAGATCTTCGGTTTGGCCATGGGTAGCGCCTCGTGCAGCGATCAACTTGATTAGTCTTGTCGCATGGAGTTTTGCTTTGATGCAAGGGCATGTTTTAAAAGGCTGTTTCAGCTCGCGCCCATCTCTTTAAACCGGCCCCGACGGTATCCCGGGCGTTCGGCCCTTTATCGGGCTTCCTGATTGATCATCTCCTCGAAACGGCCGCTCAGGAAGGTCCGGATATTGAAAGATATCTGCTCCATGCTGTCTTCGGGATAGGTGTCGTAAAAGCCCCCCAAATGGGGCGTTATGATCAAATTGGGCGCGTTCCAGAGCGGGTCCTCCGCCGGGAGGGGCTCCTGATGGACCGTGTCAAGGGCCGCGCCGCCCAGGTGACCGCTGGTCAGCGCCTGGGCCAGAGCCACCTCGTCGATCACCCCGCCACGAGCGATATTGACGATGAAGGCGCCTTTCTTCATGGCGCCGAGAATGCGCGCGTCGACGATATGTCTGGTGCTGTCATCGAGCGGTATCAGCAACACGAGGAAATCCAGATCGGCGACCGCCCCTGCGAGATCGTCGCGTGAACGCCATTCGTCAAACCCGGGCAAGCTGCGGGCCGAGCGCGAAATGCCCACCACTGTCATGCCCAATGCTTTCACGCGTGGCGCCAGCGCCTCCGCGATCAGGCCAACGCCGAGGATGCCCACGCGGCGACCTTGCAGGGTCTTTGACCGGAAGCGATCCCAATGTTTGCGATCATGGGAGCGAACCGAGCGCGGAAAATTCCGCGCCATCGACAGCATGTGCAGGATGGCGATTTCCGACAGGGGCGCGCCGTGGATGCCGCGCGTGGAGGTCACGATCACGTCTTTCTTCAAGCCGGCCTGATCGGTGATGCCATCAACGCCTGTACCAAAGGCGTGGACCCATTTCAAACGCGAGGCGTTCCAGAAGATGTCTTTCGTGACGGCGACGCCAAAGGCCATGAAGATGTCTGCGTCGCGAATGGCGGTTTCAGCCTCGCCCACCGAGCCAACCGTTTTGATGGGCAGGTCAGGAAAGCGTTCGTGGATCAGTTTTTCATAAACAAGGCGAATCGCGGGATCCCAGGGAAGCAAAATCAGGATGGAGGGGGTCATGGTCGCCAGTTTTCCTTGGGTTTTGCCGAGTTCCGCGCTCTTTGCCGCCGCAGCATACAAGATAATTATTACGTCTTGAAGTTGAGGGAAGAGTGTCTGAGCCAAGGCCCGCCGTCAAACAAAACGGGGGCCCGAGCCCCCGCTGCAGATGATCCCGGACGCCTGATCACGGCTTTTTGTAATAGTCTTTGAACAGTTCATCGAGCTGCTCTTTTGTCAGCACCTTGCCCATCATCTTCATTTCCACCGCATCGGTCATGGTGTCCTCAACGCCCGAGATGCGCTCAAGCAGCATGTTCTTCTTCGGGAAATATTCGTCGCGCATGCCCTGCGCCACATCGAGCGGGGTCTGGGTCCAATCCGCCCAGCGCTTGATGGCGTCGGGATCCGTATACATCCAGTCCACCGTCTCGCTATAGGCGGCCATGAACTTGTCGAGGGCGCCCTTTCGCTTGGCGATGGTGTCGAGGTTCGAGATATTGACGCGCACGGTCATGTTCTGGAACTTCGGCACCTGGCTCTCGCGCACGAGCACGCGGATGCGGCCGTCATTCAGATCTTTTAGATGCAATGGCGCGGAAGACCATCCGATATCGACCTGCTTTGACATGGTCTGGGCGAAAGAGGCTGAAGGGCCGCCCACCGGCGTCGGCTTCATGTCGACTTTGTAGTAGTTGATGAAGCCCAGCACGGCCACGTGGGTGGAGGAGCCGCGCGTCGAATAGGAGATGGTCTTGCCGGCGGCGTCCTTGATGGACTTGATCGGAGAGTCCGCAGGCACATACCAGTAGAGATCGTCGGCGCCGGTCATCGAATTGCTGACAGGGCGCACGGGCGCACCTTTTTCGAAGGCGCCCATGACGCCGGTGAGGCCCGCTGCAAGGCCAAGATCCACAGAGCCGGAGATGACCGCCTGGATCGTTTCTCCGCTGCCTTGGGTGTAGAGCACTTCAAGGTCAAGGCCATGCTTCTGGAAGATGCCCTTCTGCATGCCCAATTCAGGAATAGCCGTGTCCCAGTTGCCGCGCTGTCCCACCGCCAGTTTCAGCTTTTCCTGCGCGAATGAGGGGGCGGCGATCACGCAGGCGGCGAGCGTCAGCATTGAAACGGTCAGTTTCTTCATCATGTCGTCACCTGCGGTTTGGCGTGGCGTGTGGTTAAAGTCGGCGGGACGATAATTGAGCCATGTCCGCTGCGCAACAGCGGGAGCCTATTCCCGGAGGCTGTCATGGAAGAGGACGTCTGGTCCTCTCGTTCAGGGCTACAAATATTCGGTTGTATTGATGATCTGTTGTTGCTCAAGGCGCTGGAACTGCATGAACACATGGACGAGCCATTTGCGCAGGGCGGAACGGACAATTATGGACATATCGAATGGCGGGCTCTTCAGAAATTCCGCGTAGGAAAACGAGTCTTTGTTGATTGATCGAGACACCTGCGGGTCAAGCTCGCGGATGTGCAGGCTGGTGCGGGTGGGGAAACTCGCGAGGAATTGCGAGATGTTGGCGCTGAAGTCCGCAGCCCCTTCATTGGCGGCGGCGATCATCGTTAAATCCGGCCAGAGCATTGAGATCTGTTTCGCGGTCACCAGGCTCGCGGGTAATTCATCCGCGCAATAAATCAGGACGATTTCAATGGACAGGCGCCTCGCCTCTTCAGCGAAGCCGGTCTCTTGCAAAATGGTGAAAAACTTCTGGAATGAACGGTTCCAGACATCCACGACCCTTGGCTTGTCATCGAAAACAAGCAGCTTGTCGAAGAGCGAAATCTGCCCCTGAATGGTCGAAATATCGGTGACCTGCACCTGGTTCGGAAAGCGGTTGGCGAAGGCGCTCTCATAGGGATCCGTATCGAATCCCTCCGCTGTGAGCCCGCGCCACGCGAAATACTCCGTCAACAGGGTCGCGGTCGTCGTCACGCCCGCGCGAGGGTGTGGTGAGCAGACAACAAACACGAAGCTTTTCGGTCTCAAGACAAGGCTCCTGAGGCAACCATCCTCAACGAACTGCTCCTGACGGAGGAAGGGATAAAGCGCAGAACAGGGCCAGGGTCATCGCGGGCCATGTTCGCTATGGATCGTCAGGCTTGACGAGGCTTATCGAGTCCGCTTCGCCGGGATCGCGCCCATGGCGTGCAACAAACCAACCCGATCAAACTCCGCTGAAATATTGCGCAACCAGGTGCGCACATAACCGCGCAGAACAAAGGAATAATTGGCGGCGCCGCCCGCAGCGTTCTTGTTGTTCACGAAGGAGGCGAAGGGTACGCCCGCAAGCTCCACCTGCTCATAGGCGAGCTCGTTCAGCTTGGGGATGGTGATGTCGCCCACCCGCTTGATCTTCTTGAAATAGGCGGCCGAAGTCTGCGGATCCCATTCGAAGAATGTGGTGTCGTTGATGAAATTCTTGACCAGGAAGTAGTTTGCTTCGGAGGCATAGGGCGCGATTTCGGCGATTTCATCCAGAGAGGCGATGGAAGGGCCGATCACATGGAACAGCAGGAAGTTGAACTCGCCAGCAGCGACCGCTTCCAGAAAGCCGACTTCATCCAGCATGGCGAGGGTCAGACTGAGCTGGCCGGCCCGCGCATCGATGATGGAGACCGAAGGGCCCGCATTCGAGAGCGTGTCGAGAATCTTCATCTGATCCGATGAACTTCTGACATCGACGATTTGCGTGACTTTCGGATGAAATCTCTTCAGCGTGCCGCGGGGATACTCGGTGTCGAAAGCGCGCGCGCCGATCTTCAGCGAGCCCAAATGATCCAGCAAAACACGAGAAACGGTGGTTTTTCCAACGCCGCCCTTGTCGGCGCCCACCAAAATAACTGTTGGATTCATAAGAGATACTCCACTCCGGAGGGAAACCCTCCATACGCTCCTCGGTGATGAGGAAATAACATCGAACCAGTATCGAGGCTACCTCTTGGTAAAGCAATGGCAAAGCAAAAATCCGGATGGCCAGGGGCTTCCGCGCCCCTGGGCTCGGCGCAGGGTCAGGCTCGCCGGAGTTTGGCGGCGGGCGAAACCCCCTGGGGATGTGGCTTTGGAGGACCGGCGACAGGCGCGCCCATGCGAGCGGTAGGGGATGGATTTGTAACGTAAATCAATTTTGTAACAAAATTCGGAGAATTGCTTCTCTTTCAAACCCGGGGTCCGCCCTGCGGCGGCCCCGGGCCTTGACGTTTTGGGGGCTTTTTGTCCCCATTCAGTATTTGAACTGCGGCGCCGCCCGGACCTGTTCCCGGGTCATGTTCACCACAGCGTGATCCGGATAGCCGCGCATTGCGGTATCCCCAGCCGTCGAGCGGACCGAGCCGGTCACATCTGAGCGATCCGATGTGTCGAGGCGGGCTCCGGTTCCCCCGCCCGAGGGTGCGGGGGTTGAGCTGACGCTGCGGATCGGCTCATTGCTCCATCGGACCTGATCGAAGGGCACTGCGACATTTCGCTCGCCGAGCCCCAGGAAGCCGCCAACGCCTATCACAATGGCCTCGACCCGTCCGGACTGGTCGAAAAGTACGTCGCTGATGTCGCCAATCTTCTCATTGGCGTTGTTGTAGACATTCACGCCGTCCATTTTGGAGGCGCGCCACATGCCGGCTTTCAGTTCCGTCATGAAGGGTGCGGAAGTGGTGCTGCTGGTTGCGCTTTGGGGGGCTTGAGCCAAGGCGGGAAGACTGGCCAGGGCGAGGCTCGCCATGGCAAGGGTGAAGCGGTTCATGGGCATGATGGCCTCCGTGCTGGATCGGCCCTCAAGGGGCGCCGGTACAACGAAGGGACATGGAACAGGTTGCGTGAAACGACTTTTGTGACCTTGAGCTTGAAATAGAAAAGGGCGCATCCTGCGATGCGCCCCTGAACGAACCGAGCTTATGGCTCAGACTGCTTCCTTGAGCTCCTTGGCCGCGCGGAACGCAACCTTCTTGCTCGCCTTGATCTTGATGGCCTCGCCTGTGGCGGGGTTGCGGCCCATGCGGGCGGCGCGCTTGCGCACCTGAAGGATGCCAAGGCCGCCGATGCGGACACGGGATCCCTTCTTCAGATGCTTGGTCACGGTGACAACGAGATCGTCGAGGATCGCGTTAGCGGTCTTCTTCGAGAGCTCATGGGACTCAGCGAGCGAGGTCGCAAGCTGGCGCAGGGTGATGGTCTCGACCTTCACCTTCGCCGCTTCAGCCTTCGGCTTCGCGGTTTCAGCTTTCGCCTTTGCCGCAGGTTTGGCGGCGGTTTTTGCAGCTGCTTTAGCCATAGGTTTTCTCCTCCAGAGAATCATCCAACCTGAGGCGAACGATACAACGGCGCAAACTCCAATTTAAGCCCTGACGCCCCAAAAAACCGGATAACGCGGGGTTTTTCCCTCGCAAAAGCTTTATTTCATGGGTTTTTTGGGGTTTTTCTGACGCAACGCGAGCCACCAGGCGCTTAAAACGCCCGTTTTACGGGCGTTTTAGCATAGGTGAGCGCAGCTTTGCTGGGACTGATTCGCTCGCTGGCATCACCCCGCATCGCTTCTGGATTTAACCTTCTTAAAGATCGCGCACATGTGGCGCGACGCGATCCCGGAACAGTTCCATACCCCGCGTGACCGCAGAATCCGGCATGTCGCCGATCTTCATGGTCATGTTGATCACGCCGTGGCCGAGCGCCTTGTGGATGTTCTTCATCTGCTTCACGACGCTTTCCGGACTGCCGCAAATCACGGTGCCAGCCTCGATCTGCTCCTCTAGGGTGCGCTCGCGCAGAGTCGCCAGGCGCTTGTCGAAATATTGCTTGGCCTCCGTATTGGCGTAGTAATTTGTCTGGGTCAGCACCTTGGTCTGCGCTTCGCGTTGCGGGCGCATGAGCACCTGATGGAAATACTTGAGGCCGCCGCTCATGATGGCGCGCGCCTCTTCGTCGGTCTCCGCGATCACGGTCTGATGGCCGCTCAGCATATGCTCACGGGTGGGCTCCCAGCCATGGGAGCGGGCGGAGTTGACGTAGTGGTCCATATTCTTGCGGGCCACATCGAGGTCGGCGATCAGCGTCATGCCCATGATGGCCTTGTGGCGCGCCGCGAATTCCGCCGCTTCGGGGTTCGAAGCCGACATGAGAATCGGCGGCGGGTTCTGCATGGGGCGTGGCCAGATCGAAACGGAGGGATAGTTGTAATAGGCGCCTTCCCAGCGGAAGGGCTCCGTCGAGGTCCAGCACTTCATGATGAGGCGCACGGCTTCATCGAGGCGCCCAAGGGATTCGTCGGGATTGACGTTGTAGGAGAAATATTCATGCGGGATGCCGCGCATCATGCCTGCGATCAGGCGCCCGCCGCTCATCACGTCGATCATGGCGTATTCTTCGGCCACGCGCACCGGGTTCAACAGGGGCACGAGATTGCCGAGCATGCCGAGCCTGATCTTTTTCGTACGGGCGACGAGCGCCGCGCCGATCAGGTTGCAGTTCGACATCAGGCCGTAGGGGCTGAAATGATGCTCGTTGCAGCCGACCCAATCAAAGCCGCATTCCTCGGCATAGGCCATGGCGTCGATATAGGTTTCATAGAGCGCCTTGGCTTTTGTGGCGTCAAAGCTCGCGTTGGCGACGGGCCAGCTGGTGGGCGGCTCCTCGCAGTAGGGCCACGGCATCAGATGGAAGAAATTGAACTTCATGAGGGTTCACCAGGGAATGTTTCGACCAGGATTCGTTTTTATTTGCGCTTGAGCTGGCTTGAAGAGTTCACCAGCGCATGCAGGCTGCGGGCGAAGTGAACGGCCTTCGGCATGTCGATGGCTTGTGCGTTGACGCCATATTCCTTCACTGCGAGCACAGCGGGCTTGGGAGAGTCGACGAGACGCTGGACGAGGGCGGCCACTTTGTCCGCCAGCTCCGCAGCTGGAACGATGTCGCTGATGGCGCCGATGGCGAGCGCTCGCTCAGGGCTGATCATCTGGCTGGTCCAGACATTGTACATGAGCGCCTTCATGGGCACACGGTCGATCATCGAGGACATGACCATGGTGGGCATGATGTTGTGGTTGAATTCGGGAACCTGGAATTGTGCGGTGTCGGCGCAGATGGTCATGTCGGCGGCGGCCGCCAGCGCGAAGCCAAAGCCCAGCGCGCGACCCTGCACCTGCGCCAGAATCGGCGCCTTGGAGCTGCGCAGCAAACCATAACAGCGGAACACATGATCGCTCATGGCGCGCACGTCCAGAGCCTCGGGGGCGCCGGGACGCGCTGCGCCCATGTTGGCGCGGCCGATGCAGAAATCATCGCCATTCGCACGCAGAACGATGAGCCGCGCCTTTTCGTTCTCGGCTTCCACCACATCTGCGAGATGACGGATCATGTCATCGGACATGCCATTGCCGCGCTCGGGACGGTTAAGGGTGATCTCAAGAACGTCGCCAGCATAGGCGACAATAATGTCCTCGCTCATGGTTCCTCCGGGATGTGGCGGTTGATTTGTTCAATGATCGTCCGTCGATAGGGCTTCAGGATCTTTCCCGCAAGCCCTGCAGGGGGAGGCAGGGTCAGGCGTCCTGCCCTTCGAAGACGGGCCCTCTCACGAGATCGATGATCTCGATCACATTGCGGTCGGGGTCATGGAAGTAGGCGCTACGACCGTGGAAAGTGCCGGAGCGACGATCTTCTTCCTTGAAGATCCGCACATTGTGCGCCGCCAGCGTCTGCTTGGCGCTGTCGTAATTTTCGGCCGTAAGCTGGAAGGCCGTGTGGATCTCGTGCCTGTCGCCCTTGTTGGGGTCGATGGGATTTTCCGAGAGGGTCAGGACGAAATTCGCAGAACCGCAGCGCATGAACAGCATATGGCCGGTGCGGCGTACCCGCTGCAGGCCCAGCAGACCCACGTAGAACTGCTCGGAACGATCAAGGTCCTTCACCGGAATGGTGAAGTGGAGGACATCGGCTATGTTCAACATGGGCGTCTCTCGATCTTTCAGCGCGTCTTTGCGTCATGAAAAGCCATCGGGGCGCCGATGTCCAGCGCCCCGGCCCTGGGTTAAAACGCCTCAGGCGTCCTCGAGCGCGGGCAGTGCGGCGTGCCCACGGATCATGTCCGCCGCCTTTTCCGCCATCATCAAGACGCAGGCGTTGATGTGGGCGCCCACCATGTCCGGCATGGCGGAGGCGTCGACCACGCGAAGCCCCTCCACGCCGCGCACCCGCAGGGTTGGATCCACCACCGCGTTGGGGCCGATGCCCATCGCGCAGGTGCCGGCGGGATGGTGGGCTGTGATCACGGTCTTGCGGATCCAGGCGTCGATGTCCGCATCGCTCGTCACCTTCTCGCCCGGCGCTTTCTCGACGCCGCGATAGGGCTCCATCGGCTTGCTGTAGGCCACTTCGCGGGCGATTTTGAAGCCCTCGCGCAGCTTGGGCAGATCGGTGGGCGCCGAGAAGAAGTTGTACATGATGCGTGGCGTATCCAGCGGGTCGGAGGAGCGTAACAGCACCTTGCCCCGGCTGTCGGGATGCAGCAGGGCGGGACGGATGCCATAGCCGTCCTCATAGGCCGGGCGCACACCCGGGAACCAGAGATGGGCGTGGGTGGGCAGGCCTCGGAACATGAATTCGATGTCGGGAACAGCCAGTTCCGGGTTCGTCTTGATGAAGGCGTGCAGCCCGCCGGGCACCACGGTTCCCGGGCCCTTGCCGGTGAAGTGGGCGCGCAGCATGTTGAAGGCCATGCGGTCGAAGCGCATGTTGTCGCGGAAGGTGCTCTGGTTCTGCGGGCGCGTGAAGGTGATCAGCACCGCCAGATGGTC